>NZ_CP123620.1:305579-611158 GCF_029873215.1 Nocardioides sp. BP30 | reverse complement strand
GCGACCCGAGCACGCTCAGCGTGCGCAGCCCCGCCGTCGGAGCGCTCAGGTCGGTGGCGGAGTTGGCCAACACCGCACCGGCCGTGTCGCCACCGGGCGGTGCCACGGCGCTGACGCCGAGGACCCCGTCGTACCCGGCCGGGAAGTAGTGCCGCGCGAAGTCCTCGCCGCCGATGTAGGTCGACGGCACCCCCGAGGCCTGCTGGGTCCTGTTGCCGGTGGAGGCGACCACGATCACTCCGCGCTTGCGCAGCTTGGCGATGTCGGCGGCCACGCCGGGGTCGTCGCCGATCTCCAGCGAGGCGTTGACGATGCTCACCCGCCATTCGGGATGCGCCACCAGCTGGTCGAAGGCGGAGCGGACCCCCGCCGCCGAGACCTGCGGCCCGCCCGGGGAGTCCTCGGCGGTGTAGACCCGCAGGTCGAGGATCCGGGCGGCCGGGGCGATGCCCAGCGGGCCGGCGATGATCCCGGCCACGGCGCTGCCGTGGAAGTACGCCGGCGTGCCCGCCGCGCTGCCCGGTGCCCGGGGTACCCCGGCGCCGACGCCGGAGTCGACCACGGCGACGGTGGTCCCGGCACCCGGCTCGATGCCGCGGGCGCGGAGCCAGTGCTGCGCGTCCCGCACCCCGATCTGCTCCAGCGGGTCGCTGGACGGCACCGTGAGCAGCGAGGAGCCACGCGGCTGGTTCGCCGACACGCCGCTGCACTCCGGCAGCTGGTCGGCCGCCGCGCTGGCGGGAACGGCGCTCACGACGGACAGGCTCAGCGAGGCGGCGGCGACCCCGATCGCCGCGAGCCTCAGGAGCACGATCCTGCCCCCGTGTCGGTGGTCGTCGGCGGGTTCTCCGGCGAGCAGAGCGCGAGCGCGCTGGAGAGGGGGACGCCGGCTCCCAGCACCTTCACCCACGCGTCGGGCACCAGCGGTGCCTTGTAGCTGGCGAAGCCGAGCCGGTCCAGCGTCTGCTCGTCCTGGATCGGGTAGACCTTGGCCCTGTCGTCGACGATCCAGGTGCTGCTGCTGGTGGTCTGGCCCCAGTCACCGCTGCGCACCAGTGCCCCGGAGCCGGGGTCGGCGACCGGGTCGAGCCGGCCGGCCGGGGGCGAGGACCAGGCGCTGCGGTGCGGATCGCTCGCCAACCGCACGTACGGCGCGATGCCCGCCTTCGCGATCAGCTCGCCACAGACGGGGCCGTCCAGGGAGCCGAGCGTGGCGACCGGCCAGTGCGCCCCCGCCCAGGTCGGCGCGACCTGCCCGACACTGGGCAGCTGCTTGGTGCCGGCCTCCTTCGGGCCGTTGCCGACCAGCTCGGCGGTGGTGGTGTAGATCGCCGCCGCGAACGGATCCATCGGCGCCGGGCCGTCGGGGGTCAGCAGGAACACCCGGCCGGTGCTGCTCACGGTGGCGAAGTCGCCGACCCGGGCGTTCGCGGCGATGCCGCCCTGGCCGGCGTAGGAGACCCTCTGGCCGACCCTCGACCCGAGGCCGAAGCTCTCCAGGTCGAGCGCACCTCCGGCCGGGAAGAGCGCGAGCCAGGCATCCGAGACGCGGGCGGCCTGGGCCTCCTGCGGTAGGCCGACGGCCTCGAGCAGGTTGTCCTCGCCGTCCAGCCGCGGCACCTGGTAGCGCCAGGCGTGGTGGTCGGCGCCCTCAGCCACCACCCAGAACGTCTTGCCGTCGGCCGTCACGGTGACGCCCGAGCCGGCGGCGACCGCGACAGCGGGCCGGCGAGCGACAGAGACCGTGATGCCGGCGCCGTCCGCCGTGCAGGCCGTCCAGCCGGACTCGACGAACGCACCCTCGGTGGGAAGCTGCTGCGGGGCGCCGAGGATGCCGATGTCGTCGCCGGGGACCCGGCCGTCCAGGGTCTTCTGCGACACGATCGTGGGCGTGACGTGCGCGCCCAGGATGAGCTGGGCCGAGGTCACGTTGATCACCGGCCGCAGCGGTGCGCCCTGGGCGGTGATGACGTAGCGCTCGCCGGTCTGCTTGGAGATCACCAGGCCCGGCTTGTCCCAGTCGGTCTGGGTGCGCGGGGCGAGCACGGAGGCGATGGCCGCCCCCGCGACGAGCAGGAGGGCCAGTGCCGCGCCTCCGACGATGGTGCGACCAGGACGTGACGGCTCGACCTCGCGCCCGCCTGGCGCGCCGGAGAGGAACGCCGTCACCAGCCGGCGCCGGCTGAAGGCATGCGCCTCGACCAGGTCCTTCTTCGTCGTCATCGCTCGCGCCGCGGCCTAGATCGAGACCGAGCCGAAGACGCCGCTGGCGAGCACCAGCAGGGGCAGCAACAGGACCAGGGAGACCGACTCCGCCACGTCGCCGAGGCGACCGCGGCGCACCGACGGCGTCGCCGGCAGCATCGTGCCGGCGAGCACGACCGCGCCGACCGCGGCCAGGACCACAGCGGTGGTCGGCCGCCAGGACGGATGCAGCCAGAGCAGCGCCGCGCCGGTGACGACGAGGGCGACCACGCCGAGGACCAGGCCCACCAGCACCTCGCTGCCGGTGCGGTACTGCCGGGTGCGCAGCATCACCGCGGCGCAGGAGGCGACCGCCAGCAGGGTGCCCCACAGCCCGAGACCGACGGCGAACGGTGCGACCAGCACGAGCAGCACCCCGACGGTGGCGGAGATCCCGATGAGGATCTCGTGGGCGATGCGCGCATCGGCGGCGACCCGGGTCGGGTCGATCGCCGCCGGGTCGGCGGTGATGTCCTGCGGTGAGTAGAGCCGGTCGACATCGGTCGAGGTCATGCCCAGCGCGAGCCAGGGGAAGACCCCGCCGGCGAGCACGACCACGACCAGCACGACGGTCAGCACCACCGAGCCGTCCCAGTCGCCGGCCCGGACGATCAGGCCGACGGCGAGCAGGATCGCGCCGACCACCGCCGCCGGGAGCAGCAGGGTACGGCCCTCGACCGCCAGGCCGAGCAGGCCGACGAAGCCGACCAGCAGGACGGCACCGCCGGCGGCGGCGAGCGGCAGGCCCATCACCTCGACCCCGGCGCCCGCGGACTGCCAGGCCAGCACCAGCCCGCTGACGGCGCCGTAGGCGGCGGCCAGCCAGGCCACCGCGACCGAGGCCTCCGGCTCGCGCTCGGCGCGCGAGAGCACGACGGCGGCGCCGACGAGGACGGCAGCCACCACTCCCGCAGCGACGCCCGCAAGACGGGACTCGTGCTGCACCAGCAGCGCCACGGCGCCCAGGAGCAGGAACAGGGCGCTCGCGACCAGCGCCGTCAGGCGGCCCTGCTCGGGCCGCCAGGGCCGCAGCTCGCGCTCGACGACGTCGGTCATCGCCTCGACGACGTCGTCGTACACCCGCGGAGTCGGCTCGTCGACCCCGGCGCTGAGCGTGAGCACGCCGCCGTCCTCGATCCCCTGGCTGATCAGGCCGGAGTCGAGGGCGAGCCGGCGACCGTCCGGGAGCACGAGCCGGTAGCCGCCGTAGACGGTGGCGGCGTCGAGGAGGCCGACGCTACGGGCGAGCTCGGGAACGAGCTCCGCAACGGGCACGGCGCCGGGTAGAACGAGATCTACCCGGCGCGTGCCGGAGGCGACCGTGACGCGGACCAGCCCGGAGGCGGCCGCAGGCGCTTGTGTCATCGAGGGTTTCGTCGCGGATCGTCGAGGCTCAGAAGAAGCCGGCGGCCTTCTTGTCACCCGCCGCGTAGTTCTCGCGGGAGGTGAGCACGTTGTTGTGGGCGTCGGTCATGATCTGCTGCATGTCGGCGATCTGGGTCGTCCACTGCGCGTGTGCGGTGTCGAACGCCTCGCGCGACTGACCCTCCCAGCCGGCGCCGAAGATCTTCTCGAGGTTGGACTTGAGGTCGTCGAGCCGTGACTGGATGGAGCTGTTGGCGGTCTTCATGTCGGTCGCCATCTGCTCGAGGTCGGCACCGGCGACGCGGATCGTCCCGTCAGACATGTCGTGTCTCCTTCTCTTCGCTGATTGCGTCGCAGCTCAGCCGAGCCGGCCGGCGATGTTCTTGTAGTTGGACGACTCGTCGGAGTCGATCTGGGTGCTGTTGGTGTGCGTGGTGCTGATCGCGTTGGAGAAGTTCGTCAAGATGTCCACGATCTTCTTCTCCTTCTCGTGCCAGGCGTTGTGGAACTCGAAGAACGCGTTGGCGCCGGCACCCTTCCAGCTCGCCACCATCGGCTCGATCTGCCCGCGCAGATTGGCCGCGATCTGGTCGAGGTCGCTCTTCGCCGCGGCGACCTCCTTGGCAGCCTGCTCGAGGACGCCTGCCCCCTGGTTGACCACGCCACCGCCGTTGGGACCACTCATGGTCGCTATCCTTCCTGGCGGTAGGGCCGCCGGATCGAGGAGTTCTTCCGGATCCCGATCGTCCGGACATTCGCCGTATTCCCGGGCGGTGGGGCGCTAAACACCGAAGTGCGATTCCCACAGCGCGCGGAAGAATCCGGTCGCCACGACCAGCAGCGCGAGCGTGCCGGCCATCGCGAGGGCCTCGGCCAGCTCGGCGCGAGCCGCCCACCACGCCGATCGCCACCCCCGCCCGGTCGCCACCGCCGCAGCGAGTACGCCGAGAGCGACCACTACCGCGCCGCCCACCACGAGCACCGTCCGACCCGCGTCGAGTCGCGGCAGCAGGACCACGGCGTCGCAGGCCAGGCACCACAGGCCGGCGGCGCGCAGCAGGCCGCGCGGGACCGCGTAGCGATAGCTGCGAGCGGTGAACAGCAGCGAGATCCCGGCCAGCCCGACCATCAGCCGCGCACCGACCCGGTCGACGGGCAGGTCCGCTCCCGCCAGCAGCAGGGGCGCCGCGAGCAGCACCAGCGCCAGCACCGCGCCCGCTGCCGCCTGGACGATGCGGGCGCCGCGCGCGGCCACATCGGCGACCGCCCCGACCGGCACGAGGGTCCGGCCCCGGCGACCCGGCTGGGCGCGGGCGGACCAGGCACTCACCGCGAGCCGTTCCAGGTCGACCAGGTAGCCGTCCGGCACGTCGACGGCCTGCGAGGGAACCACCCGCGCACCCAGCACCGCCACCGCGAGCAGCACGGCCCACACCACCCTGGGTGCCAGGTCGAGCAGCGCGGCACCGCAGCTGACCGAGAAGACCAGCACGCCGGCGACGATCCAGACCCGCAGCGCCTCCTCGGCGCGCCGGTCGAAGGCCCGTGCCACGGCGGCGGTGACGGCCGCCGCGAGCGCACCGACCCCGATGATCGTGGGCAGCCGCTCCGGTGCCGGGTCCCAGGCGATCGCATAGGCGGCCGCGCCGGCGAGGAACGGCGCGACGACGGCGCGACGAGGTGCCAGCCGCCCCGTCGGCACCAGCCCCGTGGCGGCACCGGCGAGCAGCAGCCACACCACCGTGTCCTGCCGGGCGGCGCTCAGGTGGGGGGCGAGCCAGCCGGCGGTGAGCGCGGCGGCGGCGGCCAAGGCGACGAGCAGCGCCGAGAGCGGTCCCGGCGGATCGTCGGCTCGGCCCGCCAGCGCCGCTCGCCACAGCGCCCGACGGTGCCGATCCGCAGGCGCTCCCACCGGCTCGGCCACGACCAGGAGGTCTCCGGAGACCAGCCCACGGCTGCTGAGCACGTCGCCGGGCGTCAAGGACTCGCCGAGCGGGGTGAGCAGCGGGGGGACATGGGTCAGCCCGAGCTGGGCGGCGTACTCCCGCGCCAGGTCCATCGCCGTCGCGTCCGGCGGGACGACGAGGTCGACCGCGCCGCGGGTGCCGTGCACGGTCAGCGCGAGGCTGCCTGCGATGCGTCCGGCTGTCACGCCGCCCTACTACCCAGGTTTCGAGTGCCTGAATCAGGGAAGTGCACCGACGTGAGTCCTGCCCTCTCGACGGCCCCGTCCACCCTGCGTGGAGGTCGCTCGGACGAGCCCGAGCTGCCGACCGGCGAGATCGTGCTGCAGCCGCCGCCACCGCTCGACCAGGCGGAGGGCAGCGGCGGCGTCCTGATGAACGCGATCCCGATGCTGGGCAGCCTCGGCTCGATCGTGCTGGTCGCCACCATGGGCGGCACCGGGCAGGGCGCCGGCGGGCGGCAGTACATCTCCGCCGGCATGTTCCTCTTCGCCACCATCGGCTTCATCGTGGTGCAGATCGACCGGCAGCGGAAGCAGAAGCAGCAGAGCGTCGGTGGTCAGCGGACCGACTACCTGCGCTATCTCGCCTCGGTGCGCGAGACCGCCCGCACCGCCGGCGACCAGCAGCGCCGCGCCCTGACCTGGCACCACCCCCACCCCAGCTCGCTGCCCGCGCTGGCCGAGGAGCGCTCCCGGCTCTGGGAACGAGGGGTCTCCGATCCCCGCTTCCTCCAGGTGAGGTACGGCGTGTGCCATCAGCCGCTCTCGCTGACCCTGGTACCGCCGGACAGCGCTCCGATCGACCAGGTCGACCCGGCGGCCGCCTCGGCCCTGCACCGGCTGCTGGTGGTGCACCGGCTGCAGCCGGACCTGCCGGCCTCCCTGGACCTGCGAGCCTTCGACCGGATCGAGATCTGCGGCGCCGAGGATCCGGCACGCTCCGCCGCGCGCGCCCTGGTCTGTGCCGCCACGACGTTCCACTCACCCGACCAGCTCGTCGTCGCCGTGCTCACCACCGAGGCGCTGCGGGCGCACTGGGACTGGGTCAAGTGGCTTCCGCACGCACAGAGCGCCCGCGAGGCGGACGCGGTCGGACCGCGGCGGATGGTCGCCACCTCGCTCGACGACCTGGCCGCGCTGCTGCCGGCCGACCTCCTCGACCGGCCGCGGTTCGGCTCCGACGAACGCACGCTGACCCCACACATCCTGGTCGTCGTCGACGGGGTCACCATCCCTCCGGGCAACCACGTGCTCCCGCAGGACGGCGTGCACGGCGTCACGGTGCTCGACCTGCCCTCGCGCTGGGACGAGCTGGTCGATGCCAGCTGGCTGCGGCTGCAGCTCGAGGGCGAGCCCGACGAGGAGGGGTACGCGAGCGCCTCGGTGCTGCGGGTGCGCGCCGAGCCGGTCCACGCCCGGGTCGACCAGTGCGACCAGCAGGTGGCCGAGGCCTTCGCCCGCCGGCTCACACCGCTGCACACGGTCGCCGCCGGCGCCGCCGAGGCCGGTGACGCCGAACTCACCGGCCCCACCGACATCATGGAGCTGCTCGGGCTCAGCGACGTACGGGTGCTCGACCCGGAGGTGTCGTGGCGTCCGCGTCCGGCGCGCGATCGGCTGCGGGTGCCGATCGGGCTCGGGGACAACGGTGCGCCGGTCCACCTCGACATCAAGGAGTCCGCCCAGCAGGGCATGGGGCCGCACGGGCTGGTCATCGGCGCGACCGGCTCGGGCAAGTCGGAGTTCCTGCGAACGCTCGTCCTGGGCCTGGCGCTGACCCACTCCCCCGAGCAGCTCAACATGGTGCTGGTCGACTTCAAGGGTGGGGCCACCTTCGCCGGCATGGCCGAGATGCCCCACGTCTCGGCGGTGATCACCAACCTGGCCGGCGAGCTCACCCTGGTCGACCGCATGCAGGACGCACTCTCGGGCGAGATGGTGCGCCGCCAGGAGCTCCTGCGCGAGGCAGGCAACTTCTCCTCGATCAAGGACTACGAGCGGGCTCGGACCAACGATCCGTCGATGCCGCCCCTGCCGTCGCTGTTCATCGTGGTCGACGAGTTCTCCGAGATGCTCTCGGCCAAGCCGGAGTTCATCGACCTGTTCGTGGCCATCGGTCGGCTCGGCCGCTCGCTGGGCCTGCACCTGCTGCTCGCCTCGCAACGGCTCGAGGAGGGCCGGCTGCGCGGCCTGGAGTCACACCTGTCCTACCGGGTCGGGCTGCGCACGTTCTCCGCGCAGGAGTCGCGCGCCGTGCTCGGCGTCCCCGACGCCTACGAGCTGCCCGCCGTCCCCGGCCTGGGCTACCTCAAGCCGGACCCCACCTCGATGCTGCGGTTCAAGGCCGCCTACGTCTCGGGACCGCCCTCGGGCGGTGCGCGCGTGCGTCGCGACGACGCCGGCGCGATCAGCGGCATCCTGCCGTTCACCATCGCCCCGGTCCGGGGACTCGACCCCGTCGAGGCGCCGCCGCGGCCGGTCGAGACCACCCCGCAACCGCCCTCGAGCGACGAGTCGCTCCTCGACATCGCCGTCGCCCGGATGACCGGGCACGGCATGCCCGCCCACCAGGTCTGGCTGCCGCCCCTCGACGTACCGGACACCCTCGACCAGCTGCTGCCCGATCTCGTGGTGGATCCCGTCGCCGGGCTGACCTCGCCGTCGTGGCGCGGCGCCGGCGGCCTGGTGGTGCCCCTGGGCACCGTCGACCGGCCGCACGAGCAGCGCCGCGACACGCTCAGCGTCGACCTCGGCGGCGCGGCCGGCCATGCGGCGGTCGTGGGTGGCCCGCGGTCCGGCAAGAGCACGCTGCTGCGCACCTTCGTCGCCTCGCTGTCCTTGACCACGACGCCGCTGGAGACACAGATCTTCGTGCTCGACTTCGGCGGCGGGACGTTCGCGCCGTTGGCCCGGCTGCCGCACGTGGCCGGCATCGGCACCCGCAGCGAGCCCGACGTCGTACGCCGGATCATCGCCGAGGTGCGCGGGGTGGTCGATCGTCGCGAGGCCTACTTCCGCGCCCAGGGCATCGACTCCATCGAGACCTACCGCGCGCGACGCCGGCAGGGCGCGACGCGCGGGCGCGCCGACGACGGGTACGGCGACGTGTTCCTCGTCGTGGACGGGTGGGCGACGCTGCGGGCCGACTTCGACGACATCGAGATCGAGCTGCAGCAACTCGCCCAGCGCGGTCTGACCTTCGGCTTCCACCTGCTCACCGCCGCCACGCGGTGGGCCGACTACCGCGCCGCGATGCGCGACCTGCTCGGCACCCGGCTGGAGTTGCGGCTGGGCGATGCGACCGACTCCGAGATCGACCGCAAGATCGCCGGGCTCGTGCCGGCCGGGCGGCCCGGTCGCGGTCTGGTGCCGCAGAAGCTGCACTTCCTCGGCGCGCTGCCGCGCATCGACGGCGACCAGCACTCGACGACGCTCGGTGACGGGGTCGAGGACCTCATCGAGCGGGTCCGGGCGGCGTGGACCGGCCCGGAGGGCCCGAAGCTGCGCCTGCTGCCCGAGCAGATCAAGATGGACGACGTCCGCGCGGCGGCCGGCATCGACGCCGACGTGCCGGGCGGCAGGCTGCTGCTCGGCATCAACGAGCGCGAGCTCGCACCCGTGGGGCTGGACCCGGACACCGAGCCCCACCTGCTGGTCTTCGGTGACGGCCAGTCCGGCAAGAGCGCGCTGCTGCGCTCCTACGCCCACGAGGTGATGCGGACCCGCACGCCCAAGCAGGCTCAGCTCGTCGTGGTCGACTACCGACGCTCGCTGCTGGGCGAGATCCCCGAGGAGTACCTGCTCAACTACCTGACCTCGGCCGGTCAGGCCGCGCCCGCGCTCAAGGATCTGGCCAGCTACCTGGAGAGCCGGCTTCCGGGTCCCGACGTCACCCCCGAGCAGCTGCGCAACCGATCGTGGTGGACCGGTGCCGAGGTGTTCGTGCTCGTCGACGACTACGACCTGGTCGCGACCCAGCAGGGCTCGCCGGTGCAGGCACTGCAACCCCTGCTCGCCCAGGCCCGCGACACCGGCCTGCACGTGGTGGTGGCGCGCC
Source organism: Nocardioides sp. BP30 (assembly GCF_029873215.1). Taxonomy (NCBI): domain Bacteria; kingdom Bacillati; phylum Actinomycetota; class Actinomycetes; order Propionibacteriales; family Nocardioidaceae; genus Nocardioides; species Nocardioides lacus. The sequence goes on along the minus strand of NZ_CP123620.1, from coordinate 601,526 downwards.
GCGCGGGCGGTGCCTCCCGGGCGCTGTACGAGCCGGTCATCCAGAGTCTGCGCGACCTGGCCATGCCGGGGCTGCTGCTCTCCGGGGATCCGTCGGAGGGTCAGCTCATCGGCAACGTGCGCGCCGTACCGGCTCCTCCGGGTCGTGGTCGGCTCGTCACCCGCGACCGAGGTACCGAGGTCGTGCAGCTGGCCTGGTCCGAGCCGACGCTCTGAGCGTTCTCGGCGCTGGCCCTGGCGGCCTCGACCAGCGACGTCGAGACGTCTAAGTCGAGTAAGTCACAGGACTTTGGACTATTTGGTCACCTGCTTGTAACGTTCCAACAACCTCCTGGCGACTTTCGTAGGGAACGCTTGGAGTCACCAACCCGCATTCACGACAGGAGGGCCGAGATGGAGAACCCCACCGCGACCGAGCTGGTCGAGGAGCTGGACCGCGTCACCGTACAGCGGTTCAACCTCCGCAACCGTCACGCCAGCGCGCTGGCCAAGCTGATGGAGGAGCGCGAGGATCTGCGTGGCACCTACGCCTTCGCCGATCTGGTCGACGACTCGCTGCGCTGGTCGGCCTGAGCAGCGCTCGACCGACGAGCACCACACACGCCCAGGCCGGGCCCGTTACGCACGGGACCCGGCCTGATGTGTCTTTCCAGACTGCTGACGACGCCTCGCGACGTCCGGGCGTCCTCGGGTCGGGTTAGGGTCGACGGGTGATCTTCAAGCGCGTCGGAGCGAGCCGCCCCTATCCCGATCACGGTCTGACGGCGAAGGACTGGGCGGCCCTGCCGCCGCGCCAGCTGCGCCTCGACGAGCTCGTCACCACCAAGGACACGCTCCAGCTCGGCTCCCTGCTGGACGAGGACTCGACGTTCTACGGCGACCTGTTCGCCCACGTCGTGGAGTGGCACGGCGAGTACTACCTCGAGGACGGGCTCCACCGGGCGCTGCGAGCCGCCCTGCAGCAGCGGTTGGTGCTGCACGCCCGGGTGCACACCCTGGTGAGCGACCCCGCGGCTGGCACGAACGCCTAGGATTCGGCGCGTGCTGACCGGTGCCCGGACCCTGCTGACCCTCGTCGTGGTCGCTCTCCTCGTCGTGGTGATCGGCGGGTGGGGCTTCGCCCTGCTCACCAAGCCGTTCCCGAAGAAGGCGGACGCGCCGGTCTGCAGCTCGGCCAGCGTCAACGTCGGCGACCACGTCTTCCCGGCGCAGGTGACGGTCAGCGTGCTGAACGCGTCCAAGCGCGAGGGCCTGGCCGGGCGCACGATGACGGCGCTGAAGGACGGCGGGTTCGCGGAGGGCCACTCCGGCAACGCGGCCAGCGGCACCAAGGTCGGCAGCGTGCAGATCTGGACCGAGGATCCCGCCAGTCCCGCGGTCAAGCTGGTCGCCGCCTGGCTGCCCGGCGCCAAGGTGGTGCGCAAGTCGGTCGCGGAGCCGGGCGTCGTGGTCGTGGTCGGGGACAAGTTCGGCGCCGTGGGCACCGGGCCCAAGTCCATCACCGCCGCGACCAACGCCACGATCTGCAGCCCGACGCTCAGCTGAGCGTCACCCGGAGCTAGAGCGAGCGGACCCAGCCGGCCAGCCGGCCGTGCCGGGAGACCTGACGCAGCCGCCGCTCGGTCTGCTCCCGCAGCGGTCGCGGCGTGACCACGAGCAGGTCGTCACCGTGCTTGAGCACCGTGCGCTGCTCGGCCGCGATCGACTCACCCTCGCGGATCACCATCGACACCGAGGCACCGCGCGGCAACCGCAGCTCGCCGACCTCGACACCGTGCAGCCGCGAGCGCGGCGTGATGGTGATCTGCAGCAGGTCGGCGGCGATACGCTCCAGCACCGCCACCTCCAGCTCGAACGCACGAGGATCGTGCGGCTGCGCCAATCCGAGCAGACGGGCGATCAGGGGCAGGGTCGGAGCCGTGATCAGCGTGTAGACGACCACCAGGACGAAGACCAGGTCGAACAGGTGCACCGCCCCGGGTACGCCGTCGGCGAGCGGGATGGTCATGAGCACCACGGGCACCGCACCGCGCAACCCGGCCCAGGAGAGGAACGCTCCCTCACGCACCCCCAGCGGCTGGACCACCATCGCGACCAGGACCGCCACCGGCCGAGCGACGAAGGTCAGCAGGAGGCCGGCGACCAGCGCCTTGCCCACGATCGACCACTCCAGGGTGGCCGGCGAGAGCAGCAGCCCGAGCATCACGAACAGCCCGATCTGGGCCAGCCAGGCGACGCCCTCGGCGAAGCCGCGGGTGACCTGGCGATGCGGGAGCTCGGCGTTGCCCAGCACCAACGCGGCGACGTAGATGGCGGCGAAGCCGCTGCCGTGCAGCGTCGAGGCACCGGCGTCGGCGAGGAAGCACAGCGCCAGCACGCTGAGTGAGTACAGGCCCGAGGAGGGCAGCGACACCCGTCGCAGGATCCAGGCTCCTGCCAGCCCGACCAGCCATCCTGCGACCAGCCCCAGGACGAGCTCGCCGGCGATGATGAGCACCACGACCCACCACGCGTGGTCGTGCACCGTGCCGGCGGAGACGAGGGTCACCAGCACGACCGTCGGCGCGTCGTTGAGCCCGGACTCCGCCTCGAGCGCCCCCGTCAGCCTCCTCGGCAGGGGCACCACCCGCAGCACCGAGAAGACGGCGGCCGCATCCGTCGGCGAGGTCACGGCACCGAGCAGCACCGCGAGCTCCCACGGGAGCCCGAGCAGGTAGTGCGCTCCGACCGCCATCACCCCGACCGAGACCGCGACACCGATCGTCGCCAGCGACATGCCCAGGCGCATCGAGGGCCGCAGCACCCGCCACGAGGTGGTGACGCCGCCCTCGGCCAGGATCAGCGCGAGCGCCGCGAAGCCCAGCGAGTGGGCCAGCTCGGCGTCGTTGAAGTGGATGCCGAACCCCGCGTCGCCGAGCGCGACTCCCATCAGGAGGTAGACCAGCAACGAGGGCAGCCCGGCCACCGACGTGAGCCGTACCGCCAAGATCGCGCACAGCGTCACGGCAGACCCCACGAGCAGGAACAGGTCGAGCTCGTGGACGCTCATGTCACCTTGCTTCGGCAGGCCGGTTGGACGGGGGCTGTCGCGGGCGGCGGGATCCCAGCCTAGCCAGCGCCTTAACGTGGGCCCATGGATGCCCGACTTCCCCAGGCCGCCGCGGACCCGCAGCCGGCGGCTCGCCAGGCCCACCTCCAGGCCCACCTCCAGGCCCAGCTCCAGGTCGCCAGGCGCGCCAACGTCCCGCCGTTCCACGTCATGGACATGATCGAGGCGGCGTCCCGCCGGCAACGGGAGCGCGGCGACGTCCTCAGCCTGCTCGCCGGCCAGCCGCTGACGGGCGCCCCGGGGCCGGTCACCGCCGAGGCCGTGCGCCTGCTGCAGAGCGGCGATCCTCTCGGATACACCCCCGCCACGGGCATCCTCGAGCTGCGCGAGGCCATCGCGGAACATCACCGGCGTACGCACGGGCTCGAGGTCGGTCCCGACGACGTGGTGGTGACGACCGGTGCCAGCGGTGGCTTCCTGCTGGCGTTCCTGGCCGCCTTCGACGCCGGCGACCGGGTCGCGATGGCGCGGCCCAACTATCCCTGCTACCGCAACGTGCTGACCGCCCTCGGCTGCGAGGTCGTCGAGCTGCCGAGCGGGCAGCGGACGAGGTTCCAGCCGACGCTGGAGCAGCTGACGCGCGTGCCCGACCTCAAGGGTGTCGTGGTGGCCAGCCCGGCCAACCCGACCGGCACGATCATGCGGCCCGAGGAGCTGGCGGCGATCGCTACCTGGTGCGAGCGTCACGGCGTGCAGCTGATCTCGGACGAGATCTACCACGGCATCGAGTACGGCGCCCCGGCCGACGGACCGGCCCGCACCAGCAGTGCCTGGGAGACCAGCCGCGAGGCGGTCGTCTTCGCCAGCTTCTCCAAGTACTTCTCCATGACGGGGTGGCGGATCGGCTGGATGCTCGTGCCCGGGCGGCTGCGCCGGGCCGTCGACGTGCTGACCGGAAACTTCACGATCTGCCCACCCACCTTGGCGCAGCGTGCCGCCGTCGCCGCGTTCACCCCCGAGTCCTGCGCCGAGCTGGACGGCCACGTGGCCCGGTACGCCACCAACCGGGCGCTGCTGCTCGACGGGCTGCGCAGCCTCGGCATCGACCGGCTGGCACCGGCCGACGGCGCCTTCTACGTCTACGCCGACGTCAGCCACCTGACCGACGACACGATGAGCTGGGCGAGGTGGCTGCTGGACACCCACGGCGTCGCCCTGGCGCCCGGGATCGACTTCGACACCGAGGCCGGCCACCGGTACGTGCGGATGAGCTTCGCCGGGGACACCGCCGAGATCGGCAGCGCGCTGAACCGGTTGTCCACAGCCGTGCGGGGCTGAGGTTTCCGCTCCCTCCGGGCGGGCAGGTGTCGGTCGGGACGGCCCGACCGCTTGGAGGAGAGATGTTCGCAGAACCAGCAACGATCCGGGGCCGCGCCCGTGCCCTGCGCCGCCGGGCCGATGAGATCCACGACCTGGCCGACCACCTGGTCCGTCTCGCCGACGAGGCCGCCTGGCAGGGGCTGGGAGCCGACGCCATGCGTGCCGCGACCCGGCACAGCGCAGGTGGCCTGCGGCGTACGGCCACGCTGCACGAGGACGCCGCCGAGGCCCTCGACCGGCACGCCCACCGGGTGGGCGTCGTCCACGACGCACTCGACGGTGCCGTGCACGCGCTCTCCCACGCGTTGGGGGCACTGGGATGAGCGCGCCGCAGGCACACATCACCGGCGTGAGCGGCGGCGAGGTGCTCGCCGCGGCGTACGACGACCTCGACCGGCTGGCCGGCACCTACGCCCACACGGGCGTGCGGTTGCTCGGCTGGTCCTCGCTGCCCACCGAGACGCTGGTCGATCCCGACCTGCTGGCCAGTGCGGCCTTCGCCCCGCTGAGCTTCGGTCGCGTCGAGGTGGCCCTGGCCGCTCTCCTGGCCGGTCACGAGTCGCTGCCGGTCGTGGCCGCGGAGTGGGAGGCGCTGGCGGCGGCGGTCGTCGGGGCGCGGCTGAGCATCGAGGCGGCCGACATCGGCGAGGGAAGGCGGCTGTGGGTCGACGCGAAGGAGGCGCTGTTCCTGGACGGATCGGGCCTCTCGCCGCTCGATCGCGGTGAGCTGGCGCTGGCCGGAGCGGGCGCCCTCCTCACCACTCGCCTCGGCGAGGGTGGCATCGCGCTGGGCAGCCGCGCACTGGCTGCCCTGTACGGCGAGGAGTCACCACCCGTCACCGTCAGGGTGCCGCTGTCGGTGCCGGCCTCCGACCGGGCGCCGCGCGACATCGTCGACCTGGTCGAGCACCTCGGCGAGCTGTCCGGCACCGATCCCGCCCTCGACGGGGTGGTCGAGGTGCAGACGCTCGTGGCCGACGACGGCGCCCGGCGACACGTCGTCTACCTGCCGGGCACCGACGACATGGATCCGCTCAGCAGCGACGACCAGGTCCGTGACATGCACGAGAACCTGCGCCTGCTCGCCGGACAGTCCACCGCCTACGGCGCCGGCGTGCTGGCGGCGATGCATGCTGCCGGCATCCGGCCCGGCGAGCAGGTGCTGCTGGTCGGCCACAGCCAGGGCGGCATGGAGGCCGTCGCACTGGCCTCGCACGCCTCGCCGTACCGGGTCAGCGACGTGGTCACCCTCGGCGCGCCGACCGCCCAGGTGCACCACTACCCGCCCGGCGTCCACGTGCTCTCCCTGGAGCACGAGGGCGATCTCGTGCCGCAGCTCGCCGGCCAGGGTTCGGCCTCCGCCCAGCACGTGACGGTGCGCTTCGACTCCGGCGTGCAGGGCGTGGTGGCGAACCACTCCCTCGAGCACTACACCGCCGGCGCGGCGGCCGTGGACGCCTCCGCCGACCCCGACGTGGTGGCTGCCCGCGACGAGTTGAGCGGCTTCCTCCGGGCCGGCGGGCAGGCACACGGGCAGGTCTTCGCGATCACCCGTGACCGGTAGCGGCAGCGGCCACGTTTCGCCGCGACGCCGGACGGGAAGGAGCCGGAGCATGTACGGCGACACCGAGGTGATCCGCGCCCACGTCGGCCGGCTGCGCGAGCAGGCGGCCGACATCCGCGCCGAGGCCGATCGACTGGTCTCGAGGACCGAGTCGGTGCTGTGGCCGGGTCGGGCCGCCGAGGCACTGCGCGGCCGGATCCGCGACCGAGCGGTGGCGCTGCGTGCCACGGCAGAGCGCCACGACGAGGCCGCCGACCTGCTGGACCGGCACCTGAGCGAGGTCGAGCGACGCAAGGAGGCCATCGTCGCGGCCGAGCGACGCGCCGACCTGCTGGCCCAGGAGGGGAAGCTGCCCGCCGTCACGCTGCCGGCCCCCGGACGCCGCGAGTGGCTGGAGGTGGAGCTCTGATGCCGACCATCGACCTCGGTGTCGCCCGCCCGGCGCAGCCGCCCACCGCCGAGGTGTGGGCCGACCTCCCCCGCCGGGTCGGCCTGACCCTGACCGAGCTGCGGCTGCTGGCCGAGCTCCTGGGAGCGCCGCTGCCGTTCGACGTCGTCCCGCCCGCACCCGAGCCCACCGGTGGCAGCCTCGCCGCCAGGCTCGGGCTGAACCCGACGGCCACCCAGGACCAGACCTACGCCGAGGTCCTCGCCCGACTCGGCGACCCGGCCGACTCGTTGCGCCGCCGCGGGCTGCTGGCGCCGGAGGGCGGTGGCGGAAGTCCCAGGGTCGACCCGGGGATCGCCGGTGCCCTCGGCCTGCTGGCCGCCCCGACGGTCGCGCTGGACCTCGACGTGGCGGTCGACGGCCTGCTCGCGCACGCCTGGCACCGGCATCGAGCGGGCTCGGTGGCGACCCTGGCCACCGGTGACGGGCTGGTCTTCGAGCTGTCCTGGTTCGCCGCCGGCGCGTGGCCGGCGGAGCTGGCCCGGGTGGCGGCGCTGCCCGGCGAGACCAGGATCCGCTCCTCGCTGGTGCCGACCGCGTTGCAGGTGCCCTGGCAGATCGCCGACGCCGCCGCCGAGGCCGTCCGCGCGGGCCGCCCGGAGCTCGTGCCCGTCCTCACCGGTGACACGGCCTTGAGCACCGTGCTCACCGCCCTCGCGGGCGAGGCACACGGGCGGCTGCGGGCCCTGGTCTCGACGGTCCCTGCCGACCCCCACCTCCAGCCACGCGCCATCGGCGTCGCCGCCTGGACCCTGCTGGCCGACGGGTGGCACGCCCTGCGTCCACACCGGGCGGCCGGACCCGGTGACACGGCCGCCGGCGACGACCTGCTGGAGATCCTCCGGGTGGAGCCCGCCGACCTCGCCACCGAGCTGGCGCCGCTGCTGGCGGAGGTCGCCTGATGACGAGCGGCATGGACGAGGCGGCCTACGAGCGGATGCTCCAGGTGGCCGACGGCTTCGACGCCGTCGGCGAGCGGCTGCGGGCGTGGTCGCGGACGGGGCAGGAGATCCTCCGCGACCCGGATGTCGGCGAGTCGGCCGAGCTCTCCCCGAAGACGCACGACGCGGCGATCGAGTCGATCGAGGCGGCTGCGCTCGGTCGGGGCGGGCTGCTCGGGCGTTCGCTGGAGCTGGACGCCGATGCCCTCGCCGTACGGGCGACGGTGCTGACCTATCGCTGGATCGACGAGCTGCAGACCGCGGCCTACCGCTCGCTCGGCTCGATCGCCGGGCGGGCCATCGGGTTCCTCGCCCCCGAGGTGGAGCTCGGCGGCTCGCTGGTCTCGGCCGGCATGATCGAGACCGACGCGCTGGACCGCGACGGGGTCGCGGCGTACCTGGGCGAGCTGGCCGCGACGAACCCGGAGCTGATGGAGCACGTCACCTCCGGTGGCGGCGGGTTGCTGGAGAGCCTGCAGCTGCGCAGCATGTTGACCACGGGCATGCCCGCAGACGAGGAGCTGGCCGCGGCAGCTGCCGGTGGGCTGCGTGCCGCCGGCATCGCCCTGCTGCGCACCGACGCGGGCGCCGCGATCCGTGACACGGCCGCCGAGCTGATCTCGGAGCCGTCCGAGCCGGGCGCGCCCCCGGTCCAGGAGGACGCCGTCACGCCGTCCGGGCTGGCCGATCTGATCGCTGCGCTGGAGAGCGCCAGCACCGCCGTCGCTGTGCGGCCGGCCGCGCCGGGGCGCTATATCGCCTACCTGCCCGGACAGTACGTCGGCGAGCGCAAGCTGCGGCTGGTCAGCGCGATCACCAGCTCGTATGCGGCCGAGGCTGCCCGCACGATCGCGGCAGCGGTCGAGCCCGGCGCTCACGTGATGCTGGTCGGCGCCGCGGCCGGTGGCGCCACGGCAGCGGCGCTGGCGGCCAGCCCGGTCGAGGAGTTCGTGGTCGACCAGGTGGTGACCGTCGGGGCTCCTGCGGCGCAGGCCGCCCGCGTGCCCGAGACCACCCGGGTGCTGGCGCTGGAGGATCGCAACGACCCGGTCGCGCTCCTCGGTGGGCTGGTCAACGCGGGCGCGAGTCACCGGCTGACGGTCGTCTACGACGCCGACGCCGCGGACGCCACCGGCCGCCACCTCGCCGGTGGCCGGCAGGCCGACGCCGCGCCCCATCCCGAGCTGCGGGCCGAGCTCGATCGGATGCGCGCGCTGGGCTACCTGGCCTGAGTCGTACGCCGGGGTCTGGCTGAGACCCCGCCACAACCTGACCACCTGCTCCTCGACCCTCGTCCGGGCCCGACGCCGGTGCCACCATGGCCGACGTGCGCCGAATGGTTGTCGTGGTCGTGGCGGCTGTCGCCATCGTCGTACGGGTCGCGCCGCTGCTGCGCGGTGGCGGCCTGCTCTTCTGGGGTCGCTACGACGACGGGGTCTACTTCACCGCCTCGGCGTCGCTGCTGGCCGGCCGGGTCCCCTACCGCGAGTTCGTGCTGCTGCACCCGCCGCTCATCATGCTCCTGCTGCTGCCCTTCACCCTGCTGGGCCGGCTGACCAGCGACCCGACGGGGCTGCTGGCCGCGCGGCTGACCTGGGTGCTGCTCGGCACGCTGACGGCGGTGCTGGCCGCCCGCTTCGCCGGGCGCTGGGGCACGAGCGCCGCGCTGGTGGCGGGCCTGTGGGTGGCCTGCTCGGCGAGCGCCTCCTACGCCTCGCAGACCACGTTCATCGAACCCGCCGCGGATCTCGCGCTGTTCGGTGCGGTGGCGCTGCTCAGCTGCGACCACGAGCGGCCCCGGCACGAGCTGGCCGGCGGGGTGCTGCTCGGCATCGCGCTGGCCGGCAAGATCTGGTACGTCGTTCCGGTCGCCGCGGTCCTGCTCGTGCTGCTGGCGGGCACCCGTCGCGGCGTCTCGCTGCGGACCATCGCCCGGGCGGCCGGGGCCGCCGCGGTGACGGCGACGGCGATCCTGCTGCCGTTCTTCGCGCTGGCGCCCCGGGCGATGTGGCGGATGGTGGTCCTCGACCAGCTGAGCCGGCCACGCACCGGCAAGACGGCGCTGCTGGACCGGCTCGGCACGGCGATCGGCGGTCGAGCGCTGGGGCTGCCGACGACCGCGTCGCAGGTGGTAGCGGTGGTGGCGACGGTCGCCTTCGCCGTCGGTGCCGCGGCGTGCCTGCTCGATGCACGCGCACGGATGATCGGCGCGGTGGCGGTCGGCTGCGTCGGTGTCCTGCTGCTCAGCCCGGTGGTCTTCCACCACTACGGGGACTACACCGCCGCGCCGGTCGCCGCCACGGTGGCGATCGGCTGGTCGATGGTGGGGCGTGGCCTCGCGGGTCGGCTCGGCGGTGCCGGCGTCCCGCTGCGCCGGATCGGCGCCGCGGTCGCGGTGCTGGTGGTCGCTGCGGGCGGCGTCTCGGTGGCGGGGCATCCGCTGGGCAGGACCTTCCCGCGGGCGTCGCTGACCGCTCGCCTGCCCGCGGGGTGCATCACCGCCGACGACCCGACGACGCTCGTCCTGGCGAACCGGCTCAGCAGCGACCTCCGGCACGGCTGCGCCGTCGCCGTCGACGTGACAGGTGCCAGCTACGGCGCCTCCGTGGGCCGTGGTCGCGACGTGGCCTACCTCGACTGGCTGCACGCCTACCTGCGCTCGGGGGCGGGGGCGATCCTCGCCCGTCGTGGGCACGACGGCCTGCCGCCGGGTGCGGCGACCACGCTGGGCGCGCCGGCGTACACCGAGCGGTACCTGCACGTCCTGGTGCCCGAGGCTGCCGGATCGGCGCGGCACCGGCACTCGTCGGGCAGCCCTACGCCAGGTCCTTCACGAACGCGGCGAGCTGGGTGAGGTTGCGACACTCCACCATCGGCACGAGCGCACCGTAGCGGGAAGCCACCGAGTCCCCGGTGTCCCACTGGCGGCGTGCCTCCGGGTTGAGCCACCACTGGTGCCGGGTCCGCTCCACCATCTCGCGCAGCGCCGGCAGTGCCGGGTCGGCGTAGTTCGAGCGGGCGTCGCCGAGGACCAGCAGCGACGTCTTGGGGGTGAGGGCATCGGCGTGCAGCTCGACGAAGCGGCTGAACGCGCGCCCGTAGTTGGTCCGCCCCATCCGCGCCGCGTGCGCCGAGGACGCGACCAGGCCGGTCATCACCTCGACGAGGTCGGCACCGGGTCGGAACTGGTCGGTGACCTCGGTGACCTCGTCGACGAAGGTGAAGGCCCGCACCTTGGTGAAGACCTCGCGCAGGGCGAAGACCAGCATCAGCGTGAAGGTGGCGAAGTTGGCGACCGAGCCGCTCACGTCGCAGAGCACCACCAGCTCGCTGCGGTGCGGACGGCGCGGACGGTGGTAGGTCTCGATCGGCACCCCGCCGGTCGCCATCGAGGCCCGGACCGTACGCCGGAAGTCCAGCGGCCCTCGCCGACGCGAGCGCTGCTCGCGCGCCAGCCGGGTGGCCAGCCGCCGCGCCAGGGGGTAGAGCTCGCGGCGAAGGTCGGCCATGTCGGCGCGGCGCATCTGCAGGAAGTCGAGCCGGTCGATGGTGGGCCGGACGGTCACCCGCGCGATGTGCTCGGGCCCCTTCTCCTCCGCGATCCTGCGCCGGGCGTCGGCCTCGACCATGGCGACGTAGGAGCCGGTCCGTCGCGACCCCACCCGCTCGGCCTCCTCCTCGCTCCAGCCGTGCGCGCGCAGCCCCTCGATCAGCTTGGCGGTCAGCTCGTCGGTGGAGAGCCGGCGCAGGGCGGTGTAGGACGACCACGACGAGAGCCCGGGGCCCCGGCCGGGCATCGCCCCGAAGCGGCCGACCGCCTCCGCTGCCAGCTCGCGCAGCCGATCGACGTCGTCGGCCTCCAGCGCTGCCAGGACCTCCTCCTGGAGTGCGGCGAGAGCCTCCGGTCCGTCCGGCGAGACGTCACCTTTCGTGGCTCGAGCCGTCACATCCTGCGCCCCGTCGCCGACCAACCGCGGGAAGTAGAGCTCGAAGAGCGCGTCGAACGTCGGCCGCTGGCTCTGCCGCTTGACCACGGTGGCGGCGTACACGTCCCGCACGGTCGTGCGCGAGGACCATCCGACGGCACCGAGCGCCGTCACGGCGTCGAGGTCCTCCGCGAGCGAGACCGGCAGGCCGGCCCCGCGCAGGGCCTCGAGGAAGGCGAGGTGTCGGTCGAGCAGACTCATCGGCGTACCGGATCCTCGGCCCGCCGGGTCGGCACGCCGTGGTGAGCAAGCTCGGGCGCGCGGGTCATCGGAACGGGTGCTTCGAGGTCGAGGTGTCGCGGAGGGCGCGGCGAGCGCGCTCCTGGTCCGAGGCGTGCTTGAGCACCACCCCGAGGGTCGCGTCGATCGCCGCCGCGTCCAGCGTGTCGCGCTGCAGCGCGATGAGGGTGCGCGCCCAGTCCACCGACTCCGCGATCGAGGGCGCCTTCTTCAGCTCCAGCTCGCGCAGCCGGGTCACCACGTCGACGAGCTGGGCGACGACGCCCGCGTCGAGACCGGGAACGTGGCGGGTGACGATCTCGCGCTCGCGCTGCGCGCTGGGGTAGTCCAGGTGCAGGTAGAGGCAGCGCCGCTTGACCGCCTCGGACAGCTCGCGGGCCGCGTTGGAGGTGAGGACGACGAAGGGCCGGCGTACGGCCTCGATCGTGCCGAGCTCGGGGATCGTCACCTGGAAGTCGCTGAGCACCTCCAGCAGCAGGCCCTCGACCTCCACGTCGGTCTTGTCGACCTCGTCGATGAGCAGGACCGTCGGCCGCTCGCGGCGGATGGCGGTGAGCAGCGGTCGGCTGAGCAGGAACTCCTCGCTGAAGATCTCGTCGTGCGCCTCCTGCCACGACCCGTCGCCACCGTCACCGCTCCGGCTGGCCTGGATCCGCAGCAGCTGCTTCTTGTAGTTCCACTCATACAGCGCCCGCGCCTCGTCGAGGCCCTCGTAGCACTGCAGCCGCACCAGCTCGGCACCTGTCGCCCGAGCGACCGCCTTGGCCAGCTCGGTCTTGCCGACGCCGGCGGGACCCTCGATCAGCACGGGCTTCTCCAGCGCTCCCGCCAGGAAGGCCGTCGTCGCGGTCGCCTCGTCGGCGAGGTAACCGGTCGCCTCCAGGCGCGCCAAGGCGTCGGCGGGCGAGGTGAACCAGGCGGTCTCGGCGGCTGACCCCGGCCCTGACCCTGCTGCGGACCCTGGGACTGACTCGGTGGTGGAGGCGGGCATGCCTGCATCCTGCCCGAGGGCCGGTGGGACCGGGAGCGGTGTCCACCCGTCACGTCCGGGCGGTGCTGTCGTTGGACACGCATGCAGCCGTTCCACGGAGCCCTCGGGAGCATCAAGGGACTGGCCGTGGCAGCGCTCCTGGTGACCCCGGTGACGACGGCCTCGCTGGCCCCCGTCGGACGGGACTCCTCGCTCGGCTCGGTCACCGAGGCCTTCGCCGGGGCGATCACGGCCCCGGCCGCGCAGGGGACGCAGCACTGCCACGGCGCCGGTGCGCTCATCCGTACGCCGCGCGGCCGGCTGCGCGACGTCAGCCTCGCGCGTGGTCTGCGGACCTACCAGCACAAGGCGCCGGGCAGCTTCGTCCGGCTGTGCGACCCGGCGGTGCGGCCATCGAGACCTCAGCTTCCCTGAGCGGCGCTCTCAGCGCCGACTCAGCCCGAGATGGCAGAGTGGGACTGTGAGCACCGTGAAGTCCCGGGTCCTGGTCGTCGACGACGACAAGGCCGTCCGCGAGTCCCTGCGCCGTTCGCTGGAGTTCAACGGGTACGACGTCGTCCTGGCCGCCGACGGTGCCGAGGCGCTGGCCGGCATCTCCGCTGCCGCGCCCGACATCGTCGTGATGGACGTGATGATGCCGCGCCTGGACGGGATCGAGACCACCAAGGCGTTGCGCCAGGCCGGCAACGACCTGCCGATCCTCGTGCTGACCGCCCGCGACGCCGTCGGCGACCGGGTCGAGGGGCTCGACGCCGGCGCGGACGACTACCTCACCAAGCCGTTCGCCCTGCAGGAGCTCCTGGCCCGGATGCGCGCGTTGCTGCGCCGCGCGGTCCCCTCGGAGGGCGGCACCGACGAGGTGCTCAGCTTCGCCGACCTCACCATGAACACCGCCTCGCGCGAGGTCACCCGAGCCGGCCGCGCGATGGAGCTGACCCGCACCGAGTTCGCGTTGCTGGAGATGTTCCTGCGCCGCCCCAAGCGGGTGCTGGAGCGCTCGTTCATCCTCGAGGAGGTCTGGGGCTACGACTTCCCCACGACCGCCAACTCCCTGGAGGTCTACGTCGGCTACCTGCGTCGCAAGACCGAGGCCGAGGGCGAGTCGCGGCTGATCCACACGGTGCGCGGCGTGGGGTACGTGCTGAAGGAATGACCATCTCGCACCCGACCTGGCTGCGCGGGCGCTCGCTCGCCGGCCGGGTCACGATCCTGACCACGCTGGCGGTGGGCATGGTGGTCGCTCTGATCGCCATCGGTGGCTACGTCACCGTGCGGGCCCAGCTTCAGCGGAGCTTCGACGACTCGCTGACCCAGCGCGCGCATACCGCGGCCCAAGCCCTGACCGACCCGATGGCCGGCATCCGGGGGGTCCCCAACTGGGTCTTCGGTGCCGGCGACGTGCACCTGACCATCTACACCGCCGACGGCGAGGTGGGTACGTCGCAGAACGACACGACGGTGATCCCGAAGCCGGGCGCTGCGGAGCTGGCGGTCGCACGGGGCTCGGCGGCGGAGAGTCTGCGCACCGCGTCCGCCGGGGGGAGGACGTACCGCCTGGTCGCGGTGCCGCTTCCGGGCAACCGGGCAGCGCTGGTGGTGGCGCAGTCGCTGTCCGCGCAGGAGCACGTCCTGCGCAAGCTCGGCCTGCTGATGTTCAGCCTGGGCATCCTCGGGGTCATCGCCGCCGGCCTCGCCGGCTGGGGCGTCGCGAACGGTGGCCTGCGGCCGGTACGCCGGCTCACCTCCGACGTGGAGCGGATCGCGCGCACCGAGGACCTCACCCCGATCCCCGTCGAGGGTCACGACGAGATCGCCCGGCTGGCGGTCTCGTTCAACGACATGCTGATCGCGCTGGCCGCCTCCCGCGACCGGCAGAAGCAGCTCGTCGCCGACGCCGGCCACGAGCTGCGCACCCCGCTCACCTCGATGCGCACCAACATCGACCTGCTCACCCAGGCGGGCGCCTCGCTGGAGCCGGCGCAGCGCGAGGAGCTGCTCGACGACGTACGGGCCCAGATGGAGGAGCTCACCACGCTCATCGGCGATCTCGTCGAGCTGGCCCGCGACGAGCCGCTGCCGCCCGTCGTCGAGCCGGTCGAACTGCCCGAGATCCTCGATCACGCCGTCACCCGCGTACGCCGCCGCGCGCCGTCGCTGACCTGGCAGGTCGACGCCGATCCGTGGTGGGTCGTCGGCGAGGCCCCCGGCCTGGAGCGGGCGATCACCAACCTGCTCGACAACGCCGCCAAGTGGTCCCCGGAGTCCGGCACCGTGCACGTCACCCTGCACGGCGGCGTGCTGACGGTCGACGACGAGGGTCCCGGCATCCCCGACGACGACCTCCCGCACGTGTTCGACCGCTTCTACCGGGCGACCGAGTCGCGCTCGATGCCGGGCTCCGGCCTCGGCCTCTCGATCGTGCGGCAGGTGGTCGAGCGGCACGCGGGCACCGTCTCGGCCAGCCGCTCGCCCTACGGCGGCGCGCGTCTCACCATGCGCCTGCCCGGCTCCCCCGCGCCGGCCCCCCGGACCCAGCCGGTGGGGGTCTCGTGAGGCGCCTGGCTCTGGCCGTGGTGCCGATGGTGGTGCCGACGGTCGTGCTGCTGGCCGGATGCGGCGGCGGCGCTGGCGGCAGCTCGTCCTCCGATGCCGCCACCGCTGCGGCGAGCGGCGCCTCGTCGGGAGCCGCCTCGCCGAGCGCGTCGGCGACCCCCGCTGCCACCTTCAACCCGTGTGACAGCCTCTCGGCCGCGAAGATCTCCGCGGCTCTCGGTGCGAAGGTGACGATCAGCAGGGGCACCGCCACGACACCGCGGTGCGCGCTGCTGCCGGTGAAGAAGGGCGGACCGACGTTCGACATGTCGTACCTGTTCTTCGACGGCGGCCTCGACGCCGCCTGGAAGACCCTCAGCGACAAGCCGGCCGGCACGGTGACCGAGCCGACGGTGCCCGGCGCGGACGCGGCCAAGCTGGTCGTGCAGCGCAAGAAGAGCGGCTATGTCGTCTCCGCGTTCCTGCAGAACGGCAGCCTCATCCAGTCGCTCAACGGGGTGGCGCTGCCGCCGTACGACGTCAAGGCCATGGCGCGTGCCACCACCGAGATCCTCGCCGAGCTGTCCGCGGGGGCTCCGGCGAGCTGAGCGACGGTCGCGCCGACGCGGCGAAAGTGTCACGGTGACACGTTCGCCGCACGCCGTCAGCGGCGGTTGGTCGTCGTGTTCGTCTCCCGCCACGACCGCTCGAACGGCAGCCGCCAGGCGTGCGGGGCGATCAGCTGGTGGATCGCGTTCGGACCCCACGAACCGGGCGCGTAGAGCCGCACCGGCGGCGGGTTGTCGAGCAGCGGCTGGGAGACCTCCCACAGCGTCTCGATGCCCTCGGCGGTGGTGAACAGCGTGTGGTCACCGCGCATCGCATCGTGGATGAGCCGCTCGTAGGCCTCCAGCACCCCGGTCGAGGAGGAGGTCTCGGAGGTGGCGAACTGCATGGAGAGCTTCTCCAGCTTCATCCCCGGCCCCGGCCGCTTGCCGTAGAACGACAGCGACATCTTCGACTGGTCGGCCAGGTCGAAGGTGAGGTGGTCCGGCCCCTGCGTACCGGCGTTCGACCCGGCCGGGAACATCGTCAGCGGGGGCTCCTTGAACGCGATCGAGATGATCCGCGCACCCTCGGCCAGCTTCTTCCCGGTGCGCAGGAAGAACGGCACCCCGGCCCAGCGCCAGTTGTCGATGATCACCTTGAGCGCGATGAAGGTCTCGGTGTCGGAGTCGTCGGCGACCTCGTTCTTGCCGCGGTAGCCGGTGTACTGCCCGCGCACGACGTTCTTGGGGTCCAGCGGCCGGATCGAGCGGAACACCTTGTTCTTCTCGTCGCTGATCGGTCCGGGCGCCAGCGAGGTCGGCGGCTCCATCGCCATGAACGCCAGGATCTGCATCAGGTGGGTCACCACCATGTCGCGGTAGGCGCCGGTGCCCTCGTAGAACGCCGTACGGCCCTCCAGGCCCAGCGTCTCCGGTACGTCGATCTGCACGTGGTCGATGAAGTTGCGGTTCCAGATGGGCTCGAACAGACCGTTGGCGAAGCGGAACGCGAGGATGTTCTGCGCCGCCTCCTTGCCGAGGAAGTGGTCGATGCGGAAGATCTGCTCCTCGGCGAAAACCTCGTGGATCTTGGCGTTGAGCACCTTCGCCGAGGCGAGATCGGTGCCGAACGGCTTCTCCATGATGATCCGGGCACGCTCGACCAGGCCGGCCTCCTCCAGCTGCCGGATCACGTCGAGCGCCGCCTTGGGCGGGACGCTGAGGTAGTGCAGGCGGCCGATGGTGCGGCCCAGCGGCTGGAGCTGGCGCTCGGCCTCGCGGACCTGAGCGGCCAGCGCGTGCGCACCCTCGCCGGTGGGCACGTAGGCCAGCATCTTCTCGAACGGCGCCCAGCGCTCGTCGGTGACCTCGCCCTTGCCGAACTCCTCGCACGCCTGCCGAGCGAGCTTGGCCCACTGCTCGGTGTCGATCTCCTCCAGCGACGTGCCGACGATCATGGCGTCGCGCAACAGCCCTGCCTCGAACAGCCGCAGCAGTCCCGGCAGCAGCTTGCGCTTGGCGAGGTCTCCTGTCGCTCCGAAGAGCACGATGACGTGCGGCTGTTCCATGTCTTCCACGGTAACCATCGCTGATGCCTGCCTACTTCTCGCGTTGGAAATCATTAGGTGAACCTCACCGGTCCTGGTCGAGCCAGGTGAACAGACAGAAGGTGTGCCCACTCGGGTCGGCGTAGACCCGCAGCGGCTCCTCCTGGTCATCGCTGCGGTCGAGCCGCACCTGTGCGCCGAGCGTCAGCGCGCGCTGGTGCTGCGACTCCAGCTCCGCCGGGCTGTCCACCAGGAAGTCGAGGTGCAGCTGCTGGGGAACGGTGGGGTCCGGCCAGGTCGTCGGCGTCACCGACCCGGCCAGCTGGAAGGAGAGCCGCTGGCCCTCCGGACCGACGATCGAGCGCCAGTCCAGGTAGTCGTCCTGGCCCACGTCGAACCCGTCCGGATAGCTCCACCCCAGCAGCTCGCGGTAGAACTCCGCGAGTCGTGGCACGTCGGTCGTGTCGAGCACGACGTTGCGCAGGTGGATCCCCATGACGACAAGATTCTCACAGGCCCAAGGCGTTGAGGAGCCGCGCCGCCTTCCAGCCCGTCTCGGCGTACTCCTCCTCCACGTCGCTGTGCACCGTCACGCCGCCGCCGGTACCCAGCGTCCAGGTCCGGCCGTCGGGGCTGCTCAGGCTCCGGATCACCACGCCCAGGTCGGCGGCGTCGCGGGTCAGCCAGCCGAAGGCTCCGGCGTACGCTCCCCGCGGGGTGTCCTCCAGCCGGTCGATCAGCTCCATCGTGCGCAGCTTCGGCGCGCCGGTCATCGAGCCCGCCGGGAACAGCGCGTGCACCGCGTCCAGCGCGTCGAGACCCGTCCGCAGCCGGCCGCGCACGGTCGTGACGAGCTGGTGCACGCTCGCATAGGACTCCACCGCCATCAGCTCCGGCACCTCGACCGTCCCGGGTACGCAGACCTGGGCGAGGTCGTTGCGCAGCAGGTCGGTGATCATGAGGTTCTCCGCCCGGAAGCGCCGATCGGTGCGCAGGCGCTCGGCATTGGCCGCGTCCTCGGACGCCGTCGCCCCCCGCGCCGTGGTGCCCTTGATCGGCCTGGTCTCGACCACGCCGTCGGCGATCCGCGCATAGCACTCCGGGCTCGCGCTGATCAGCCAGGCGCTCGCCGCGTCGACGTCGGGCAGGTCGTGCACGAGCATGCCGGCGTACGGCGTGGGCTCCAGGGCCGCCCGGATCTGCTCCGGGGTGCGGCTGGTGGTGCCGGTGATGCGGTAGGTCAGGTTGGTCTCGTAGGTGTCGCCGGCATGGAGCGCCTGCTGCACCTCGGCGAAGGCCGCGCGGTAGGGGGCGGGGGCCCGGTCGGCGGCGGTGACCCCTGGGGGTCCAAACCGAAGGCTGGGGGGCGAAGCTTTGCCCGACAACGTGCGGTTCTGACCCCTGGGGGTCAAAACCGCCGACCGTTCGCACAGCACCAGCACCGCATCAGGAACGCCCGTCGAGGGCCGCGCCGGCAGGTCGCGTCGGCACGCGTAGCCGAGATACCCCGCGGCGGTCAGTCCCTGGTCGAGCAACCCGCGCAGGACCACCCACACGTCGTCGCCGACCACCTCGGTGACCACACCGCCGCCGGCATCGGCGGTGCGGTGCAGCCTCACCTCCGCGGTGGCGGCGGAGTAGGTCAGCGACAGGTCGGCCTCGAAGCGCCGGCCGGCCACCTCGACCCAGCGGTCGACAGCGCTCATCGCACACCGGTGAGGAAGGTGGCGACGATGGCCTCGCCGTACTCGGAGAGGATCGACTCGGGGTGGAACTGCACGCCCTCCAGCGGCAGGCGACGATGCCGCACCCCCATCACCGTGCCGTCCTCGGCGCGGGCGCTCACCTCCAGGCTGCCGGTGACCTCGCCGGCCACCAGCGAGTGGTAGCGGACCGCACGCAGGCCCTGCGGCAGCCCGCTGAACACGCCGCGACCGTCGTGGCCGATCCGCGCGACCTCGCCGTGCGCCGGCCTGGCACGCTCGACGGTGCCGCCCAGGTGGGTCACCAATCCCTGCATCCCCAGGCACACGCCGAGCACCGGAAGCCCCAGGTCGAGCACTGACCAGTCGTACTCGTCCGGGTGTCCGGGGCCCGGCGAGAGCACCACGTGCGAGAAGCCGTCGAGGTCGGCCGGTACCACCGCGTCGTGCGCGACGACGTCCGGCAGTGCCCCGGTGACAGCGGCGACCAGGTGGGCCAGGTTCCACGTGTAGGAGTCGTGGTGGTCGATCACCACCACCCGCTCAGTCGAGGAGAAGACCACTGACCAGGTCGTGCAGGATGTCGTACCCGCGCTCGGTCAGGATGGACTCGGCATGGAACTGGATGCCGCGGTAGTGCGGTCCACGCAGCGCGTGGATGTCGCCCGACTCGGGATCGGCGTCGACGCTGATGCCCGCCGGCAGCTCGGCGGCACCGACCCGGCCGACGAAGGTGTTGTAGAACCCCACCCGCTCGGTGTGGCCGCTCAGCGAGATCGGCGACTGGGTGCCCTGGAAGACGATGTCCTTGTAGCTCAGGCCGAAGCCGAGCTGGTGGCACAGCGCCTGGTGGCCGAGACACACCGCGAGGAACGGCCGCTGGGAGGCCAGCAGCTCGTCGACAGCAGCGCGCAGCTGCGCCATCTTCGGGTCCGCGTCATCGCGCGGGTCGCCCGGGCCGGGCCCGACGATCACCAGGTCGGCACCGTCGAAGACGCCGGGACGGTAGGCCTCGTGCCGCACCACGCTGGAGGTCATGCCGAGGACGCCGAGGATATGGCGCAGCATGTTCACGAAGTCGTCCTCGCCGTCGAGGATGACCGCGTGCCTGCCCCGCAGCCGCGGGTCCGGCGCGGATCCGCGCTGGTCGGCGAGCCAGAACGAGGAGAGCCGCCGGTTGCGGGCGTTGAGCTCGATCAGCACGTCCTCGTCCACCACCAGCTCGGCCACGTTCACGGTCGAGGCGGGGGCCGGCGCGACCAGGCCGAAGGCGCCGAGGATCCCGCCGGCCTTGGCATGCGTCTCGGCGACCTCGTAGGCCGGGTCGCTGTCGCGCACCAGCGTCGCCCCGGCGCTCACCTTGAGCCGGCCGTCGAGCGAGACGTCGGCGGTGCGGATCACGATCGGGCTGTCGACCACCGGCTCGCCGGCCTCGTCGCGGCCCAGGATCGCCAGCGCCGCACCGTAGTAGCCGCGGCCCTCGGGCTCGTAGGCCTTGATCAACCGGCAGGCGTTCTCCACCGGCGAGCCGGTGACGGTGGCGGCGTACATCGTGTCGCGCAGGATCTCGCGCGGGTCGCGGGTGGAGCGACCGGCGAGCAGGTACTCGGTGTGGATCAGCCGCGACATCGGCTTGAGGAACGGGCCGAGCACCTGGCCGCCCTCGGTGCAGATGTCGCACATCATCTTGAGCTCCTCGTCCACGACCATGAAGAGCTCGTAGATCTCCTTCTCGTCGCGCAGGAACTCCAGCAGCTGCGGCTTGAGCTCGGCAGCGCCGTCGCCGCTCGACCCCGCCGGCAGCCGGAACGTCCCGGAGATGGGGTTCATCCGTACGTCGCCGCCCCGCACCGAGACGTGCCGCTCCGGCGAGGCGCCGATCAGGTAGCGGTCGCCGGTGAAGAAGACGTAGGTCCAGTACGCGCCCCGCTCGCGCTCGAGCAGACGGCGGAAGACGGCGAGCGCCTTGGCGGTGTCCCAGTCGGCCACGTCGGCCCGGTAGTGCCGACCGATGACCAGGTTCGCGCCCTCGCCCTGGCCGATCTCGTCCTCGATGATGCCGCGGACGATCTTCTCGTACTCCTCGTCCGAGGTCTCGAAGCCGCCGCGGTCGGTGAACGTCACGTCCTGCTCGTCGATCGCCGCGACCACCTCGGCCACGGAGAACTCGTGCTCCTCGGCGATGTCGACGACGACCAGCGGGGTGCCGTCGTCGTGCGCCTCGAAGCCACGCTCGGCCACCTGGCGGAACGGGACGGCGACGAGCCGGTCCGCCACGTGACCCTCGCCCGGCGTACCGGTCTCGAGGGGCACGTCGAGGATCGAGTCGGCCTCCCAGCGGCGGCCACCGATGATGCCGACGGTGTCGCGGTCGCCCGCCCGGGTGGAGCGCCGGATGATGGCCCACGCCTCATGCCCCGTGATCGCCTCGATCGCGGTCCGGGCATCGGTGTGGGTCGTCATGGGGCAAGGCTAACGATCCCGATCCGCGTGCTGCGACCGCATTCCACGCCTCGTGCCTCGCCGGCAGATCCGGGTCCTCGACGCGAGGCCCTCCTCGCGGTCGAGGATCAGGCGATCGTGGTGAGCAGTTGCGTGGCTCGGGTCAGCACGACGTAGAGCGTCGCCCGGCCGGTCGGGGACTCGTCCTCGATCTCCTGCGGGCGCACCACCACGATCGCGTCGAACTCCAGGCCCTTGGTGTCCAGCCCGGTGAGGACCACGATCCGGTCCTCGCCGCTGGGCACGGAATCGGCGTTGCGGGCCGCTGCCACAGCTCCCGGAGCCTGGTCGGCCACCTCGGGCCAGGACGCGAGCCAGCCATTGACCTCGCCGCGCCGCGCGACCGGCACCACGATGCCGACGGTGCCCGACACGGCCCCGGCGAGCCGGACGACCTCCGCCCGGACGGCCGCCTCGAGATCGGGTACGCCGACGAGCTCCACCGGCGACTCGCCCGTCGAGCGGACAGCCGTCGGCAGGTCGGCGTCGAGGCCGACGCGAGCCGCGTAGGCCGCGGCGTACTGGTAGATCTCGGCGCTGTTGCGATAGTTCGTCGAGAGGTGGAACTCGTGCACCGGCTTGCCCTCGAGCGCCGCGGCGCGCGCCGCGGCCGCCTCGGCGGGGATCGGCCACGAGGACTGCGCCGGGTCGCCGACGATCGTCCACGAGGCGGTGCGGCCGCGCCGGCCCACCATCCGCCACTGCATCGGGGTGAGGTCCTGGGCCTCGTCGACGAGCACGTGCGCGTAGGGGTCGTCGTCGATCCGGTACGTCGGGGCGCGCCAGCCCGGCCCGCTGGCGAACTCGCGGTCGGCGGCGGTCATCAGCTCCTGGACGTTGATGCCCAGCTCCTCGTCGCGCTCGTCGGCGGCCGTCTCCGGCACGTCGCCGATCGCGTAGCGCAGCTCGTCGAGCAACGGGATGTCGTCGATGGCGAGGTCGTCGGCACCGGTCGCCGTCGGGGCCGCCGAGGCCCACGACTTGATGAGCAGCGCCTGCTCGTCGCTGCTCAGGATCTGATCGGAGACCCGAGCGAGCATCTCGGGATCACGCAGCCACCCCAGGACCGTGCGCGCCTCCAGCGGCGGCCACCAGGCGTGCACGAAGTCCAGGAAGGTGGCGTTGTCGAGCAGCTCGTCCTCGAACGCCTCCTTGCCGCGCTCCCGGCCCCGCTCGCCGCGGACCTGACGCCAGAGCACGTCGAGCAGGGCTTGGGGCACCCGCCGGATCTGCTGGTTGCGGCGACCTCCGCCCATCAGCTGGCGACGGAGCTGTCCGAGCCGACCGCGGTCCAGCGCGAGCACGTCGTCGCGGTAGAAGATCCGGAACTCTCCCGGCGAGCCGGGCACCTGCTGGCGTGCGGTACGCCGCAGCACCTCGGCCATCCGGGCCGAGCCCTTGATCTCGGCCACGGCCGGCTCGTCGTGCCGGGTCGCACGGACCCCGTCCACGACCTCGCCGAGCGAGCGCAGCGCCACGGCCGTCTCGCCGAGACTCGGCAGCACGCGGGCGATGTAGTTCATGAACACGCCGGAGGGACCGACGACGAGCACGCCGCCGGTCTCGTACCTGCGGCGGTCGGTGTAGAGCAGGTAGGCGGCGCGGTGCAGCGCGACCACGGTCTTGCCCACGCCGGGGCCGCCGGAGATCGACACGACCCCCTTGGCGGGCGCGCGGATCGCCTTGTCCTGCTCGGCCTGGATGGTGGCGACGATCGAGTGCATCGTCCGATCGCGGGCGCGGGAGAGCTGGGCCATCAGGGCGCCCTCGCCCACGATCGGCAGCTCGGTGTCGATCGAGTCGTCGAGGAGCTCGTCCTCCACCCCGACGACGGTGCGACCCTCGTTGCGCAGCACCCGGCGGCGTACGACGCGCTGCGGCTCGGCGGCCGTCGCCTGGTAGAACACCGCCGCGGCGGGCGCCCGCCAGTCGATCAGCAGCGAGTCGCGGTTCTCGTCGCGCAGACCGATCCGGCCGATGTAGCGCGGCTCGTGGTCGAACTCCGGGTCCATGTCGAGCCGGCCGAAGACCAGGCCCTCGTGGGCCGCGTCCAGCTGGGCGATCCGACGGGCGGCCTGGAAGACCATCGCGTCCCGCTCGACGAGGCCACCCTCGTGGCCGAGCCGGCCCCGTGCCTGCCCCTCCCGGGCGAGCTCCTGCGCCGCTCGCGCCGACTCCTCCAGCTGGACGTAGACCCGGTCCACGAACTCCTGCTCGCGGCCGATCTCGTGCTGGACCAGATCCTCACTCAACGCTGTGTTCTCCACGTCTCGCGCCATCGCCGCCCGGTCGCGGACGGCAAGCAGAGAACTCTACCGGCAGTGGCTGAGGGTTGACCCGCCGCCCTACTTCCCGCGGGCGAGGAAGGCCAGCATCGCCTCGCGGGCGGCATCGGAGCCGAACAGCCGCGCCGAGAGCTCGGTGACCTCCTCGGCGCGGGCGTCGATCCCCGCGAGCAGATCGCTGTTGAGGAGCCGCTTGGTCTCCCGCAGGCCCTGTGCCGAGCCGGTGACCAGCTCGGCACCGATCCGGGCGACCTCGGTGTCGAGATCCTCGGCGGCGACGGCACTGGTGACCAACCCCATGCTGGCCGCGTCGGCGGCGCCGAACCTCTCCCCGGTCAGGAAGGTGTACGCCGCGGCGCGCGAGCTCAGCCGCTGTAGCACCGTCAGCGAGATGGCGGCCGGCGCCAGGCCGAGCTTCACCTCGGTGAGCGCGAAGCTCGCCGTGTCGGCGGCGACGGCGACGTCCGCCGCAGCGACCAGCCCGATCCCACCGGCCCGGACGGCTCCCTGCACCCGACAGATCACCGGCTTGGCGTGGCTGACGATCAACCGCTGCAGCCGCACGATCGCGCGGGGCCCCTGGGCGGCGTCCCCCGGCGCTCCGGCCGAGGCCTCGGACAGGTCGGCGCCGGAGCAGAAGACGGCCCCGGTGGCCGCCAGCACGACCACCTTGACCGCGTCGTCGGCCTCCGCGCGCTCCAACCGCTCGATGAGCTCGCCGATCAACTGGGCCGAGAGCGCGTTGCGGTTGTGCGGGGAGTCCAGGGTCACGGTGGCGATCGCGTCGACCACCTCGTAGTGGACCAGCTCGGATCGCGTCGGCTGCTCGGTCATCCCAGCACCGTAGCGCCCGGGCCCGGCTCAGGCCTCGGGATCCTCGTCCTGATCCGTGCTCCGCGGGTCGTCCACGAAGTCGTCGCGTCGGATCCGGATCCGGCGGGTCTTGGCCAGCCAGGACGGATCCATCACGATCTCGTGGGTGTGGCCGTCGCGACCGTCGAAGGTCACAGCGACGGTCTCGAAGCCCTTGTGGCGCTGCATCAGCGCGTAGCCGGCGTACGCGCGCCGGTCGGCCTCGGTCAGGTCGACCTGGTCGGTGAACGGGGTCAGGAGCGCCCGCGGCCAGAGCCGGCGGGCGATCACGACGTTGACCTCGATCCCCAACACACCCATCACCGAGGCGATGTAGAGCAGCCCGATCAGGCCCAGGACCAGGGCGAAGGTCTTGTTGACGCCTCCGCTGGTCGCCTGGATCACGTGCTGGACGTAGTAGGCACCGATCCACTGCAGCGACTGCCACATCAGTGCCAGGGTGAACGCGCCGGGCGCCGCGTTGCGCAGCGCGTGGTCACGGGTGGTGGCGAGCCGGAACAGCAGGGTGAGCATCGCCCCGATGATCAGGAACGACCCGAGCTGGATCGCCCAGCGCAGCCAGACGGTGTCGTGCGAGCGGATCACGTTGGTCTGCGAGCCGACGGTGGCGAGGACCGAGACGCCGAGCACCGCACCGCCCGCGGTGGCCAGCAGCACCAGCGAGCGCAGCCGCAGCAGGATCGGGTTGGGCCGGCTGTTGCGCGGCACCGACCAGGCGGTGTTGACGGTGTTCTGGATGGCCTGGCCCAGCCCCATGGCGCCGTACGTCGCCGTCAGCCCGCCGACGACGATCGCTCCCGTCGAGCCGTGCAGCTCCTGGCGGCCCAGCTCGTCGCCGATGATGGGGAACTGCCGCAACGCCGAGTTCAGCACCTCCTCCTGCAGGTGCGGGTTGCCCTGCAACAGGAAGCCGAGGATCGAGGAGCCGAGCAGCAGCAGCGGGAAGATCGCGATGAAGGCGTAGTACGTCACGATCGCGGCCAGGTAGTTGCCCTGGTCGTCGAAGAACTTGTAGATCACGCCGAGCGGGAACGACACCGGAGTGAACCGCCGCTGCGCGCGGTCCAGTGTCTGCACCACGCCCGCCACGGGAGCAGGTTAAGCGCAAGAGGGCACCCCGCCCTAGACGCGCGGCGGAGTGGCGTCGAGCGGTATCGCTCGAGGGACCGCACGAGGCGCTTCGGACGGGGGCGGCGCGCCCATCAGTACGACTTCGGCAACCCGAGCGAGTGCATCGCGACGAAGTTGAGGATCATCTCCTTGCTCACCGGTGCGATCCGCATCACCCGCGATGCCGCCACCAGCGCACCCATCCCGTACTCCTGGGTCAGGCCGTTGCCGCCGAAGGTGTGCACCGCTGTGTCGACGGCGAAGCAGGAGGCCTCGCCCGCGGCGTACTTGGCCATGTTGGCGGCCTCGCCGGCGGCCAGGTCCTCGCCGGCGTCGACCAGCGCCGCGGCCTTCTGGGTCATCAGCCGAGCCAGCTCGACCTGGATGTGCGCCTGCGCCAGCGGGTGGGCGATGGCCTGGTGCGTGCCGATCGGGCCGTTGAACACGGTGCGCTCCTGGGCGTAGGCGGCCGCCTTGCCCAGCGCGAAGCGGGCCAGGCCGGTCGCGAAGGAGGCCGCCATCACCCGCTCGGGGTTCAGCCCGGCGAAGAGCTGCACCAGCCCGCCGTCCTCGTTCCCGACCAGGGCGTCGGCCGGCAGCCGGACGTCGTCGATGAACACCTGGAACTGCAACTCCGGGGAGACGAACTCCATCGGGATCGGGGTGAAGGTGAAGCCGGGCGCGTCCGTCGGCACGACGAACAGGCACGGCTTCAGCTTCCCCGTCCTGGAGTCCTCGGTCCGGGCGACGACCAGCACGTTCTGGGACTCGTCGAGGCCGGAGATGTAGATCTTGCGGCCGTTGAGCACCCAGCCGTCGCCGTCGCGGCGGGCGGTGGTGGTGATGTTGTGCGAGTTGGTGCCGGCGTCGGGCTCGGTGATGGCGAACGCCATCGTCCCGGTGCCGTCGGCGATGCCGGGCAGCCAACGCTGCTTCTGCTCCTCGGTCCCGTACTTCATGAGCACGGTGCCGCAGATCGCCGGGCTGACCACCATCAGCAACAGCGGGCAACCGGCCGTGCCCACCTCCTCCAGCACGGCCGCGATGTCGCCGAGGCCGCCACCGCCGCCGCCGTACTCCTCGGGGAGGTTGACGCCGAGGTAGCCGTTCTTCGCCAGCTCCAGCCACAGGTCGGTCGTCTTCTCGCCGGCGCGGGCCTTGGCCAGGAAGTACTCCTGGCCGTACTTGCTCGCCAGCTTCGCGACGGCCTTGCGGAGCTCGACGCGCTCCTCCGGTTCGGTGAAGTCGTTCATGCGCTCTCCTCCTCGACGGTGCCCTGGGACACCGTGTCCACGACGGCGAGGACGGCCCCGCCGTTGACCTGGTCGCCGACGGCGACGTCGATCTCGGTGACGGTGCCGGCGTGCGGCGCCGCGATGGTGTGCTGCATCTTCATCGCCTCCAGGACCAGCAGCGGCTGTCCCTCGGCGACCTCGTCCCCGACGCCGGCGTGCACGGCCACGACGCTGCCGGGCATCGGTGCGAGCAGCGAGCCGGCCGCGATCCGGTCCGCCGGGTCGGTGAACCGCTGCAGCCTGCGCAGGGCGACGTGCCCCAGCGACGAGTCCACGTCGACCGCCTCCCCGGTGGCGCTGACAGCGAAGGTGCGGACGACTCCGCCCACGGCGAGGGCCACCTCGTCCGGGCCGGCAGCGACGACGACCACGTCGTCCCGCTCGGCATGCCGAGGCGTGCGGCCGCCGTACCAGCGGACGCTGACCTGCTCACCCTCGGCGGTCGAGACAGCGAAGTCGGTCGTCTGCGGCTGCGACACGACGTTGCGCCACGCCACCGGGATCCGGGCGTGGTACGTCGAGGCCGCCCGAGCCCGTTCGGCGAGGGCGAGCGCGGCCGCGAAGGCGGCGAGCTCGACCCTGTCCTGGTCGAGGGGCCGCAGCAGTCCCGGTACGACCGCTGCGTCGTCGAGCCAGGTGGTGCTCATCCGGCCCTGGAGGAAGGTCTCGCTGCGCAGCAGTCCGACCAGGAGGTCACGGTTGGTGCGCAGGCCGTGGATGCGGGCCCGCTCGAGAGCACCCGCGAGCTGCCGCGCCGCCTGCTCCCGGGTCGCTGCGTGCACGACGACCTTGGCGATCATCGCGTCGTAGAACGTGCCGATCTCGTCGCCGGCGGCGACGCCCGAGTCGAGCCGGAGGCCACCCGCGAGCTCGAACTGCGCCCGCACACCCGGGATGTCGAAGGCGGTGAGCAGCCCGGTCTGGGGTGCGAAGCCCGCGGCCGGGTCCTCGGCGTAGAGGCGGACCTCGATCGCGTGCCCGTGCGGTCGAGCCTCCTGGGGAGGGGTGGTGCCGGGGGGCGTGACCCGGCCGCCCTCGGCGACCGCCAGCTGCAGCGCCACCAGGTCGACACCGAAGATCTCCTCGGTGACGGGGTGCTCGACCTGGAGCCGGGTGTTCATCTCCAGGAAGAAGAACCGGTTCGACGCCGGGTCGTAGAGGAACTCGACCGTGCCCGCGCCGACGTAGTCGATCGCGCTCGCCGCGCGTCGAGCGGCCTCGTGCAGCGCCGCCCGGGTGGCGGCCGGCAGCCCCGGCGCCGGCGCCTCCTCGATCACCTTCTGGTGGCGGCGCTGGACCGAGCAGTCCCGCTCGCCGAAGACCACCACCTCACCGCCCCGCTCGCCGACGACCTGGACCTCGACGTGACGGCCGCTCTCGACGTACGGCTCGACGAACACGGTGCCGTCACCGAAGGCCGACTCCGCCTCGGCGGCGGCCTTCGCGATCTCGTCCGCGAGGTCGCCGAGCCGGCGCACGATGCGCATGCCGCGTCCTCCGCCGCCCGCCGAGGCCTTGACCAGCAGCGGCAGGTCGGCCTCGGTCGCCGTCTCGGGCGTCAGGTTGCCGAGCACCGGCACTCCGGCCGCCTCCATCAGCTTCTTCGACTCGACCTTGGATCCCATCCGGGCGATCGCGTCGGGATCGGGCCCCACCCACGTCAGCCCGGCCTCGATCACCGCCGCGGCGAACTCGGCGTTCTCCGAGAGGAAGCCGTAGCCGGGGTGGATGGCGTCCGCTCCAGCGGCGCGGGCGGCCTCGATCACCAGGTCACCGCGCAGGTAGGTCTCGGCCGGGGCGTGGCCGGGCAGGCGTACGGCGGCGTCGGCCTCGCGCACGAACAGTGCGCTCGCATCGGCGTCGGAGTGGACGGCCACCGTCGCGATACCGAGGGTGCGACAGGTGCGGAAGACGCGGCGTGCGATCTCGCCGCGGTTGGCCACCAGCAGGGTCTTGATCATCGACGCACTCACATTCGAAACACGCCGAAGTTGAGGTTGCCCTCGATCGGCTGGTTCTCGATCACGGACAGGCAGATGCCGAGGATGGTGCGGGTGTCGCGCGGGTCGATGACGCCGTCGTCGTAGACCATCCCGGAGAGGAAGTACGGCAGCGACTGCTCCTCGATCATCTGCTCGACGAACTGTCGGGTAGCAGCCCCCGCCTCCTCGTCGAACGCGATCCCTTTCGATGCAGCCGCAGCACGCGCGACGATGTCCATGACGCCGGCCAGCTGCTGCGGCCCCATCACCGCCGACTTCGCGTTCGGCCAGGTGAAGAGGAACCGCGGATCGTAGGCGCGACCGTTCATCCCGTAGTTGCCTGCGCCGTAGGAGGCACCGATCAGGATGGAGATGGAGGGCACGGTCGAGTTGGAGACGGCGTTGACCATCATCGCGCCGTGCTTGATGATCCCGCCCTGCTCGTACTCCTTGCCCACCATGTAGCCGGTGGTGTTGTGCAGGAAGAGCAGCGGCGTGTCCGAGGCGTTGGCCAGCTGGATGAACTGCGTCGCCTTCTGCGCCTCCTTGCTGAACAAGATGCCCTGGGCGTTGGCGAGGATGCCGACGGGCCGGCCGTGGATCCGCGCCCAGCCGGTGACCAGCGAGGGCCCGTAGAGCGGTTTGAACTCGTCGAACGCGACCTCATTGCCCTCGCTCGGACCGTCGACCATGCGCAGGATCACCTCGCGCGGGTCGAACGGCTCCTTGAGGTCGGTCGGGATCACGTCGAGCAGGCCCTCGGGGTCGAGCAGGGGCTCGGCGTAGGAGGCTTCGCGAGCCTGGCGCGGGGCAGTGACTCCGCGCTTGGTCACGTTGAGCCGGGCGACGATGCGGCGACCGATCCGGATGGCGTCGCGCTCGTCGACGGCGAGGAAGTCGGCCAGACCGGAGGTGGTGGCGTGCATCTCCGCGCCGCCCAGCTCCTCGTCGTCGGACACCTCGCCGGTGGCCATCTTGACCAGGGGTGGCCCGCCGAGGAACACCTTGGCGCCCTTGTCGACCATCACGATGTAGTCGCTCATCCCCGGGATGTAGGCACCGCCGGCGGTGGAGTTGCCGAAGACGAGCGCGATCGTGGGCTGCTTACGGGCGCTCGCGCGGGTGAGGTCCCGGAAGCCCCGGCCTGCCGGGATGAAGATGTCCTTCTGGTGCGGCAGGTCGGCCCCACCCGACTCGACAAGGGTGATGACCGGAAGGTGGTTCTCCTCGGCGATCTGCATCGCCCGCCCGGTCTTCCGCATCGAGACCGGATTGATCGTGCCGCCCTTCACCGTCGGGTCGTGCGCCACGATCATGCACTCGACGCCGGAGACGACGCCGATGCCGGTCACGGTCGACCCACCGACGGGGAACGAGCTGCCCCAGCCGGCGAGCGTCATCAGCTCCAGGAACGGCGCGCCCTCGTCGAGCAGCAGCTCGATCCGCTCCCGGGCGAGCAGCTTGCCGCGCCGGTGGTGACGCTCCATGTACGTGCCGCCCGCATTGACCGCCTTCGCCTGCTCGGCGTCGAGGTCGGCGAGCTTGGTCAGCATCGCGGTGCGGTTCTCGCTCATCATCGGGGTCCCCGCGCAGACGCGAGCTTGCCCGTGTCCTCGTGGGGTGAATCGGCGTACCCCAGCAGCTTCGCGGCCAGATCGGTCATCACTTCGCTCGCTCCTCCTCCGATGGGCAGGATCCGGGTGTCGCGGTAGTGCCGCTCCACCTCGGTGCCGTGCAGGTAGCCGGTGCCACCGTGCAGCTGGACGGCCTGGTCGCAGACCCACTGGCTGGCCTCGACGGCCGTGTGCTTGGCGAGCGCCGCTCCCGCCACGGTGCCGGCCGTGGTCCCCTCGGCGTCGTACTCGCGCACCACGGCATGGGTGTAGGCCTTCGCCGCCTCGACGCGGCGGTGCATCTCGACGAGCCGGTGGCGCACCACCTGGCGTGCGATCAGCGGCTCGCCGAACGTGCTGCGGCCACGGGCGTGCTCGGCGGTCAGCGCCAGCGAGCGCGCGGCGATGCCGTAGGCGTGCACGGCGAGCGCGATCCGCTCGGTGACGAAGGCCTCGGCCAGGTAGCCGAAGGCCGCGTTCTCCTCGCCGACCAGGTTGCCGGCGGGCACGCGTACGTCGCTGAATCCCAGCTCGGCGGTGTCCGAGCAGTGCCAGCCCATCTTGGCCAGCCGGCGGTCGAGGCTGAACCCGGGGGTGTCCTTGTCGATGACCAGCAGGCTGATGCCGCGCGCGCCGCCGTGCCCGTCCTCGGGACGTCCCGTGCGCACGGCGACGGTGACGAAGTCGGCCCGGGCGCCGCTGGTGATGAAGGTCTTGGTGCCGTTGACGACGTAGTCGTCACCGTCCCGGACCGCCCGGGTCGTCAGGTGCGCGACGTCGGAGCCACCGCCCGGCTCGGTGACGGCGAGCGCGCCGATCAACCTCCCCGCCAGGGTCGGCCGCACGTAGCGGTCGACCAGCGCGGGCGAGCCGTGCCGGGCCAGGTGCGGCAGCGCGATGCCACCGGTGAACAGCGCCGCCAGCAGACCGCTGGACGCACCCGCCGCCAGCATGCCCTCCTGCAGGGCGGTCATGTCGGCCAGGGTGCCGCCCTCGCCACCGACCTCCGGGGCGAAGCCGAGGCCGAGCAGACCCTGCTTCGCTGCTGCGAGATGCAGCGAGCGCGGCACCTCGCCGGCGTCCTCCCAGGCCTGCAGCGAGTCGAGGACCTCGCGCCGGGTGAACTCGGCGCCGAGGGTGAACAGCTCCGGAGTCATCGCTGCACGGCCTCCGGTGCTAGCAGGTGATCGGGCAGGTCGACGTACCGGCTGCGCAGCCACTCCCCCAGCGCCTTGGCCTGCGGGTCGAACCGCACTCCCTCGGCCACACCGGCGCCGAGGATGCCGTGCACGACGATGTTCACCCCGCGCAGGTTGGGCAGCGCGACGATGTCGATCTCCAGCTCCGCCGTCTCGGGCAGCAGGGTGCGCACCCAGTCGGCGGTGACCGTCTCGAGCAGCCAGTCGACGGCCGCATCCGGGCGGCCGGCCGGGATCCACAGCCCGATGTTGGCGTCGCCGCCCTTGTCGCCGGAGCGGGCGTAGACCAGGTCGCCCAGCGGTCGGCGCGTCATGCGATCACCTCGGTGGTCCCGTCGGGCAGGTGCACGGTGTGCCGGACGAGGTCGCGGTCGACGTACGTCGGCGTGTAGACGCCGAAGGCACTCGCCTTGCCCGGCGGCGCCGTGACGTGGAAGCCGGCGTAGGAGGCGAGGACCAGCTCGATCGCCGGGCCGGTGAACGCCCGCCCGACCGCCGCCTCGTCGTCGGACCAGACCGTCAGCCGCTGCAGCACGGCGGCGCCCTCCTCGGTCGGCGAGTCAGGGGCGGGCGCCCGCCAGGTGGACCAGGACCGCTGGAGGTCGGCATGGAGCGCTGCCTCGACCTGGACACGCAGCAGTGTCGACTTCCGCTCGATGTCGAGCCCGGTGAGCACGAACTCGACCTGGTTGCGCCAGCCGCCGATGCGGTTGACCGCCACCTTGAGCCGCGCCGGGGGCTCGCTTCCCCGCGTGCCGGTCACCTCGACCCGGTCGCGGCCGGCCTGGTGCAGCGAGATCGTGCTGAGGTCGGTGGTGACGTCCGGGTTGAGGTAGGTGCTGCCCTGGATCTCGTAGAAGAGCTGGGCGGTGACGGTGTCCACGGTGACCAGACCGCCGGTGCCGGGGTGCTTGGTGATGACGCTGGAGCCGTCGGCCGCGATCTCGGCGATCGGGAAGCCGAACGGCCGGATCGGATCCTCGACCAGCCCGGCGTCGATCGCGTCGAAGAGGCCGGCGAAGTTGCCGCCGGTCGCCTGGGTGCCGCACTCGATGACGTGACCGGCGACGACGGCGCCCGCGAGTGCGTCGTGGTCGGTGGACGACCAGCCGTGCCACCAGATCGCCGGCCCCATCACCACGGCCGCGTCGGTGACCCGGCCGGTGACCACGACGTCGGCGCCCGCCGCCAGGGCGCGGGCGATGCCGAAGCCGCCGAGATAGGCGTTCGCCGTCAGGGCGTCGGGGATCTCCTCGAGGCGGCCGCGGACGTCGTCGCCGTCGACGTAGGCGATCCGAGCACCGGTGCCGAGCTCGTCGAGCGCCTGCGCCAGACCGGCCGGGTTGAGCCCGCCGGCGTTGCTGACCAGCCTGACGCCCTGCTCCAGCGCCAGCCCGAGGCACTCGCGTGCCTGGGCGAGGAAGGTCTTGGCGTAGCCGAGCGAGGCGTCACGGATGGTGTCCTTGCCGAGGATGAGCATGGTCAGCTCGGCGAGGTAGTCGCCGGTGAGCACGTCCAACGGGCCGCCGGTCAGCATCTCGCGCATCGCGCTGAGCCGGTCGCCGTAGAAGCCGGAGCAGTTGCCGATCAGGATCGGGCGCTGGGGTTCAGCCACGAGGGCGCCCCTCTCCCGCGGGACCGGCGAAGGCCTGGGCGATGGTCAGCCACCGTTCGGCCTCGGCGCCGGAGGTCACCAGGTGGGTGTCGTCGCGGTGCACCCGCTGGGTGACCAGCCGGGCGAAGTCCCACGCGGAGCCGCGCACCCGCTCGGCCGCCTCCTCCGGTCCCCACTGCCACCGCTCGCCGCTGGGCGAGGCCAGCTCGACGCGGACCTCGTGGGTCGGCGCCGGCAGCCCGTGGGTGGTGAAGGCGAAGCCACGGGTCCGTACGCCGAGGTGGCACACGTGCCGGATCCGGTCGGTCCGCTCGACCGGCAGGCCCAGCGCCTCGCGGACGTCGAGCCCGTGCGCCCAGGTCTCCATGAACCGCGCGGTCGCCATCGAGGCCGGCGACATCGGCGGACCGAACCACTGCATCCTGCCCTCCACCCGGCGCAGCGCCGGCGGTAGGGCGGCGCGCGCGGCGTCCCAGCGGGCCAGCAACTCCGCCGGAGGTACGGCGCCGCCGCTGAGCGCCGCCTTGTCCACCACGCCGTCGATGTCGGCCAGTGCCACCTCGACCAGGGCGTGCCAGGCAGCCCGGTCGGTGGCGGAGGCCAGCGCGCACTCGTCGGTCCAGGCCAGGTGGGCGATCTGGGTGGCGACGTCCCAGCCGGCGGCGGGCGTCGGCGTGCGCCATCGGTCGTCGGGAAGGTCGGCTACCGCCGCACGGAGCTGGTCACCCTCCACGGCGAGGTCCGCCAGCAGCTCCTCAGGAACCATCGCCGATCTCCTTCTCCAGGACCTTCGCCCACTCGTCGAGGATCCGAGCGCGCCGCTTCGCGTCGTCGGAGAGCGTGTCGGCCAGGCCGAGGCCGCGACACAGGTCGAGGGTCGCCTGGATCAGCTCGCGCACCCCGGGGACGGACTCGTCGGCGCTCAGGAGCTCGACGGTGATCCGGTGCGCCTCGCGGCCGATCCGGCGCTCGAGCGGGGCGACCGCCGCATGCAGGTCGGCATCGCTGCGTGCCGCCACCCACAGCTCCAACGCCGCCTGGAAGCCGGGCGAGGTGAAGTGGTCGGCGAGCATCTCCAGGACGCCACGGGTCTTGGCGCCCTGGTAGGTGCGGACCGCCTCGCGAAGCTCGTCGGCCCGTCCGGCCATCACGTGCTCGACGGCGGCCACGACCAGGGCGTTCTTGGTCGGGAAGTGGTGCAGCTGCGCACCCCGGCTGACACCCGCGCGCTGGGAGACCAGCGTGGTGGTGGTGCCCGCCCACCCGCGCTCGGTGAGCACCTCGACCGTCGCCTCGAGGAGCCGGGCCCGCATCAGCCGGGTGCGCTCCTCCTGGGGCACGCGCTGCGTGGTCGTCGTCACATCGACCAGCGTGCCGCGTGGCAAACAAACAGTCAAGACTGACTTTTTGTTGCGGGCGGGCGTGGCCGGTCGCTTCCGCATGTAACGCGGTGTTCGATCACCACCTGCGGTGCCGCAGCACCGCGATGGTGCGCCGGACACCGCGTTACATGGGGGCTCAGCCCGGCTGGCGCAGGTCCCAGTGCGAGAGGTAGTCCGGGTGTCGCCGGTAGAGATGAGCGATCCGGAGCAGGAACCGCTCCACCTCGTAGGCGCTGGGCGGCACCGCCCACAGATACGCCTCCATCTTCTTCACCTCGGTCAGCAGGCTCTCGAGCCAATCCGCACGCAGCGGATCGCCCGTGGCCCGCCTGACCTGGTCGACGATCCGGGCCTTGACGAAGACCAGCAACGGTTCCAGGTCCGAGCCGGGTCCGGGCCTCCTCACCACGACCGGGCCCTCGAGACCGACGGCGCCATCCCTCCGACGGCGCTGGCCCACGCATGCACGCCCTATGTCTAAGGCCGCCGGCTGAATCCCTGCACCACTGATCCTGAAACGATGCTGTTAATTCTCGGCACCGCGGCGGCCCCGGACCGGCCCCGGACCGGCCCCGGACCGGCCCCGGACCGGGCCGGGGAGCGCGCCGCCTCAGCGTCGATCGACCAGCCCCACCGTCTCGGCGAGCACCTGGAGCTGGTGCTCGAAGAGGGCGGCGGGGTCGCCGAAGGTGTCGGCGCCGTACTGCCCGAACACCTCGAAGCTGACACAGCCGAACAGCGCGGCCCACGCCAGCACGCCGCG
This sequence comes from Nocardioides sp. BP30, assembly GCF_029873215.1. NCBI lineage: Bacteria > Bacillati > Actinomycetota > Actinomycetes > Propionibacteriales > Nocardioidaceae > Nocardioides > Nocardioides lacus. Next base: position 565,979 of record NZ_CP123620.1, on the reverse strand, counting down.
CGCGAGCGCCTGGTCGGGAAGCTCCACCCCGAGCTCGTCGCGTACGGCGAGGAACGACGCGGCCAGGCCGGCGGGCACCGGCGGCCCGTCGGGGAGCCGCATCGCCCCGGCGGCGTACGCCTCGGTCCACAGCCGTACCAGCGCCCGGATCACCCGCGTGCCCGGCCCGGTGGTCCGCTCGGCAGGTGCGTGGTAGCCCGGGACCGGGCTGCCGAAGAGCAGGGCGTACATCGCCGGCTCGCGCACCGCCCAGCTGCGCACCGCTGCGCCGATCGCGAGCAGCCGCCCCCGGAAGTCACCCTCGTCGATGCCTCCGAGGGCCTCGTCGACGGCGTCGCCGAGCTCGTCGTAGCCCGCCACGACGAGCAGGGTGAGCAACTCGTCGCGGCTGGCGACGTAGCGGTAGACGGCCGAGGAGACCACGCCCAGATCGCGCGCCACCGCCCGCAGTGAGAGTGCGGCGGCACCGTCGCTGCTCAGGTGCTCGCGACCTATCCGGACGATGTCGGCCATGGTCCGTGCTCGGGCGCGATCACGCGGCGTTCCCTCCATGCCCCCATCGTGCCGTCAGAGAGCGATCGAGGCAAATGTGAGCACTGCTCTTGCTTTATCTCCGAAGAGGGCCCATGATCGAAACCGAGAGCGGTGCTCTCACAATCACCTCGACGAAGGAGAGACCATGAACAACGTCGTCATCGGAGCGGGTCCGGTCGGATCCACCATCGCCCTCCAGCTCGCCGCCGCCGGTGAGCCGGTGCGGCTCCTCACCAGGTCGGGCAGCGGCCCGGAGCACCCGCTCGTCGAGCGGCGCCGCGCCGACGCCGGCGACCTCCGCCAGCTGAGCGAGGCACTCGACGGCAGCCGTGTCGTCTACGACTGCATGCACGCCTCGGCCTACCGGGCCGACGTGTGGCGGACCGAGCTCCCCCACGCCGAGCACACCGTGCTGGAGGCCGCCCGCCGTACGGACGCGGTCGTGGTGTTCCCCGAGAGCCTCTACTCCTACGGCCACGTGTCGGCTCCCATGACCGAGTCGACGCCGCGCACCGCCGACTTCGGCAAGCCCGGGGTGCGCACGCAGCTCCTCGCGGCCCGGGAGCGCTCGGCCACCGCCACCGTCAGCGTGGTCGCCTCCGACTTCTACGGCCCGGGCGTGCTGACCGCCCACGCCGGTGAGCGGATGGTGCCGACCGTCCTGGCCGGCCGCACGATGCGGGTGATCGGCGACCCGGACGCGCCGCACTCGTGGACCTACGTCCCCGACCTGGCCGCGGCGATGATCCGGGCGGCCGGCGACTCCTCGCTGTGGGGCGCTGTCCTGCACGCACCCACCGCCGCCCCGCTGAGCCAGCGCGAGCTGGTGACGCTGTACGCCGAGGTGGCCGGCGTACCCGCCCCGAGGGTCTCGACCGTCCCGACGTGGTTGCTGCGAGCGGTGGGCGCCGTGCACCGCGACACCCGGGAGATCGTGGAGATGACCTACCAGTTCGAGCGCCCGTTCGTGATGGACTCCACCGCGAGCGAGGCCCGGCTCGGCCTGTCGCCCACCCCGATGACCGAGGGTGCGCGACAGACCGTGGCGTGGTGGCGCGAGCGCGGGAAGTGACCTCTCGACCTCCCGAAGGTGACGTCTCGGCGTCAGGACAGCCGCGAGACCATCGGCAGCCTCGAGCGCGTGCAGGCGCCGACGAGCAGCGCTGTCAGCACCGGCAGACCCACCACGACCAGCCCGATCAGGAGCCACGGGATGTCGAGGTAGGGGCCCTTGCTGCCGGGGTACTGCTGCCCGGTCAACGGCCAGGTGATCGCGATGCCGGGCACGAACCCGACCAGCATCCCGAGCACCGCCCCGACGAAGGCGACCACGAAGGTGTACGACGCCGCCACCCCGCGGCGGGTCCGCGGATCGGCGCCGACGGCGGCCAGGGTGGCCAGGTCGGGCCGGGCATCGGACAGGGCCAGGAACATCGCCGTCAGCGTGCCACCGAGCATCAGGATCGCCGCCAGTGCCGCCAGCACGAACTGGATGATCAGCGCGTCGGTCTTGGTCTGGTAGCCGCGCTCGACGTAGATCGTCGCGGGCGTGGCGAGGCCGTCGAGTGCGGCATCGAGATCCTTCTGTGCCGCGTTCGACAGATGCGGCTGGTCGAGCTCGAGCCCGGCGACGACGGTGGGCAGCTTCAGCCCCTGCGCGAGGGCCGGCGGCAGAATCGCATGCAGCGGGGCCGAGACGTCGGCGCCGCGGTAGACGACGGTGGCCGGCACCGTCTTGGAGAGCACGTGCGTGAGCGTGCCGTCCGCCTTCGTCACGTCGACGCTGATCGTGACCTGCCTCAACCGGGCCTGGCCGGTGTCGCTGCTGAAGACGACCGCCCTGCCCGCGGCGAGGGCGGCCTGGACGCCGTCACCGGGCCGCAGTGCCGCGACGAGGGTAGGGGGCAGGTCAGCGGCGCCGCTGACCACGAGGTCGGTCCCCTCGGCGTAGCGGGACTGGGCCGGTGAGACGTCGGTGTCGACCTGGCCCGGCACCTGGAACCTCACGTCGGTGTAGTCGCCCGCGGGCGTCGACTGCTGCACACCCCGCACGACCGAGATCCGCGCATCGGGGACGTGCTGCCGGATCACGTCGGTCACCTTCGTCCAGTCCATCGTGGACGGGTCCACGTCGCTGAAGTCCTCCGACGGCGTCACCTCGGCGTTGCCCAGCGCCAGGAGCGGCTGGTAGGTCTCGCGATTCTGCAGGGCGTCGCTGCCGGTCGAGATGCCGAGCGCCACCACGCCGGCGACCGTCGCCGCGACAGCCGCCACGGCCGGCGTCGTGCGGGTGCGGTGCCGGACGGCGTCGCGGGCCGCGAAGCGAAGCGCGAGCGGAAGACGTCCGGCGACGCGGGCCAGTGCCATCACCACGACGGGGACCAACAGCACCATGCCCAGTACGCAGACCACGGCCGACCACGAGACCATCAGGTCGCCGCGTCCCCGCGCCCCCTCGACAGCCATCAGCACGCCGATCGCGAACAGCACCACGCCGAGCAGCGGGAACGCGCGCACCGGCCTGGCATCACCGCGGCGACCGGCGAGGACGGCCACCACGTTCTGCCGCGAGGCGATCCACGCCGGTACGACGCAGGCGATCAGCGCGCTGACCAGCCCGAACGCGGCGACCGCCGCCAGGTGCGCCCACGGTACGTCGAACGGGCCCAGCCAGGTTCCGTCGACGTGCTGGACCGCCGGCACCAGCAGCCGGGCGAGCCCGATGCCGCCCGCCACGCCGACCAGGCCGGCGCAGAGGCCGAGGAGCAGGCCGCCGGCGATGATCACCCGCCGCGACTGCGCCGGCGTACCGCCCGATGCGACCAGGAGGGCCAGGGAGCGCTGCTGCTTGCGTGCGCCCACCGCGAAGGCGGGACCGGCCAGCAGGACGACCTCGATCAGCGCCATCACCGCCACCAGGACCGCGACCTGGAAGGTGCTCTCGTCGATGCCCGAGCTCGGGAAGGGGTCCGGATAGTCATCCGGATGGCCGGCGATCTGCCGGTCGGTGACCAGCACGCCGAGCGCGTTGAGCTGCTTGACCTGCGCCCAGGTGATCGGCGGCCCGTCCACCAGCCACGCCGCGCCATCGTCCGGGGCGGCGGAGGCCGAGCTGTCCGGGAAGGCGCCGGGCAGTCCGACGGCGACCGAGCCGTCGCGGGTGCTGGCGTCCACGATCGTGCCGACGATCCTCCGCGTCGACTCGCTGCGGTCGGGGCTGACCACGCGCAGGGTGTCGCCCACGCCGCGCTCCAGCAGCGCCCGGTTGACGACCACCTCGTCGGTCGAGGTCGGCCAGCGTCCGCGGGTGAGCCGGTACAGGCCCCTGGCGAGCGGCGCCGAGGCGTCGACCTGGTCGGCGCGAACGCTCTCGCGGCCGTGCGCGGTGCGGACCAGCGCGTCGCCGTGGAGGGCTGCGGGCAGCATCGTGCGCCTGCCGATCACCCGCTCGATGTCGGCGAGGGTCGTGGGCCGAGCCAGGTCGCCCTCGTCGCCGTAGTCGGTGGGGTCCGCACCCTGGACCACCTTCTGGTCGTCACCGGTGCGGACGAGCTCGGCGGTGGCGACGGTGCCGATCCGCCGGTCGATGCCCTCGCTGGGCGAGACCTTCGCCGTCTGGATCAGGATGTCGGCGGTGACCACGCCGAAGACCGGCAGCGTCACCATCACCAGCGCGATGATGGCGCGGGCGCGGTGCTTGACCAGGTCGCGACGCGCGAGCCGCAGCGCGAGCCGCCAGCTCGTGAACCAGCCCCTCATGCCCGGACCGCCGTCGACCGGCCGGCCTCGTCGACCACTGCACCGTCGCGGAGGTAGACGATGCGGTCCGCCCACCCTGCGTGCCGCGGCTCGTGCGTGACCAGGACCCCGGCCGCACCCGCGTCGCAGCGCGCCCGCAGCAGGCGCAGGATGTCCTCACCCGTGACGGAGTCCAGCGCACCGGTCGGCTCGTCGGCGAGGACGAGCCGCCGCTCGCCGACGACGGCGCGGGCGATGGCGACCCGCTGCTGCTGGCCGCCCGACATCTCGTCGGGGAAGCGGTCCGCCAGCTCGTCGATGCCCAGCTCCTCCAGAGCGGCCACGGCTCTCGCCCGCGCGCCCCGGGCCGGTACGCCGTCCAGCTCCATCGGGAGGCTGACGTTCTCCGCGGCCGTCAGGGCCGGGATGAGGTTGAAGTCCTGGAACACGTATCCGATGGAGGTACGGCGCAGCTTGGCCCGGCCGGCGTTCCCCGCGGCGGTCAGGTCGGCGCCCTCCACCAGCACGCGACCGGCGGTCGGCTGGTCGAGGCCGCCCGCGATCGTGAGCAACGTCGACTTCCCGGAGCCGGAGGGACCCATTACCGCCACGAGCTCGCCGGCGTACGCCTCGAAGGAGACCTCGCGCAGCGCATGGACCGCGAGCTCACCGGCGCCGTGGATCCGCGTGACGCGGTCGAGATGGAGCACAGGGCTGCCAGGAGTGGTCATCGGTCGGTCTCCTCGGTTCGGGTCTCGGGCGGGTCGGTACGACGGGTGGCAGGAGCGGGGCGGCGTAGCCGCTCGCGGGCCTGCTCGAGCCAGCGGATCTCCGCTCTGCGGAGCCGGTCAGCCTCGGTGGGGGCCAGGTAGGAGCTCATCGCGAGGTCCTCGAGCCGTCCTGGCGCAGTCGTGCCTCACAGTGGTCGAGCCAACGGATCTCGGCCTCGGCAGCGAAGATCAGCGCGTCGAGGACCAGGCCGTAGGCGAGATCGGTGGAGCTGCGCTTGAGCCGGGTGTGCTCCTGCAGCGAGGCCATCGTGGCGCTGCGCTGTCGTTGGATCACGGCCGCCAGGTCGAGCGACGGTGCGCCGACGGCGAAGGCCAGTTTGATCGCGAGCTCGTCGCGAGGCGGCTGGGTCCGGGGAACCGCGCTGCCGAACCAGTCGGTCACCTCGGTCCGGCCGGCGTCGGTCAACCGGTAGAGCTGGTGGCCGTCGGCGTCGGTCTCGCCACCTTCCACCAGGCCGTCGCGCTCCAGCCGGGCGAGGGTCGTGTAGACCTGCCCGATGTTCAGCGGCCACAGCTGGGCGGTGCGCTCCTCGAACGCGGCACGGAGCTGGTAGCCGTACATCGGCTCCCGCTCCAGGAGCGCGAGCAGCGCGTGCTTGACCGACATCCCTGACCTCTCGTTGCTTACATACCGAGTATGCGCATACTCGGTATAGCGCGTCAAGTCACCCGTCTCCTGAGATGCGGACGGCCCCGCGATCGAGTGATCGCGGGGCCGTCCAGGTGGCGGCGGGAACCGGCCTCAGGAGTTGCTGAGCGGGAGGCCAGCCGGGTTGACCTGAGCGCTGGTCACCGCCTCGTTGGACAGGTTGTACGCCGCCAGCCAGGCGGCGTACTGGCCGTTCTTGATCAGGTAGTCGATCGCATCGGCCAGCGGCTGCACGAGGCCGTCCCCCTTCTTCGTCGTCGCAGCGATCAGACCCTGCAGCGACGCCCCGGCACCGGAGTAGGTGCCGGCGGTGGCGACCTCCTTCGGCGTGCCCTTGGTGATGGACTCCTGGTAGGCGATGCCGGGGTTGGGGCCGAAGTAGGCATCGATCTGGCCCGACGCCAGCGCCGTCCAGGCCGAGGTGTCGTCGGCGAAGTACTTCACCTCGAGCGTCTTGCCCTCCTTCTTCAGCAGGTCGCGCCAGTGCAGCAGGATCTTCTCCTGGTTGGTGCCGGACCCGACGGCGACCTTCTTCCCGGCCAGGACCTCATAGCCGCGCGGATCGTTGCGGTCGAAGGTCCAGGTGGTGCCCTTCTTCACGGCGAGCGCCAGGTTGTCCTGCCGGTAGGAGGCGAAGTCGTACTTCTGCTTGCGCTCCTCGGTGACGGTGATGTTGGAGAAGCCGACATCGTTCTTGCCCGAGTCGATGCCGACGAAGAGGTTGTCCCACGTCGAGTTGTTGATCACCGGCTTGAGGCCGAGAACCGCCGCGATCAGGCGGCCGAGATCCGGCTCCGCGCCGGTGAACGTCTTGTTGTCGGTGCCGACGTAGGCCAGCGGCGGGAACCCGGAGGGCAGCGCGCCCTCGCCGATGGTCAGCTCCCCGCTCTTGAGGATCGCCGCTGGCAGCTCCTGGCGGATCGATGCCACCACGGGCACCGAGATGCGGGTCAGCTTGTACTGCTGCCCGGCAGCGGTGGCGATCGCCACCGACGTGGTCCCGCTCGCGGTGGAAGGGCTTGCACCCGCGGCGGCGTCATCCGACGCCGAGCTGCTGCCGCAGGCGGCGAGCGCCACACTGAGCACGCCGGCGGTCGCGGCCGCGCCGAGACCGCGGCGGAAGGGTCGGGCGATGGACATGGTTCTCCTCGGGTTCGCACCCACCGGCCCTGTGCCGGTCGGGTCTGGGGAATCGTGGGGATAGGCGCGGGTCCGCCCGGGCGAGGCGGACGGCAGGGTCAGAGGACCTTGCCGAGGAACTCCCTGGTGCGCGCCTCGGTCGGGTGGTCGATCACCCGGCTGGGCGGCCCCTGCTCGACGACCACGCCGCCGTCGATGAAGACCACGTGGTCGGCGACCTCGCGGGCGAAGCCGATCTCGTGCGAGACGATGACCAGCGTGCGGCCGTCGGTGGCCAGCTCGCGGATGACCGCCAGCACCTCGCCCACCAGCTCGGGATCCAGCGCCGAGGTGGGCTCGTCGAACAGCAGCACCTCCGGTTGCAGCGCCAGGGCACGCGCGATGGCGACCCGTTGCTGCTGACCGCCGGAGAGCTGGCGCGGGTAGGCATCGCCGCGCTCCCCGAGCCCGACCCGGCTCAGCAGCGCGAGGGCGCGGGCGCGGGCCTCCTCCTTGCCGGCCCGCTTGTGGGCGAGCAGCGGCTCGGCGACGTTCTCCGCGACGGTCAGGTTCGGGAAGAGGTTGAAGCTCTGCGCGACGAATCCGATCCGGGTGCGCTGGCGCCGGACCACCGCGGCCGGCAGCTCGTGCAGCCGCCCGCGGCGCTCGTGCACGCCGATCAGCTCACCGTGGACGGCGACGTACCCGAGGTCGAGGGGCTCGAGGTGGTTGATGGCGCGCAGCAGGGTCGACTTGCCCGAGCCCGACGGGCCCAGGATCACCGTGACCCCGCCCGTGGGCAGGGAGAGGTCGATCCCGCGGATGACCTCGGCACCGCCGAAGGCCTTGTGGGCGTTGCGGATCTCCACCGCCGGGACGGACGGGACGGCGGTAAGCGCGCTCATCGTGTCACCGCCTCGGCGAGCCGCAGCCGCGCCTGCTTGAGCCCGTCGACCAGGCGCTGGAACGGCGTGCGGGGCAGCGTCCGCACCGCGCCCCTGGCGAAGAAGCGCTCGACGTAGAACTGCACCACTGTCAGCACGGCGGCGATGACGAGGTACCACGCGACACCGACCATCAGGATCGGCACCACGTCCTGCGGGTTGGTGCTCTCCAGCTGGTTGACGATGCCGAACAGGTCGACCAGCGAGACGAAGTAGACCAGCGAGGTGCCCTTGACCAGCCCCACCAGCTGATTGACGTAACCCGGGACGATCGTGCGCAGCGCCTGCGGCAGGACGACCCGGCGCAGCCGCCGCGAGGGGGGCAGGCCGAGGGCGTTGGCCGCCTCGATCTGCCCGGGATCGACCGAGAGGATGCCGCCACGGATCAGCTCCGCGGCGAAGGCGGCCTCGTTGAGCGACAGGCCGATGAGTCCCCAGGCGAAGGGCGCCATCGAGACCGTGTCGTGGCCGAAGAGCGTCGGCAGGAAGGGCAGCTTGAGCCCCACGTGGGGGAAGAAGTAGGCCAGGTTGAACAGCAGGATCAGCAGCACGTTGAGCGGCAGCGACCGGAAGAACCAGATGTAGAGCCAGCTCAGCCCGCTGAACAGGCCGTTGCCGGAGAGCCGGGCGAGCGCCAGGACGACCCCGCCCACGAGGCCGAGCACAGCGCTGAGGGCCGTCAGCTCCAGCGTCAGGAACACCCCGTGACGCACCACGTCGAGCGTGAAGTAGTGGCCGAACCTGCCCCACTCCCAGGCGTCGTTGTGGGCGATGTTGAGGACCAGCTCGGCGAGCAGGGCCAGGACCACCACCGAGGCGATCCACCAGCCGTAGTGGCGGCGCGGGGTCACCGGTCGGCCGGCGAGCTCCCGGGCGGCCTCCTCACCCCGTGGGGCCGGAACCACCTCCTGGCGGGGTGTCGCCGTGTCGACGGCGCGGGCGCTGCTCATGTCTCACCTTTCGGGTGGGCTCTCGAACTGGTTGCAGAACGTAGGTGGTTGCGGTGTATGTTGTCAATGTAGATCAGATTTCTAGACAAACTCTTGGATCAAGGCTTCTCGTGACAGTTGTCGACCCGGCACCGGCCGAACCAGCACCCGCCGCACGCACCAGCACCGGCGCCCCCACGAACACCCCCGCGGACACCCCCGCGGACACCCCCGCAGACACCGGCCTGGCGGTGCTGGACAACCCCGCCTGGCACGCGCTGACCGGACCGCATCAGCGCTTCGCGCAGCGGTACGGCGACGCGGTCCGCTACCAGCCCGACGTCTCGGTGTTCACCGCGCTGCCGGACCGCGCGACCGAGCAGGACTGGCACGACCTGGCCCGTCTCGTCGGTCCCGGAGAGATCGTCCCGGTCACCGGTACGTCGGTCGAGCCCCCGGCCGGCTGGGAGGTCGTCGAGAGCGGGCGAGGCGTGCAGATGATCGCCGAGTCGCTCGTGCCCGAGCCCGATCCGGAGGCAGTGGTGCTGGGCGCCTCGGACGTACCGGAGATGCTGGCGCTGGTGGAGCGCACCAAGCCGGGTCCGTTCAAGCGGCGCACGGTCGAGCTCGGCACCTATCTCGGCATCCGGCGCGAGGGTCGCCTGGTGGCGATGGCGGGCCAGCGGCTACGGCCACCGGGCTGGACCGAGATCAGCGCGGTCTGCACCGATGCCGATGCCCGGGGCCAGGGCCTCGCCGGCCGGCTGGTCCGTGCCGTCGCCCACGAGATCGTCGCCCGCGGCGACCGCGTCCTGCTGCATGCCTCGGCGGCGAACACCAACGCCATCCGTCTCTACGAGCAGCTCGGCTTCACGCTGCGCAAGGAGACGACGTTCTCCGCCCTGCGCACCCCGCGCCCCTGACCGCCCCTGACCCCGACACCCGAACCAGGAAGACCATGACTGAGCATCTCCATCTCGCCCTCGCCCTCGACGGTGCCGGCTGGCACCCCGCCGCCTGGCGCGAGGACGACGCCCGTCCCTCCGACCTGCTGCGTCCGTCGTACTGGGTGGACCTGGTCCGGCAGGCCGAGCGCGGTCTCCTCGATCTGGTCACCATCGAGGACGCCCTGCGGCTGCAGTCGGAGGACCCGTTCGCGCCCGACGAGCGCACCGATCGCGTCCGCGGTCGGCTCGACGCCACCCTCATCGCCGCCCGCGTCGCGCCGAGGACCAGTCGCATCGGCCTCGTACCGACGGCGGTGGTCACCCACACCGAGCCGTTCCACCTCTCCAAGGCGATCGCCACCCTCGACTACGCCGCCACCGGCCGCGCCGGCGTGCGGGTCCAGGTCTCGGCCCGCGCTGACGAGGCCGCCCACTTCGGCCGCCGCCGGATCGAGGCGCTCGCCTCCGCCCGCGAGCTGGACTGGTCCGACCCCGAGCTGCGCCGTCGCGTGACCGAGGCCTTCGCGGAGGCCGCCGACTACGTCGAGGTGCTGCGCCGGCTGTGGGACAGCTGGGAGGACGACGCCGAGATCCGCGACGCCGCGACCGGCCGCTTCATCGACAACGCCAAGCTGCACTACATCGACTTCGAGGGCAGCCACTTCTCCGTCAAGGGACCCTCGATCACACCGCGCCCGCCGCAGGGACAGCCGATCGTCGCCGCGCTGGGCCACGCCGAGATCCCCTACCGGCTCATCGCCACCTCCGCCGACCTCGGTCTCGTCACGCCGCACTCGGCGGCCGAGGCGGCCGACATCGTCGGCCAGATCCGTACGGCGCAGGCTGCGGCCGGCCGCGCGGAGGAGACGGTGCATCTCTTCGGGGACCTGGTCGTGGTCCTCGAGGACACCGACGCCGCCGCCCAGGCCCGCAAGCGGCGCCTCGACGAGCGCGCCGGGGCCGCGCTGACCAACGACGCCGAGATCTTCGTCGGCACCCCGGCGGGTCTGGCCGACCTGCTGCAGGAGTGGCAGGCGTCCGGCCTGACCGGCTATCGGCTACGGCCGGCCGCCCTGCCGCGCGACCTCGACCAGATCACCGACGGCCTCGTGCCCGAGCTGCAGCGGCGCGGCGCGTTCCGCACGTCCTACGCGACCGACACGCTGCGCGGCCACCTCGGCCTGTCCCGTCCCGCCAACCGCTACGCGACCGCCCAGTCCGCCTGAGCGACCCAGGAGCCTTCCATGACGAGCAACCCGAGCAAGCCGCTCAAGCAGGTCCACCTCGCCGCCCACTTCCCGGGCGTGAACAACACCACCGTCTGGAGCGACCCCGCCTCCGGCAGCCACATCGAGTTCGAGAGCTTCAGGCGGTTCGCCCAGAGCGCCGAGCGCGGGCTCTTCGACTTCATGTTCCTCGCCGAGGGGCTGCGACTGCGCGAGCAGGGCGGCCGGATCTACGACCTCGACGTCGTCGGCCGGCCCGACACCTTCACCGTGCTCGCCGCGCTGGCCGCCGTCACCGACCACCTCGGCCTGACCGGCACGATCAACTCCACCTTCAACGAGCCCTACGAGGTGGCCCGGCAGTTCGCCAGCCTCGACCATCTCTCGGAGGGGCGCGCCGCCTGGAACGTGGTGACCAGCTGGGACGCCTTCACGGGGGAGAACTTCCGCCGCGGGGGCTACCTGCCGCAAGACCAGCGCTACGAGCGCGCCCAGACGTTCCTCGACACCGCTGTCGAGCTGTGGGACTCCTGGAGCCCCGGCGACGTCGTCGCGGACAAGGCCGGCGGCCGCTTCCTCGGCTCCGCGACGGCCGGTGCGTTCAGCCACCACGACGCCCACTTCGACATCGAGGGTCGGTTCGACGTGCCGCGCAGCCCGCAGGGTCGTCCGGTGATCTTCCAGGCCGGCGAGTCCGAGCAGGGCCGAGAGTTCGCGGCCGCCAGCGCCGACGCGATCTTCTCCCGCTACAGCCAGTACGACGAGGGTCGGGCCTTCTACGACGACGTCAAGGGGCGGCTGGCCAAGTACGGCCGCGACCGCGACGAGCTGCTCATCCTGCCGGCCGCGACCTTCGTGCTCGGCGACACCGACGAGGAGGCCGCCGAGGCCGCTCGCGAGATCCGCTTCCAGCAGGTCTCCCCTGCCACGGCGATCAAGTTCCTCGAGCAGTTGTGGAACACCGATCTCTCCGACCACGACCCGGACGGGCCGCTGCCCTCCTTCGACCCGGTCGAGAGCGATGTCGACGGTCTGATCGCGCAGGGGCGGGCGAGCGTCCGCCAGCACCGGGACCGGCTCGAGGTCGCCGCGCAGTGGCGCGCCAAGGCGGAGGCGGAGAACCTGACCACGCGCGAGCTGATCGTCGAGGTCACCGGTCGGCAGGCGTTCGTGGGCACTCCCCGGACAGTGGCCGAGACGATCAACCGCTTCGTGCAGGACGACGTCGCCGACGGCTTCATCCTGGTCCCGCACATCACGCCGTCGGGCCTGGACCCGTTCGTGGACACGGTGGTCCCGATCCTGCAGGAGCTGGGCGTGCACCGCACCGCCTACGACGGCACCACGCTGCGGGAGAACCTGGGTCTTGCCCACCCCGACCATGCGGCGGCGAAGCGGGCCACCGCGTGAAGTTCATCGCCATCTCGCTGATCGTCCACGCCGCCGATCCGTTCACGGGTGCGCAGAAGTCGACCCACGAGCGGTTCCGGGAGGTGGTGGCGAACGCGGTCCTGGCCGAGGAGCTCGGCTTCGACGGGTTCGGCGTCGGGGAGCGGCACGAGCGGCCGTTCATCTCCTCCTCCCCCACCGTGGTCCTCAGCCACCTCGCCGCCCGGACCGAGCGGATCAGACTCTTCACCGCCGTCACCACCCTCAGCCTGCTCGACCCGGTGCGCGCCTACGAGGACTACGCCACCCTCGACCACCTCTCCGAGGGCCGCCTCGAGCTGATCATCGGCAAGGGCAACGGGGCCGCGCAGCGCGACCTGTTCCAGGTCACCCCCGAGGACCAATGGGACCGCAACGCGGAGTCCTACGAGGTCTTCCGGCGACTGTGGGGGGAGAACAGGATCACCTACGAGACCAGGTTCCGGCCGCCGCTGGTCGAGGCCGAGGTCTGGCCGCGGCCCTACCAGCGGCCGATCCGGATCTGGCACGGCAGCGCGACCTCGCGAGCATCGGTGGACCTGGCCGCCCGCTACGGCGACCCGTTGTTCTCGGCCAACGTCACCCACCCGATCGACCCGTACGCCGAGCTGATCGACCACTACCGCGAGCGCTGGCGGCACTACGGCCACGACCCGGCGCTGGCCACCGTCGGTGCCGGCACCGCCGGGTTCTACGCCGCCCGGACCAGCCAGGAGGCGCTGGAGGCCTACCGGCCCGTCTTCGCCGGCTACCTGGCCTTCCAGGCCAGGCTGGGCGTCGCGCCGGTCTTCGGCACCCTGGAGGACTTCGTCGAGCGCAGCTCGGCGTTGATCGGCAGCCCGCAGCAGGTCATCGACAAGGTCGGCCGCTACCACGAGCGGTTCGGCCACAGCGTGGTCCACCTGAACGCCGATGCCGGCGGCCTGACCGACGCCGAGCATCGCGCCTCGCTCGAGCTGTTCGGCTCCGACATCGCACCGGTGCTGCGCGCGCAGTACCCCGATCCGCCGCTGGGCTGGGGGCCGGGTCCGCTCCTCGAGGACCACCTCGACCCCGACGACGTCCCCGCACCGTTCACCGTCACCGGCTGACGGCCGCTCCTCCCGAAGGGAACCTCCGTGCCAACACCGCTCTCCGTCCTCGACCTGGTGCCGATCTCGTCCGGCTCGACCGCCACCGAGGCGCTGCACCGCACCCTCGACCTCGCCCAGCAGGCCGAGCGCCTCGGCTACGCCCGCTACTGGATCGCCGAGCACCACCTCAACCCCGGCGTCGCCGGCACCTCGCCGGCCGTCGTGCTGGGCTTCCTCGCCCAAGCCACCCGCACCATCCGGCTCGGCTCCGGCGCGGTCCAGATGGGCCACCGCACCGCGCTCGCGACGGTCGAGGAGTTCGGCCTCCTCGACGCGCTGCACCCGGGCCGGTTCGACCTCGGCCTGGGACGCTCCGGCGGCAAGCCGCCGGCGACCGGCCAGCCAGCCGGTGAGCCCTTCGTCGGCCGCACACCCGAGGGTGTGCTGATCCCGCCGAGGTTCTCCTACGCGCACCTGCTCGCCTCGCCGCGGCTGGCGCTGCAGAAGCGGCTGCTGACCCTTCCCGGGGCCCAGTCGCAGGAGTACGCCGAGCAGGTCGACGACGTGCTCGCCCTGATCGACGGCACCTACAAGTCGCCCGAGGGCGAGGAGGCGCACGTCATCCCTGGCGAGCACGCCGACCTGCAGCTGTGGATCCTGGGCAGCAGTGCCGGCGAGAGTGCCGAGGCGGCCGGCCGGCGCGGCATGCGGTTCGCCGCCAACTACCACGTCGCGCCCGCCACCGTCCTCGACGCGGTGCGGTCCTACCGGACCGCGTTCCAGTCCTCGACCGAGCTGCCGGCGCCGTACGTGCTGATCTCTGCCGACGTCGTGGTGGGCCGGACCGAGGAGGAGGCCCGGGAGCTGGCCACCGGCTACGGCCTGTGGGTGCGCAGCATCCGCACCGCCGAGGGCGCCATCCCGTTCCCGACGCCGGACGAGGCCCGGCGCTGGGCGTGGAGCGAGGCCGACCGCGAGCTGGTGCAGGACCGGGTGGACACCCAGTTCGTCGGTACCGCCGAGCAGGTCGCCGATCAGCTCGAGGCCCTGCAGCGTGCCACCGACGCCGACGAGCTGTTGGTCACCACGATCACGCACGGCCACGAGGACCGGGTGCGTTCCTACGAGCTGCTCGCCACGGAATGGGGCCGCCGAGGTCACTGAGACCCCTCCCGGTCGAGGTTACTTGCGGGTACGGTCTCTCCCATGAGCGAGCACGTCGACGTCCTCATCGTGGGAGCCGGGCTGTCCGGCATCGGCGCGGCCGCGCAGCTGCGGCAGGGTCTGCCGGAGCTGTCGGTCGCGGTACTGGAGGGCCGGGAGGCCAGCGGCGGGACGTGGGACCTGTTCCGCTATCCGGGCATCCGCTCGGACTCGGACATGTTCACCTTCGGCTTCAGGTGGCACCCCTGGCCCAGCGATCGCTCGCTGGCGGACGGTCACATGATCCTGGACTACCTGCACACCATCGAGCGGGAGTACGGCGTCGACGAGCTGATCCGCTACCAGCACACCGTCACGGCCGCCGACTGGGACACCGCGGCCAAGCAGTGGACTGTCACCGCCACCACCCCGGAGGGCGAGAAGCGGTTCACCGCCAACTTCCTGTGGGCCTGCGCCGGCTACTACGACTACGACGAGGGCCACAAGCCGCAGTTCCCCGGTCTGGCCGAGTTCGAGGGCACGTTCGTGCACCCGCAGCACTGGCCCGAGGATCTGGACTACACCGGCAAGAAGGTCGTGGTGATCGGGTCGGGCGCCACCGCCGTCACGCTGGTGCCCGCGATGGCGGACCGGGCCGAGCACATCACCATGCTGCAGCGGACACCGACGTACATCATGTCGCGGCCGGCGAAGGACCCGCTCGCCCGTCTCCTGGGCGGCAGCCGGCTGCCCGACTTCGTGCCGTTCAAGGGGCTGCGCCGGAAGGCCGGCTACGAGGCGACCCGCTGGGCCAACATCCTGATCCTGGTCGGCTCCTACCAGCTCTCGCGGCGCAAGCCGGAGCTGATGAAGCGGATGGTCCGCAAGAACGTCGTCGAGCAGCTGACCGCGCGCCCCGGCCAGCCCGGGATGAGCGAGCAGGAGGCGGAGGCGTACGCCGCCGAGCACTTCTCCCCGCCGTACGACCCCTGGGACCAGCGCCTGTGCGTGGTGCCCGACGGCGACCTCTTCCGGGCCATCCGCAAGGGTCGGGCCAGCGTGGTCACCGACCGGATCCGGTCCTTCACCGCCAAGGGCATCGAGCTGGAGTCGGGCGAGACCCTGGAAGCCGACATCGTGATCAGCGCGACCGGCCTGCGGATCAAGCTGTTCGGCGGCGTGCAGGTGCACGTCGACGGGAAGCCGGTGGACGTCTCACAGACGATGTCCTACAAGGCCCTCATGCTCAGCGGCGTGCCGAACTTCGCCTTCACCATCGGCTACACCAACGCCTCGTGGACGCTGAAGGCCGACCTGGTCGGCGAGTTCGTCGTCAAGCTGCTGCGCCACATGCGCTCGCAGGGCTTCACCGAGGCGCTGGTCGAACGGGATCCCAGCGTCGGGGAGCGTCCGTTCATGGACCTGGCCTCGGGCTACATCCAGCGGGCGGCCGAGACGATGCCGCGCCAGGGCGACCGGGCGCCGTGGATGCTCAAGCAGAACTACCTGGCCGACCTGCGGGTGATGGGCCGCGACGTGGAGGACGGGGTCATCCGCTTCTCCTGACACCCGGAGGATCTGCGCGTAACGGCTATGCAGGACACCGTGTCCTGGATAGTGTGGGGTCATCGTCGTCCTCCGGAGGTGTCCGATGGCTCCTGTGACCCTGGCCAAGCGTGTGATCGGTGGCGGTGCCCGCGGCCCTGCGACGGCGCCGCCCGTCCGACGACAGGGCGGGCAGTCCTACGAGGACGTCCTGCGCACGCTGTCGGAGGCGTCGGTCGAGCGGTGCTTCAACGCGTTCCGCGACGTGCCGTGGGACGACCCGGCGTACGCGCTGGTCGAGGACGACGAGCGCTGGATCCTGCCGAGCGTCGATCCGCTCGGCGCACACCCGTGGTACCGATCGCTGTCCCGCGAGCGGCAGATCGAGATCGGCCGGCGCCGGCTCGCGCTGATCACCAAGATCGGCTCGCAGTTCGAGCAGCTGCTGCTCCAGGGCGGCTCCGGTTTCCTGCTGCGCACGCCCAACGACAACCCCGAGTTCCGCTACTTCATGCACGAGCTCACCGAGGAGACCCACCACATCCAGATGTTCCAGGAGTTCACCAACCGGGTCTGTCCCGAGGTGACCGGGGGGCCACGGTGGCTGGTCAACGTGATCCCGCTGGTGGCGCAGTTCGGCTGGATGAGTCCGACGATGTTCTTCACGATCATCCTGGCCGGCGAGGAGCCGATCGACCACGTGCAGAAGGACCTGATGCGCCGTGGCGGCGGTCACCCGCTGCTGCGTCGGATCATGCAGATCCACATCGCCGAGGAGGCCCGCCACATCGGCTTCGCCCACGCCTGGCTGGAGCACCATGTGCCCAACCGCAGCGCCATCGCTCGCGTCTGGCTCGGCATCATGTGGCCGATGTCGCTGCGTCTCGGCGCCGACGTGATCCTGGTGCCGAGCAGGGCCGACCGAGCGTTGATGGGCATCCCCGACGACGTCGCCGCGGAGGTGTGGGGCAACGGTCCGGAGGCGGCCAAGTTCCGCCGGGACCTCTTCTCCGACGTACGGATGCTGGCCGACGAGATCGGCCTGCGCACCCCGCTGACCCGGTGGGCCTGGAGGCTCTGGGGCGTCGACGGCCGGCCGGCGCGGTTCCGCGCCGAGCCGAGCAGTGCGGCCGCCTGAGCGCTGGTCGCTACCCTGGTCCGTCATGGACGGACGCTCGACGCGCTGGGAGGCGCACAACGACGCCCAGCGTGAGCGCATCATCGCGGCCGCCATCGCCCTGTACGACGAGGGCAACGTCAACGCCTCGCTCCAGGAGATCGGCGCCCGCGCGGGACTGAGCAGGTCGGTGCTCTATCGGCAGTTCGAGGACCGCCGGGCCGTCGAGCTGGCGATGGAGCGCCATGTGCTCGCGGGGCTGCTCGAGCGACTGGACGCCTCGTTGGTGCTCGCCGGCACGATCCGCCAGACGCTGCACCGGGTCGCGGCCACCTACATCGACTGGGCCGCCGAGCACCCGCGGCTGCACCAGCTCGCCGACCTCGACGCCGCCGACGGCCCCCTGGGGCAGGCGATCGCGCAGATCGCCGGCCGGATCGCGGAGACGCTCGTCGCCACCTTCCGCGCCGGCGGCGCAGAGGTCAGCGAGGCCGATGTGGCGGCCGCGGACCCGCTGGCGCACGGCCTGGTCGGCGCGGTCTTCGCCACCGTGCGGCGCTGGCTCCAGCTCGGTGCCAAGGTCCCCGACCGCGAGCACCTGACCGACCTGGTCGTGGAGAGCGCCTGGGCGGTCCTCGACGTACGGCTGCGCGCCTACGGCCACGTGCTCGACCCCGACGGTCCGATTCCGACGGGTCGCTAGCGCGCCCGCCGCCCGGTGGGTGCCTCCGTCCGCGATCAGACGCCCAGGAAGCGACCGATGATCTCCTTCTGGATCTCGGTCGTGCCGCCGTAGATCGTCTGGATGCGGCTGTCGACGTACGCCTTCGCGATCGGGTACTCGTTCATGTAGCCGTACCCGCCGTGGATCTGGACGCCTGCGTCCACGACCCGCTTCTGCAGCTCCGTGGTCCACCACTTGGCCATCGAGGCGAGCGAGGTGTCCACCTCACCGGCGTTGAGCTTGAGGATGCAGTCGTTGACGAAGACCCGGGCGATGTGCGCCTCGGTGGCCATCTCGGCGAGCACGAAACGCGTGTTCTGGAAGGACCCGATCGGCCGCCCGAAGGCTTCGCGCGTCTTGGCGTAGTCGAGGCACAGGTCCAGCACCCGCTCGACCGCCGCCACAGCGATGGCCGCCACCGAGACGCGCTCGCGCGGCAGCTCGGTCATCAGGTGCACGAAGCCGCCGTTGAGCTCGCCGAGGAGGTTCTCCTTGGGCACCACGACGTCGTCGAAGACGAGCTCGGCGGTGTCCTGCGCCTTCATGCCCATCTTGTCCAGGTTGCGGCCGCGGCTGAAGCCCTCCATGCCGCGCTCGACCACGAGCAGCGAGATGCCGTGCGCGCCCTTGTCCGGCTCGGTCTTGGCCACCACCACGACGAGGTCGGCATTGATGCCGTTGGTGATGAAGATCTTGGAGCCGTTGAGGACGTAGTGGTCGCCCTTGTCGACGGCCGTCGTGCGCACGCCCTGCAGGTCCGAGCCGGCGCCGGGCTCGGTCATCGCGATCGCTGTGATCAGCTCGCCGCTGACGCAGCCGGGCAGCCAGCGCTGCTTCTGCGCCTCGGTGCCGAGGTGCAGCAGGTAGGGCACCACGATGTCGCTGTGCAACGAGAAGCCGAGACCGCTCGCGCCGATCCGGGTGACCTCCTCGGTGAGCACGGCGTTGAAGCGGAAGTCGTCGATGCCCGCGCCGCCGTACTCCTCCGGGACGTCGAAGCAGAGCAGCCCGGCCCGTCCGGCCGTCGCCCAGACCTCGCGCGGCACGATGCCGTCCTTCTCCCACTGCTCGTGGTGCGGCACCACCTCTCGCTCCAGGAAGGCGCGCGCGCTGGCGCGGAAGTCCTCGTGCTCTGCTTCGTAGATCGACGGCTTGGTCGGCATGGTGCTCCCCCAACAGGTACGACGAGACGGGCCTGCCAGCACTGTGACAGCAGAACTGTCATGTTTCAAGACGGGAGGGTAGGGTCCACCGGCATGGCGCAGACCCGATCCGAGACCGCCGCCGAGCCGACGATGGCGGGGGCCGCCGACGGCATGCTCACCGTCGACGAGCTGGCCGAGGCCACCGGCGTCTCGGTGCGCAACATCCGGTACTACGCCAGCCTGGGGCTGCTGCCCCCTCCCGTCCGGCGCGGGCGGGTCGCCTACTACGGCCCCGAGCACCGCGCCCGCCTCGATCTGACGACGGCGCTGCAGGAGCACGGCTTCACGCTGCAGGCGATCGAGCGCTACCTGGCGCGGCTCCCCGAGGACGTCACCGTGGAGGACCTCGCGATGCAGCGGGCGATGATCACCTCCTGGACGATGCCGGACGCGGACGAGGTGCTGCGCGACATCGGCCGCGAGCTGCGCCGGCTCGGCCTCTCCCGCGATGCCCTGGCCGCCGCGCACGAGCTCACCGAGCGGCACCTCGACGCCCTCGCCGGCGATCTGCGGACGCTGCTCGAGGACGAGGTGCTCGACCCGTGGCGCCGTACGCACCACTCGCCGGGCGAGCTGGCGGTGCTCGAGGAGGGCCTGCCGCGGCTGCGGGGGCTGGTGGTGCAGTCGGTGATGATCTCGTTCCAGACCGCCGTCAACCGCACCATCGGCCGGAGCCTGCGCCGGAGCGTGTGACCCGCGCTACCCGCCCGCCGGTTGACGCTGACAGTAAAGGTGTCAGAATCGTCCCATGGCAGAAGCATTCATCTACGACCACCTGCGGACGCCGCGTGGTCGCGGCAAGAAGACCGGCGCCCTGCACGAGGTCAAGCCCATCGACCTGGTGGTGGGACTGATCGACGAGTTGCGCAAGCGCAACCCCTCGCTCGATGTCGAGCGCATCGACGACGTCGTCCTCGGCGTCGTCAGCCCGATCGGCGACCAGGGCGGTGACATCGCCAAGGCCGCCGCGCTGCGGGCGGGCCTGCCCGAGACGACCGCCGGCGTCCAGCTCAACCGCTTCTGCGCCTCGGGCCTCGAGGCCGTCAACCAGGCCGCGTCGCGCGTGCGCGGCGGCTTCGAGGACCTCATCCTCGCGGGCGGTGTCGAGTCCATGAGCCGGGTGGCGATGGGCTCCGACGGTGGCGCCTGGGCGATGGACCCGGCCACCGCGCTGGCCACCGACTTCGTCCCGCAGGGCATCGGCGCCGACCTGATCGCGACGGTCGAGGGCTGGAACCGCACCGACGTCGACGCCTACGCCGCCGAGTCGCACGCGCGTGCGGCCGCAGCGTGGGAGGCCGGCTACTTCAAGGACGCCGTCATCCCGGTCGCCGACCTCAACGGTCAGCTCGTGCTCGACCGCGACGAGCTGGTCCGTCCCGGCACTACCGTCGAGAGCCTCTCGGGCCTCAAGCCCAGCTTCCTGCAGCACGGCCAGGAGGCCGGCTTCGACGACGTGGCGCTGTCGAAGTACCACTGGCTGGAGAAGATCGACCACGTCCACCACGCCGGCAACAGCTCCGGCATCGTGGACGGCTCCGCACTGATGCTGATCGGCAGCGAGGAGGTCGGCCGCGAGCTCGGCCTGACCCCGCGCGCCAGGATCATCTCCGCAGCCGTCTCGGGCGCCGACCCGACGATCATGCTGACCGGCCCCGCGCCGGCGGCCCGCAAGGCCCTCAAGCGCGCCGGCCTGACGCCGGACGACATCGACCTGTGGGAGATCAACGAGGCGTTCGCCGCCGTCGCGATGCGGTTCATGCGCGACATGGGCATCAGCCACGACATCACCAACGTCAACGGCGGCGCGATCGCCATGGGCCACCCGCTCGGCGCGACCGGCGCGATCATCCTCGGCACGCTCGTCGACGAGCTCCAGCGCCGCGGCCTGCGCCGCGGTCTCGCCACGCTCTGCGTCGGCGGCGGCATGGGCATCGCGACCATCGTCGAGCTCGTCTGACATCACGGATAGGCATACCAAGAGACATGACTGACCAGAACGCCGTCCAGTACGACATCGACGCCGAGGGCATCGTCACGCTGACGCTGGACGACCCCCACCAGAGCGCCAACACGATGAACGAGCTCTACGCGAGCTCGATGAAGGCTGCCGTCGAGCGGCTCTACGAGGACCAGGACAAGGTCACCGGCGTGGTGATCGCCTCGGCCAAGAAGACGTTCTTCGCCGGCGGCGACCTGAAGAACATGATGTCGGCCGGCCCCGAGCACGCGGCCGAGATCTTCGCCGAGGTCGAGGGCATCAAGGCCACGCTGCGCAGGCTGGAGACCTTCCCGAAGCCGGTCGTCGCCGCGATCAACGGCGCCGCCCTCGGTGGCGGCCTGGAGATCGCCCTGGCGAGCAACCACCGCATCGCCGTCGACGGGCGCTACGAGATCGGCCTGCCCGAGGTCACTCTCGGGCTGCTGCCCGGTGGCGGTGGCGTCACCCGCACGGTGCGGATGTTCGGCATCATCACCGCGCTCACCGAGATCCTCGGTACCGGCACCCGGTTCAAGCCGGCCGCGGCCCAGGCCAAGGGGCTGGTGGACGAGCTCGTCGCGACCCAGGACGAGCTGATCCCGGCCGCCAAGGCCTGGATCAAGGCCAACCCCGACGAGGCCGCCCAGCCGTGGGACAAGCCGGGCTTCAAGCTGCCCGGCGGCAGCCCCACCTCGCCGTCACTCGCCGCGTTCCTGCCGGCTCTCGCCCCGATCCTGCGCAAGCAGCTCAAGCAGAGCGACATGCGTGCACCCAAGGCGATCCTCTCGGCTGCCGTCGAAGGCGCCCAGGTCGACTTCGACACCGCCTCCCGGATCGAGTCGCGCTACTTCGTCTCGCTGGTCACCGGCCAGCAGGCCAAGAACATGATCCAGGCGTTCTTCTTCGACCTGGGCTCGATCAACTCCGGCGCGCTGCGTCCCAGCGGCGTCGAGAAGTACCAGCCCACCAAGGCGGTCGTCCTCGGCGCCGGGATGATGGGCGCGGGCATCGCCTACGTACTGGCGCGCGCCGGCGTCGAGGTCGTCCTCAAGGACGTCGCCATCGAGGCGGCCGAGAAGGGCAGGGCCTACACCGCCGGCCTGAACGAGAAGGCCGTCTCGCGCGGCAAGCTCAGCCAGGAGAAGGCCGACGAGATCCTCGGCCGGATCACTGCGACCATCGACCCGGCCGACGCCCGGGGCGCCGACATCGTGGTGGAGGCGGTCTTCGAGGACGTCGCGCTCAAGCAGAAGGTGTTCAACGAGGTCATCCCGTTCCTCGCCGACGACGCGCTGCTGTGCTCGAACACCTCGACGCTGCCCATCACCGAGCTCGCCAAGGGCATCGAGGGCACCGACGCCGCCGGTCGCTTCATCGGTCTGCACTTCTTCTCCCCCGTGGACAAGATGCCGCTGGTCGAGATCATCCGCGGCGCTGAGACCTCCGACGAGGCGCTGGCCAAGGCGTACGACGTCACCCTGGCGATCAAGAAGACCCCGATGATCGCCCACGACTCCCGCGGCTTCTACACCTCGCGCGTGATCGGCACCCAGATCGAGGAGGGCCTGGCGCTGCTGCTGGAGGGCCAGCACCCCTACTCCATCGAGCGGGCGACCACGCAGGCCGGCTACCCCGTCGGGCCGCTGCAGATCGCCGACGAGCTCAACATGGAGCTCATGGTCAAGATCGCCAAGACCACCCGCGACGCCGCCGGCGTGACCGAGCCGACCGTCACCGAGCAGGTCTGCGGCCGGATGATCGAGGCGGGCCGGCCGAGCAAGCTCAAGGGGGCCGGCTTCTACGAGTACACCGACGGGAAGCGCGGCTCCCTGTGGACCGGCCTCTCGGAGCTGTTCCCGGTCGCGGAGAAGCAGTACCCGCTCCAGGACATGAAGGACCGCATCCTGTTCCGCGAGGCGATCGAGACGGCCAGGACGTTCGAGGAGGGCGTGGTCACCTCGGCCGCGCACGCCAACATCGGCTCGATCTTCGGGATCGGCTTCCCGCCGGCCACCGGCGGCGCCGCGCAGTTCATCACCGGCTACGAGGCCGCCGACGGTTCGATCGGCATCGAGGCGTTCCTGCGGCGCGCCGACGAGCTGGCGGACACCTACGGTGAGCAGCTGCGCCCCACGCAGTACCTGCGCGACATGGCGAAGAACGGCGAGACCTTCCCCGCCTGACGCCGAGACGTCACCTTCGGGAGGTCGAGACGTCACAACTGGCCCCGTGGGATCCGTCCCACGGGGCCAGCGGCGTCGTGGGGGACCGTCAGAGGACGCGCGCGAGGAACTGACGGGTGCGTTCCTCGCGCGGGGCACCGAAGATCCGGTCCGGCGGCCCCTGCTCGAGGATGCGACCCTGGTCCAGGAAGCACACGGTGGTGGCGATCTCGCGGGCGAACGCCATCTCGTGGGTCGCCAGGATCATCGTCATCCCCGCCTCCGCCTCGGCCCGGACGATCTCCAGCACCTCGCCGACCAGCTCGGGATCGAGCGCGGCCGTGATCTCGTCCAGGAGCAGCAGCCGCGGCCGGGTGCACAGCGCGCGCACAAGCGCCACCCGCTGCTGCTGGCCGCCGGAGAGCGCGTCGGGATACGCCGCAGCCTTGTCGCCCAGACCGAACCGCTCCAGCAGCTCCAGCGCCCGCGACCGGGCCTCGGCCTTCGGCACCTGGTGCACCAGCGACTGGGCGAGCGTGCAGTTGTCCAGCACGGTCAGGTGCGGGAACAGGTTGTAGGCCTGGAACACCATGCCGATGTCGCGGCGTACGGTCCTGGGGTCGACCCGCGGATCGGAGATCTCGGTGCCGTCGAAGGTGATCACGCCGTCCTGGATCTCCTCCAGGAGGTTGAGGCAGCGCAGCAGCGTGGACTTGCCGGAGCCGGACGCCCCGATCAGGCAGACCACGTCGTGTGCAGCGACCGAGAGCGAGATGTCGTGCAGGACGACACGCTCGGCTCCCGACCCTGCCGAGGGGTAGGTCTTGCGCAGGTTGTC
This sequence comes from Nocardioides sp. BP30, assembly GCF_029873215.1. Lineage (NCBI taxonomy): Bacteria > Bacillati > Actinomycetota > Actinomycetes > Propionibacteriales > Nocardioidaceae > Nocardioides > Nocardioides lacus. The sequence continues at coordinate 541,886 of NZ_CP123620.1, read as the reverse complement.
GACCCGGAGGATCGGGGCCGGCGGCTGGCTCATCGACCCTGCTCCCGTCGGATCTGGCGCAGCATCAGCCAGTCGGTGAGCCGGGTCAGCGGCACAGCGATGACGAGGAAGTACAGCGCCGTCACCAGCAGCGACGTGCCGTTGAAGTGGTAGCCCTGCCAGTCGCTGGCTGCTCGCAGAGCCTCCCAGACGCCCAGCGTGGAGAGCAGCGCTGTGTCCTTCTGCAGCGAGACGAGGTCGTTCATCAGCGGCGGCACCGACCGGCGGACGGCCTGGGGGAAGATCACCCTCCACATCGCCTGGGTCCGGGACAGACCGAGCGCCTCGGCCGAGGACCACTGCGTCGGGTGCACCGCCAGGATGCCCGCGCGCAGCACCTCGGCGACGTAGGCGCCGTAGCACAGGATCAGGGAGATCGTGCCCAGCCAGAACAGCGACGTGGGCACGCCGTTGAGCTGGAGCGCGGGCGTGCCGACCCCGATGATCACGACGACGACGATCGAGGGGATCCCGCGGAAGAGGTCGGTGTAGACCACCGAGACCAGCCGCAAGGGCGCGAGCCACGGCGAGCGCGATTGCCGGCAGACGGCAACGAGGGAGGCGAAGACCAGCACGCACGGCTCGGCGACCAGGAAGACCCGGATGTTGAACCAGAAGCCGCGGCTCACCGACGGGAAAGCGCCTTTGAAGTCGGACCAGGACAGGAAGTAGTCGCGGAACGCCGGCCAGCCCGGCGAGGTCAGGAAGACCGCCAGGACCGCGCCCAGGACGACGATGGTGACCACGGTGGCGAGCACCGCCCGCCGTCGGCGCATGCTCGCCGCGATGCGCGCCCGCTGGAGCTGGTGCGGGCTCGGGGTCCAGCCCCGGTCCGCGTCGGCGACTGCCTCGGTGCTCACTTCAGGACCGGCACGCTCTCCATGTTGGCGAGCCACTGCTGCTGGAGCTGGTCGAGGGTGCCGTTGCTCTTCAGCGTGGCGAGCGCCTGGTCGACGCAGGTGACCAGCGGGTTGCCCTTGGCGAAGAGCAGGCCGAACTCCTCCGGCTCGCTGTTGGAGAACCGGCCGGCGACAGTGCTGCCCTTGATCTCGCTGGAGATGTAGTCGGCGCTGGGCAGGTCGGTGACCAGCCCGTCGATCTGGCCGTGCAGCAGGGCCTGCTTGGCCTGGTCGTCGGTGTCGAAGACCAGCGGCTGGCTGCTCGGCTGCACGTCGTCGCGGATGGCGGTCAGGCTGGTGGTCGCGGTCTCGGCGCCGAGCTTGAGGCTCTTGAGCCCGGCCAGGCTGGAGGCCTTGTCCTTGTTCTTGTCCAGCGTGATGACGGCCTGGTCGGCGGTGTAGTAGCCGTCGGAGAAGGTGGCGACCTTCGCGCGCTCGGGCGTGATCGAGATCTGGTTGATGTCGAAGTCGAACTTCTTCGCGCCCGGCGTGTAGGAGGTGTTGAACGCCTGCTTGGTCCAGGTCACCTGGTCGGCGCTGAAGCCCAGCTGCTTGGCCACCGCGTAGGCGACCGCCGACTCGAAGCCCTGGCCGTTGCTCGGGTCGTCCTTCTTGAACCACGGCGCGTACGCCGGCGAGTCGGTGGCCACCGTCAGCTTGCCCGGGCTGTACAGGTGCAGGTCGGCCGGCGCGCAGGAGGCGGCGCTCGCGCTGGAGGCCGAGCCGGTGGACGCGGAGCCGGTGGACGCGGAGCCACCCGCGTCGGTGGCCGAGTCGTTCTTGGCGGAGCAGGCGGCGAGGCTCGCGGCGGTCAACACGACGGCGACGAGGGCGGCGGAGGAACGCAGACGCATGGCCGCATCGTACGGCGCGAGCAGGTTTCTCTACCCATCCGCTTCTCATTCCGGGCCCAGGCGCGGTGCAGCCACCCTCGCCGATCCGGTTACCAGCAAGTAACCTCTGCTCATGCCGTACGACCACCTCCTCGCTCCGATCACGATCGGCGACCTCTCCCTGCGCAACCGCGTCGTGATGGGCTCGATGCACACCGGTCTGGAGGACCACGTGCGTGACATCCCCAGGCTCGCCGCCTACTTCGCCGCGCGCGCCCGCGGCGGCGTCGGCCTGATCGTCACCGGCGGCTACGCCCCCAACAAGCGCGGCTGGCTCAAGCCGCTCGCCGCCGAGATGAGCTCACGGCTGCACGCCGCCCGACACCGCGAGGTGACCGAGGCGGTGCACGCCGAGGGCGGCGCCATCGCCCTGCAGGTGCTGCACGCCGGCCGCTACGCCTACGTGCCCTGGTCGGTCTCGGCCAGCGCCGTCAAGGCACCGATCAACCCGTTCAAGCCGCACGCCCTCTCCGCCAGGGCCGTCGAGAGCACCATCGACGACTTCGCCCGCAGCATCGCGCTGGCCCGCAAGGCCGGCTACGACGCGGTCGAGATCATGGGCTCCGAGGGCTACCTGATCAACCAGTTCCTCGCCGAGCGGACCAACCAGCGCACCGACCGCTGGGGAGGTACGGCGAGCAACCGGCAGCGCTTCCCCGTCGAGATCGTGGCTCGCGCCCGGGAGCTGGTGGGCGCCGACTTCCCGATCATGTTCCGGCTCTCCCTCATCGATCTGGTCGAGGGCGGCCAGACGTGGGACGAGACGATGGATCTCGCCTACGCGCTCCAGGACGCCGGCGTCAGCGTGCTCAACACCGGGATCGGCTGGCACGAGGCCCGGGTGCCGACCATCATCACCCAGGTCCCCCGCGGCGCGTGGCTCGACTTCACCGCGCGGTTGCGCGCGGAGGTCGACGTACCGGTCTGCGCCTCCAACCGGATCAACACCCCCGAGCTGGCCGACGCGGCGATCGCCGAGGGGAAGGCGGACCTGGTCTCGATGGCGCGTCCGCTGCTCGCCGACCCCGAGTTCGTGGCGAAGGCGGCCGAGGATCGCGCGGACGAGATCAACACCTGCATCGCCTGCAACCAGGCCTGCCTCGACCACGCCTTCAGCAACAAGGCCGCCTCCTGCCTGGTCAACCCGCGGGCCTGCCGCGAGACCACGCTGGTGCTCACCCCGACCCGGACCCGCAAGCGGGTGGCGGTCGTGGGCGCCGGTCCGGCCGGCCTGGCCGCCGCGGTGTCGGCGGCCGAGCGCGGGCTGGACGTGACGCTGTTCGAGAAGGGCGAGGCGATCGGCGGCCAGTTCCGGCTCGCGATGGCGGTCCCCGGCAAGGAGGACTTCACCGACACGCTGCGCTACTTCGGCCGCCGGCTGGAGGTGCTCGGCGTCGACGTACGGCTCAAGACCGAGGCCACCCACGCCGACCTGGAGCACTACGACGAGGTCGTCGTCGCCACCGGCGTGACACCCCGCCTCCCCGTCCTCGACGGGATCGACCTGCCCGGCGTCGTGTCGTACGCCGACGTGCTCTCGGGCCGGGTCGAGCCGGGACGGCGGGTGGCGGTGATCGGCGCCGGCGGGATCGGCGTCGACGTGTCCACGTGGCTCACCCACGAGCCGGAGACCCTCGACGAGTGGATGGCGCACTGGGGCGTGGGTGACCCGGCGTACCACCGCGGCGGCCTGATGGAGCCGGAGCCGCTGACCCCGGCCCGACAGGTCACACTGCTGCAGCGCAAGACGACGCCGATCGGCATCGGGCTGGGCAAGACCTCCGGCTGGGCGCACCGCGCGCGGCTCAAGCAGGAGGCGGTGCGGATGGTGAGCGGTGCGGCGTACGAGGGGATCGAGGCCGGCGAGGACGGCGACCTGGTGCTGCGCTACCAGGTGGACGGCGAGTCGCGGACGCTGAGCGTCGACACCGTGGTGCTGTGCGCGGGCCAGGAGTCGGTCCGCGACCTGTGGCGGGAGAGCGCCGGCTGGCACCTGATCGGCGGGGCCGACGTGGCGGCGGAGTTGGACGCGAAGCGGGCGATCGAGCAGGGCACCCGCGTCGCCGCGGCGCTCTGAGCAGGCGGGGTCTGTCGATAGTCTCGGTCGCGTGGACTGCCTCTTCTGCGCGATCGTGGCCGGCGACATCCCCTCGACAAGGGTCTACGAGGACGAGCTGACCTACGCCTTCATGGACATCTCCCCCGCCTCCGAGGGTCATCTGATCGTGGTGCCCAAGCGGCACTCGCGCGACATCTTGGAGATCGACGCCGAGGACCTGACAGCGGTGGCACTGACCGGCCAGCGGCTCGCCCGCCGGGTCACCGAGGTGCTGGGCGCCGACGGGGTGAACCTGCTCAACAACCGCGGCGAGCACGCCTGGCAGACGGTCTTCCACTTCCACCTGCACGTCATCCCGCGCTACGCCGACAAGTCGCGTGACCGGCTGCAGCTGCCGTGGGTGCCCGAGCCCGGCGATCCCGACGCCATCCGGGCGATGGGGGCCAGGCTCACGTTGGGGTAGTCCGGGGCGCAGATCAGGGGTCGTCGTCCGATCGGGCTGAGATACGCCCCGGACTACCCCAGCAGGTGCTGCTCCTGCGCTGCGATCACACCCGCGTACCACTCGAAGGAGCGCTTGGGCGTCCGGGTGCCGCTCGCGTGATCGACGTGGACCAGCCCGTAGCGCTGGCGGAAGCCCTCGTCCCAGTCCCAGCCGTCGAGCAGGTGCCCGACGAAGTAGCCCCGGATGTCGACGCCCCGACGGCAGGCCTGCGCGACCGCCTCCAGGTGGCCGTCGAGGTAGTCGATCCGCGGCTGGTCGTCCACCACGCCGTGCTGGTCGGGACCGATGCCGTAGGAGGCGCCGTTCTCGGTGATGACGAACGGCGGTAGCGCGGCCCGGAACCGCGCCCGGGTCAGGATCAGCCATTCCCGCAGCGCGGAGGGTACGACCGGCCAGCCCCTGTCCGTCAGGGGGTAGCCCAGCAGCGGTGTGACCTCGAAGGGCACGTCGCCGTCACCGTCCTCCGGGCTGGCCGCGACCCGCCAGGGATGGGAGTAGTTCACCCCGTAGAAGTCGAGCGGCTGTCGGATCGTGGCCAGGTCGCCGTCCTCGACGATCTCCTCGGCCAGCGGCTGCAGGTCGATCGGGTAACGGCCCAGCAGCATCGACTCCAGGAACAGGCCGTTCCACAGGCTGTCGAGCAGCTTGGTGGCACCGATGTCGGCGGGGTCCTCCGAGGCCGGCCACATCGGCGCGTGGCTGTTCGCGCAGCCGACGTCGTGTGCTCCCGCGGAGCGCAGCGCGATCACCGCCCGTCCGTGGGCGACCAGCAGGCTGTGTGCCGCGGCGGCGGCACCGAAGATCAGCTCGCGACCGGGTGCCCACCGCCCGGTGCCGTAGCCCTGGTAGGCGGCTGTGCCGGGTGCCTGGATCGGCACCCACGAGGCGACCCTGTCAGCGAACCGCTGCCCGAGGAGCTCGGCGTACGTCGCGAACGCGTCGATGGTGGCGCGGTTGAGCCACCCGCCGTCGTCCTCCAGCGCCTGCGGGAGGTCGTGGTAGTACAGCGTCGCCATCGGCGAGATACCGGCGTCGAGCAGGGCGTCGAGATAGCGGTCGTAGTGCTCGACGGCCTGAGGGTTCAGCGGTCCGCGTCCGCTCGGTTGGAACCGCGACCAGGGGAAGGAGAAGCGGTGCGCGCCGACACCGAGCCGGCGCAGCAGGGCGATGTCCTCGCCATAGCGGCGGTAGCTGTCGCACGCCACCGTCGCGTCGCTGCCGTCGGCGATGACGCCGGGCCGACGGGCGAAGGCGTCCCAGATGTTCGGGCCGCGTCCGTCCTCGGCGACAGCGCCCTCGACCTGATAGGCCGCCGCGACGGTCCCGAACCGGAAGCCCACTGGGAGCTGAGGTGCAACCACGGGCACAATCTTCCCTGTGACGGTCGCGATCCGCCGAGGAAACTCCCGATTCTTGGAGCGTGTTGCCGCACGAGCCACCTGGCACGCGCTGTCCTTCGGCGAGCACTACGACCCGGATCGACTGCGGTGGGGCCCGATCGTGTGCCACGACGAGCACCTCCTGGGTCGCGGCCAGGGCTTCGCGACCCACCGCCACGACGAGCTCGAGATCGTCACCTGGGTCCTGAGCGGCGCCGTCACCCACGAGGACACGCTCGGCTCCGCCGTCACCCTGACGCCGGGCGCCGTCGGACACCTCACCGCGGGCACGGGCGTGTCGCACAGCGAGGTCGCCGCCGCTCCGCAGACCCGGTTCGTGCAGGTGTGGCTGGCGCCGCAGGGGCCCGGGCGGACCCCGGCGTACTCCTCCACGGAGGTGGCCATCGAGCCCGGCCGGCTCTGCGACGTGCTGCGTCCCGACGCCGGCGCCACGTTCTCGGTCGCCCGGCTGGCCGCCGGCGAGAGCATCACCGTCCCACCCGCGGACCTGCGCCACCTGTACGTCGCCACCGGGGCGCTCCTGCGCTCCTCGCTCGCCGAGCCGCTCTCCGCGGGCGATGCGTTCGTGATCGACGGCGAGGACGCCCAGACCCCCGTCGACATCACCGCAGCGGTGCCCACCGAGCTGCTGGTCTGGCGCTTCCGGTGAGGATCGAGCACCGCTGCGGCCCGCCCGTTGTTTTACCTCAAACCGGCCCCTGCGCCGGGGCCGGCATGCCAGGGTGAAGACTGTGTCGATGACCGACCCGACGAGGCCCACGGCGGCGCTCCCGCCGGACGCGACGCCGCCGACGTTCGCCGGACCGGTCGCCGCAGCCTGGGCCCTCGTCCGCACCGGCCGGATCCGGCTTGCCGTCGAGGAGCTGCACGCGCTGCAGCGCGCCGAGTCGGCTGCGACGCTGACCTCGCCGCAGCTCGCGCTCGCCATGCTCCTCCAGGTCGAGCTCGATCTGGCCGCCGGGGAGGTCGCCGCCGCGACCGGCCACCTCGGTCCTCTGACCGCTCTGACCGGCGAGGTGGAGGCGCTCGCCGCCGAGCTCGCCAGCGGTGAGGCGGCCGCTGCGTACGGCGACCATGCGGACGCTCGCGACCACTTCCTGGCGGCGGGTGCGATGCCGGGTGCCGAGGAGGTCCTGGTCCGACCGTGGTGGGTCGGCGCCGTGCCGGCCCTGGTGCGGACCGGTCGCCGGCGCGAGGGCGCCGAGCTCGCCCGGGAGCACGTCGCGCGCGCCGAGGAGTCGCGCGACCCCTTCACCCTCGCGCACGGCCTGCGCGCCCTGGCCACCGCCGACACCTGCCGCGACCCGCTCGGCATGCTGCGCCGTGCTCGCCAGCTCGCCGGTGTCTCGGGCAGCCGCCGTCTGGCCGTCCAGCTCGACAGCGACATCGCCGCGCTCACCATCCTCTCCCCCGGGACGCCCGGGCCGGAGATCGTGCCGATGCTGCGCGAGGCCGAGAGCTATGCCGGCGAGGAGGGACTGTGGCCGCTGCACGCCCGGGTGGTCGCGCTGCTGGCCAGGGTCGGCGAGGCGGCCCGGCCGCTCGCCGGCCGGACCCTCGACGTCCTCACACCCGCCGAGCAGCGCGTGGTCCGGCTCGCCGCGAGCGGCCTGACCAACCGGCAGGTGGCGGCCGAGCTCGGCGTCAGCATCAAGGGCGTGGAGTGGCACCTGTCGCGGGTCTACCGCAAGCTCGGCATCCCCTCTCGGGAGGCGCTGGTCACGCTGCTCGGCCCCCAGCTGCCCGACGCCGACTGACCGGCCGCCGATCCGCGCCGGGAGCGATCAGCCGAACCAGTGCATCGAGCGGCCATGGCCGTGCGTGTGCGCCACCGCCCGGCCGTCGATGCCCAGCACGAAGGTCGGCTTCGCCGCCGGGATCTCGGGTCCGGAGGCCGTCACGCCGGGCAGCACCGTCTTGCTCTCGTTGCTGACCCAATGGCAGGCGCCCTCGGCGACCAGTCCGCGCATCAACCGGTCGAAGCGCTCACGCTCGGCCGGCTCGAGGTAGGCGATCACCGCGCTGTGGAAGACCACGACGGTGCCGTGCCCCGAGGCCTCCCGCACCATCCTCGGCAGCTCCGCGATCAGGTCACCGGCGACGAGCCGCGGCGGGTCGTCCCTCGCGACGCCCACGGCCTGGCGAAGGCGCGTACGCCGGTCGTCGTGCTCGGGCCACACCAGCTGCTCCAACCAGCCCATCTGGTCAGCGTCCGTCACGGCGAGCGGGTGCAGGTCGATGCCGCCGCGCCAGCCGATCGAAGGGAGCTCGGCGGGCAGCGGCGCCGTACCTTTGACCCGGCAGGAGAGTCGCGGCTCCGCGCCGAGCAGCACCTCGCCGGTGTCGGTCTGCCATGCGTAGCCCCACCGGTCGGGGTAGAGGCACAGCCCCGCCGAGGCGCCGGCCTCCAGCAGCGCGAGTGGCCGGCCCGGCTGCTCCTGCTCGGCGGCGATCCGGGCGAAGGCCGGCACCAGGGTCGCCAACCGGCCGACCTCGTTGGTCTGGGTGGCCCGCGCCAGGATGGTCGCCCGGATCGGGCCGGCGGCTCCGTCGGCGAGCAGCGCCTCGCGCAGGTTCCGGTAGGGACCGGGAGCCGGGACGCCGTGCCACCGGGCGGCGGCGAAGACGAGGTTGGGCTGCTGCTTGATCCCGGGGAGGCTGCCGATCCAGGCCACCACCTCGGGGTCCTCGACGACCGCCTCGGCCCAGGACCGGAAGGTCGCCGAGTCCGCACCGACCTCCCGGGCGAACGCCGCGTAGGCGTCGATCACGTCGGCATAGGGCTCCATGGCCGGCGGGCTAGTGGTCCGCGGGCAGTGCGACGTAGGTGGTCTCGAGGTATTCCTCGATGCCCTCGAACCCGCCCTCGCGCCCGAAGCCGGACTGCTTCACCCCGCCGAAGGGCGCGGCCGGGTTGGAGATCAGGCCGGTGTTGATCCCGACCATGCCGTAGGCCAGCGACTCGGCCAGGCGGATGGTTCGGGCCAGGTCGCGGGTGTAGGCGTAGGAGGCGAGGCCGTACTCGGTCGCGTTCGCCCGCCGGATCGCCTCCTCCTCGTCGGCGAAGGTGGTGATCGGAGCCACCGGACCGAAGATCTCGTGGGTGTTGATCTCCGACTCGGGGTGCACGTCGACCAGCACTGTCGGCTGGTAGAAGAAGCCGGGCCCCTCCGGCGAGTTGCCGCCGGTGACCAGGGTGGCGCCGTCGTGCACCGCGTCCGTGACCAGCTGGTGCACCGACTCCACCGCCTTCTCCTCGATCAGCGGGCCGACGTCGACGCCGTCGTCCTGACCCCGGCCCACGGTGAGGCCGCTCATCCGGTCCGCCAGCTTCTGGGCGAACTCACGCGCGACGTCCTGGTGGACCAGGAACCGGTTGGCGGCGGTGCACGCCTCACCCATGTTGCGCATCTTGGCCACCATCGCGCCCTCGACCGCCGCGTCGAGGTCGGCGTCCTCGAAGACCAGGAACGGCGCGTTGCCGCCGAGCTCCATCGACATCCGCTGCAGCTGGTCGGCCGACTGCCGCACCAGCACCTTCCCGACCGGTGTCGAGCCGGTGAAGGAGACCTTGCGCAGCCGGTCGTCCTCCATCAGCGCCTTGCTGATGTCGGCGGCGCGCGTGGAAGGGATCACGTTCAGGACGCCCTCGGGCAGGCCGGCCTCGGTCAACGTCCGGGCGAGCGCGAGCATGGTCAGCGGCGTCAGCTCGGCCGGCTTGATGACCATCGTGCAGCCGGCGGCGATCGCGGGGCCGATCTTGCGGGTGCCCATCGCCAGCGGGAAGTTCCACGGCGTGATGAAGAAGCACGGGCCGACAGGCTTCTTCACCGTCAGCAACCGGCTGCCGCCGGCCGGGGCCTGCATCCAGCGGCCATGGATGCGCACCGCCTCCTCGGAGAACCACCGGAAGAACTCGTTGCCGTAGGAGACCTCGCCCCTCGCCTCCGCGACCGTCTTGCCCATCTCCAGGCTCATCAGCTCCGCGAAGTCGTCGGCGCGCTCGTTGATCAGCTCGAAGGCTCCGCGAAGGATCTCGCCGCGGGTGCGCGGGGCGCTCCGCGCCCACTCGTCCTGCGCCGCGACAGCGGCGTCCAGCGCCTCGACCGCGTCGTTCACCGACGCATCGGCGACCCGCGTCAGCACGGAGCCGTCAGCGGGATCGAGTACGGCGAAGTCCTCGCCGCCCTCGGCCTCCCGCCACGTCCCGCCGATGAACAATCCGCGCTGCTCGGGCCCGACCAGATCCATTCCACTCATGGCTCAAGAGTCGCACCCCGATCCAGCTATTCGACAGGGGGCCGCACCGCGATGCATCATGTCCTGGTCGATGTGAGGAGGGAGCACTCCGCATTTCGATCGGGCCCCTCACTGACCCCATGCAGCGGGGGGCCTCCCCCATTTCGGCCCTCGCTGCTCAACGGACCTGCTTCGCCGCGCCGCGCAGGAACCCCTCCACGACGGGCCCGGCGGTCTGCGCGCCGGTGACTCCCTCGTCGACGTAGACGGCCACCGCAAGGTCGCCCTGGGCGGCGATCATCCAGGCGTGGGTGAGGCGCTTGCCGTCCCGGTCGAACTCGGCGGTGCCCGTCTTGGCGATGACCGGCTTGCCCGGGACGTCGGCCAGCCCCAGACCGGTGCCCCGGGTGACGACGGCCCGGAAGATCTCCTTGAGCTGGTCGTCCTCGGCGGCGGTCAGCGGTGTGCCACCCGGCTTGAGCGTCGTACCGGCGATGAGCCGCGGCACCGTCGAGGCTCCGGACTGGATCGCGCCGATGACGCTGGCCATCACCATCGGCGATGCGAGGACCTTGCCCTGCCCGATCATGTCGGCCGCCTTCTCGGTCTCGCTCGCGGCAGCCGGGACCTGGCCGAAGTAGGCGGGGAAGCCGGTGTCGTGGTCCACACCGAAGCCCAGCGAGGCCGCCGCGGAGGCGAGCGCGTCGTCGGAGACCTTGGCACGCTGACTGATGACAGCGGTGTTGCACGAGTTGGCGATCGCTGTGGACAGCGGAACCCGCCCGGTGGCGCCGGCCGGGTAGTCCGAGTCGTTGGTGAACCTCTTGCCGTCCACCGTGATCGAGTCGGTGCAGGGCACCGTCGAGCTCGGGGTCAGGCCGGCTCGGAGGAAGGCGAGTGAGTCGACGGTCTTGAACGTCGATCCGGGCGGCATCCGGCCGTAGGTCGCCAGGTTGAGGCCGCCGTTGCCGGGACCGTTGGCAGCGGCCAGGATCTCGCCGGTGCTCGGGCGCAGCGCGACCAGGGCGCTGGCCGGCTTCACGCCCGCGAGCAGCTTCTCGGCCAGGTTCTGCAGCTTCAGGTCGAGCGTGGTCGTCAGCGGCTTGCCGTCCACCGGCTGGGCGTCGAAGACCTGGGTCACGGTGCCATCGCCGGCGACCCGGTCCACCACCGTGCCCGGCGTACCGCGCAGCTGGTCGTCGTAGCGCGCCTCCAGTCCGCTCAGACCGGCCACGTCACCGGCGCGGTAGGTCGCTGGATCCTTCTTGACCATGTCGGCGGTGACCGGCCCGACCGTGCCGAGGATCGGGGCGGCGAAGGACTTCGTCGGCGCCAGCGCCGCGTTGGTGTGCACCACGCGCGCACCCGGGATCGCCGCGACCTGGCCGGCGCGCAGCGGGGCCTGTCCTGCCCGGTAGGTGATCGCCTCGACGAACTGCTTCGCACCCGCCGCCTGCACGAGCTTGGCGTAGGCCTCCGGGTCGATGCCCAGACGCCGGGCCAGCTGCCTCGCCGAGCGCACCGCCCTGGCCCGCTTGGCGACCTGGGCCATGTCGATGCCGAAGACGACCACCGGACGGCTGGTCACCAGTGCCTGGCCGCCCGCGCCGAGGATGTCGCCGCGTTCGGGCTCCACGCTCGCCGCCCGGAGCACAGCCTTCGGATCGGTGAGAGTCGCGCTGACGGCTGTCGGGCTCCAGCTGATCGGGCCGTCCGCACCCCTAGCCGACACCGTCGTCGTGTAGGTCCAGGTGCCGCCGCGCAGGGGCCAACTCCATCGCAGGGATGTGCCGGCAGCCCTGACCCGTGGCTTGACACCGCCCATGCCGGCGACGATGCGCCGGTAGTCGGCGGCGGCGGTGGTCGCCGAGCTTCCGGCGGCGAAGCGGACCTGATCGAAGCGGAAGCTGCCGCTCAGAGCACCGGCGAGGACGGCGACGTTGCTGGCGCGATCGGGTTCGTTCGGCTTCGGCGTCCCACCGCCGCCTCCGCACCCGGTGAGCGCCAGGACGAGGACGGACCCGAGAAGTGCGCGTCTCATGCCCAGGTTTCTACCAGGGCTCCCCGACGTCCGCAGCCGTGAGCGCGCCGGGCGGGTCAGCTCTTGTGCCGCGGCTTCTTGCGCGGAGCACCCGAGTCGCCGTCGGAACCGTCGCGGTCGAAGGAGCGGCCGCCCCGCGAGCGGTCGCCGTACTCGCGCCGCGGTCCGCGTGCGCCGCCGAAGGTACGGCCCGAGCCGCCCTCGTCGAGGCGCAGCTCGATCAGCTTGCCGCTGATCCGGGTGTTCTCCAGCGCTGCGTAGGTCTCCGGCGCGAGGTCGGCGGGCAGCTCGACCAGCGAGAAGTCGGGTCGGATGCTGATGTTGCCGAAGTCGCCGCGTCGCAGGCCGCCCTCGTTGGCGATCGCACCGACGATCTGGCGCGGCTCGACGCGGTGTCGCTTGCCGACGTTGATCCGGTACGTCGCGAGCGGCTGCCCGGTCTGGCGGGAACGACCGCTCTCCCGCGGACCGCGGTCGCCCCTGTCGCCGCGATCACCCCGGTCCTCGCGCTGCCGGCGCGGCGGCTCCGGGATGTCCTCGAGCAGCAGCGGCTCGTCACCCTGGAGGACCACTGCCAGCGCCGCGGCGACATCGACCTCGGGGACGTTGAACTCCTCCACGTAGTGCTTGACCACGTCGCGGAAGAACTCGACCTTGGGCTGCTCCTGGAGTGCTGCGGTGATGGCGTCGTCGAAGCGGGACAGGCGGGTGGCGTTCACCTCGTCGACGCTCGGCAGCCGCATCTCGGCCGGCGTGGCCTTGGTGTGCTTCTCGATCGCCTTGAGCAGGTAGCGCTCGCGCGGGGTGACGAAGGAGATCGCGTCGCCCTTGCGGCCGGCGCGACCGGTGCGGCCGATGCGGTGGACGTAGGCCTCGAGGTCGGTGGGCAGGTCGTAGTTGACGACGTGGGAGATGCGCTCCACGTCGAGGCCACGGGCTGCCACGTCGGTGGCGACCAGGATGTCGAGGGTGCCGTCCTTGAGCTGGTTGACGGTCTTCTCGCGTACGTTCTGCGCGACGTCGCCGTTGATCGCGGCGGCACTGAACCCCCGGGCCCGCAGCTTCTCGGCGAGGGAGTCGGTCTCGGTCTTGGTGCGGGTGAAGACGATCATCGCCTCGAAGTTCTCCACCTCGAGGATCCGGGTCAACGCGTCCACCTTCTGCGGGTAGGACACCATCAGGTAGCGCTGGGTGATGTTGGCGTTCGTCTTGGTCGCCGACTTGACCTGGATCTCCTCCGGGTCGTTGAGGTAGCGCTTGGAGAGCCGGCGGATCTGGGCCGGCATCGTCGCGGAGAAGAGCGCGACCTGCTTGGTCTCCGGGGTGTCGGCCAGGATCGTCTCGACGTCCTCGGCGAAGCCCATGTTGAGCATCTCGTCGGCCTCGTCGAGGACGAGGAAGCGCAGCTTGGACAGGTCGAGCGTGCCCTTGTCGAGGTGGTCCATGATCCGGCCGGGGGTGCCGACGACGACGTGTACGCCGCGACGCAGCGCGGAGAGCTGCGGGCCGTAGCCCTGACCGCCGTAGATCGGCAGCACCCGGATGCCGGGCATGGCGGAGGCGTAGCGCTCGAACGCCTCGCAGACCTGCAGCGCCAGCTCGCGCGTGGGGGCCAGCACCAGCGCCTGCGGCGCCGAGGTGTCGGCGAGATCGAGGTTGGACAGGATCGGCAGCGCGAACGCCGCGGTCTTGCCGGTGCCGGTCTGGGCCAGGCCGACGACGTCGCGCCCGGCCAGCAGCGGCGGGATGGTGGCGGCCTGGATGGCCGAGGGGTTCTCGTATCCGGCGTTGGTGACCGCGTCGAGGACGGCGTCGGCGAGGCCGAGCTCGGCGAAGGTAGGCGCGGGCGCGGTGGTCTCGTCGGTGTTGCTCACCCCACCACGGTAGAACCTTCGCGCGAGGTTCGGTCATTCGTCGGCGCGGTGCGCCCTGTCACAACCCGTTCGCCACCGGCCGCTGACCTGCTATACGCGCACCCGTGTCCCTGTCTTCAGCGGTGGCGGAGGACGGAATCGCACCGCCTGACCGGTGGCGGTGGAGCGCGGATGCCCGGGCGGGCGGCGTTTCCCGCTGCTGAGTGGAGGAGATGCGGCGAAATGCGCCCAACGCTGGCCATTTGGGTGGAGGAGCGCTATGGTTGGTGAACAGACGGTGAACAGGAGGTGTCTCATGAAGGAATCTAAGGTGTCGAAGCAGCTCACGCTTCACTGGATCCCGGTCGTGGGCGCAGACGGTCGTACGCACCTGGAGGCGGTCTGGACGACCGACGCTCCCGTGCACGCACACGCGCCGCACGCCGCCTGATCGTCCCGCATCGACCGGGCGCAGGCCCGCGATCGCCGGTGACCCCCGCACCGGCGCGACCCACCGTCAGGGCCGCGACTCCGTGGAGTCGCGGCCCTGACGCATTCACGAAAGTTTTCCCTTGGATCGGGAATGAAATCGCCCACCCTTCCGCTACAGTAGTCAAGGATTCAACTACAGCTTCAGGGAGACATCATGGGCATCTTCAGCAAGAAGGCTGCGGCCACCGAGACGTTCGACGCGCCGACCTCGGCCGTCGAGGACATCAGCGGCGACTACACCCTCGACACCGCGCACACCCGGCTGGGCTTCAGCGCCCGGCACGCGATGGTGACCACCGTACGCGGCGCCTTCACCCAGTTCGAGGGTACGGCCCACGTCGACACCGCGAACCCGGCCAACTCCACCGTCTCCCTCACGATCGACGCCGCGTCGGTCGACACCGGGAACAAGGACCGTGACGGCCACCTGCTCTCCGGCGACTTCTTCGAGAACGACGCCCACCCGAAGATCACCTTCACCTCCACCTCCGTCTCCTACGACGGCGAGACCTGGGAGGTCACGGGCGACTTGACCATCAAGGGCGTCACCCACTCGGTGACGATCCCCTTCGAGCTCACCGGCTCGGCCAAGGACCCGTTCGGCAACACCCGTGTCGGCTTCGAGGGTGCGACGACCATCAACCGCTCCGACTGGGGCCTGAACTTCAACGCGGCGCTGGAGACCGGCGGCGTGCTGGTCTCGGAGAAGATCAAGCTCGAGTTCGACGTCTCGGCGATCAAGACCGCCTGAGGCAGACGCTTCGCGCTGACGGGCGCGGATCCCTCCGGGGATCCGCGCCCGTTCGCATCTCCCGGCCCGGCGGCCGCATCACACCGGCCGCCCGGCGCATGCTGGGCTCCGCGACGGGTGACAGAGCGGATGAGTGTGACTACGGTCACCGGTGTCATCGCTCTGACTCGGAGGTGAGCCATGTCGTCTCGTAGCACGGCCCTGTGGGTGGCCGTGGGCGTCCTGCTGCTGCTCGCGGCGGTCCCCCCGCTGCTGGTCCCGGCGTACACCCGGACCGACCCCACCCTGTGGGGCTTCCCCTTCTACTTCTGGTTCCAGTTCCTGCTGGTGCCGTTCGCGGCGGTGTGCACCACCCTCGCCTACGTCCTGGCCCGCGAGGCGTTCCGGCGCGACCGCGCGACCGCCGGCCGCGCGGCGTCGGGCGAGGGGACGGGTGAGCCGCGGTGAACGGCGTCGCCTTCGGGGTCTTCCTGTTCCTGTTCCTGGTCGTCACCGTGCTCGGCTTCGCCGCCGCGCGCTGGCGCCGGGTGAGCAAGCTCGACAGCCTGGACGAGTGGGGCCTGGGCGGGCGCGGCTTCGGCACCTTCATCGCATGGTTCCTCATCGGCGGCGACATCTACACCGCCTACACCTTCATCGCGGTACCGGCGACGCTGTACGCCGGCAGCGCGACCGGGTTCTTCGCCGTCCCCTACACGGTGATCATCTATCCGCTGGTCTTCGCCTTCCTGCCACGGCTGTGGTCGGTGTCGCACCGGCACGGGTTCGTGACGCCGGCCGACTTCGTCGAGGGCCGCTACGGATCGAAGGGGCTGGGGCTGGCCGTCGCCGTCACCGGCATCGTCGCGACCATGCCCTACATCGCGCTGCAGCTGGTCGGCATGCAGGTGGTCCTGCAGGTGATGGGGCTGCAGAGCAGCAGTGACAACTGGTTCGTCAAGGACCTGCCGCTGTTCGTCGCCTTCATCATCCTGGCGGCCTACACCTACTCCGCGGGGCTCCGCGCACCAGCGCTGATCGCCTTCGTGAAGGACACCTTGATCTACATCGTGATCATCGTGGCCGTCATCTACATCCCCCACCAGGTCGGCGGCTGGGGCCACATCTTCGACGTGGTCCAGAAGGGGTTCGGCGACTTCAACAGCCAGAACGCCGACGCGATCGCCGCCAAGAAGGCCTCACCCAAGGCGATCATGCCCGGGCCGACCGGCCACTGGGCCTACGCCTCGCTCGCCCTCGGCTCGGCGCTGGCGCTGTTCATGTACCCGCACTCGGTGACAGGGGTGCTCTCCACCCGCAGTCGCAGCGTGATCCGGCGCAACGCGTCGCTGCTGCCGGCGTACTCGTTCCTGCTGGGGCTGCTCGCGCTGCTCGGGTTCGTCGCGATCGCGGCGGGCGTGAAGGTGGACAACCCGCAGCAGTCGATCCCGCAGCTGTTCGAGAACCAGTTCCCGGCGTGGTTCACGGGGGTCGCGTACGCCGCGATCGTGATCGGGGCGCTGGTGCCGGCGGCGATCATGTCGATCGCGGCGGCGAACCTGTTCACCCGCAACATCTACAAGGCCTACCTCAAGCCCGCCGCGACGCCGACCGAGGAGGCGAGGATCGCCAAGCTGGTCTCGCTGGTGGTCAAGTTCGGCGCGCTGCTGTTCGTGCTGGCCATGGACAAGAGCTTCGCGATCAACCTGCAGCTGCTCGGCGGGGTGTGGATCCTGCAGACGTTCCCGGCGATCGTCGCGGGCCTCTACACCCGGTGGTTCCACCGTTGGGCGCTGCTGCTCGCGTGGGCCGTCGCGATGGTCTACGGCACCGTCACCGCCTACCGCACGGCCTCGCCGACGCAGCGGCACTTCGGCGGCTCGGTCGCCAACTTCCCGTTCACCGACACCGGGGTCTACATCGCACTGACCGCGTTCGTGATCAACGTGATCGTGGCCGTGCTGGCCACGGTGGTGCTCCGCGCGCTGCGCGTGCCCGATGGCGAGGACCGCACGGTCGCGAGCGACTACGTGGCCGACCTGGGCGACGCGGACGTCGAGCCGGAGCTCAACCCGCTGACCTGAGTCGTGCGTCCCAGCGAGGCGCCGAGGCCTCGCTGGGACGCACGACGCGGGGCTCGGGTCAGCGGGCCAGCCAGTCGGCATAGGCGTCGAAGGTGAACGGTCGCCCGAGGAAGTCCTCGACCAGGTCGGCGGCGTCCTTCGATCCCCCGGGTGCGAGCACCCGGTCGCGGTAGCGGCCGGCGACCTCGGTGGCGAAGAGGTCAGCGGGGTCGAAGGCACCGAAGAGGTCCTTCGCGATGACCAGCGACCACTGGTAGGTGTAGTACGCCGAGGAGTAGCCGCCCAGGTGGCCGAAGGACGCGTAGAAGTGCGTGTCCTCCAGGTAGGGGAACGGCCCGTAGCGCTCCATCAGCTCGATCATCCGCGCGGTCAGGTCGGCGGGCCGCTCCTGGTGGAACCAGTAGGAGAGTGCCGCGTACATCGTCTGGGTCTGGGTCAGGTAGCCCTTGCCGAACTCCTCGGCGGCCCGCATCTTGGCGACCAGCTCGGCCGGGATCGGGTCCCCTGCGTCGTCGGTCGCGAAGCTCGCCAGCACGGCGGGATCCCACGCCCACTCCTCCAGCATCTGCGAGGGCGCCTCGACGAAGTCCCACTCCGTGGCCACGCCCGAGAACCGGGCCCACGCGCCCTGCCCGCCGAGCACGTGGTGCACCAGATGGCCGAACTCGTGGAACAGCGTGACGACATGGTCGTGCTCCATCAGGTGGCGGCTGAAGTTGCACACCAGCACGCCCTCGGCGACCGACTTCCCGGCCACGCCGGGCGCGAGATCGAACTGCGCCGCGTGCTTGTACTTGCCCTCGCGGGGGTGCAGGTCCAGGTGGATGCGACCCAGCCGTGCGCCGTCGGCCAGCCGCACCACGTCGTACGACGCCACGTCCTCGTGCCACACCGGGACGTCGACCTCGTCGTACCGGACGCCGAACAGCCGCCCGGTCACCGCCAGCAGCCCGGCGCGCACCTTGGCGAAGTCGAAGTAGGTGCGGACCAGCTGGGTGTCGAGGTCGAAGAGCTCGGCGAAGACCAGGTTGCGGTAGTAGCTGGCGTCGGCGAGGGCGACCCGATCGGCGTCGGGCACGTCGCGGCGGTAGCGCTCGAGCAGGATCGCCAGGTCGCGCTCACCGGGCTCCCGGGCCGCCTCCGCGATCCTGTCGACGAAGGCCGGGATCGCCTCGCCGGAGCCGATCATCTTCACCTCGGCGTCGTAGGAGGCCCAGTCGGGGTAGCCGAGAGTGGTGGCGTACTCGTGCCGCAGGTCGAACATCTCGTGCAGCACCGGATCGGCCGCCGGGTAGCCGCGGTTGAGGTAGGCCCGGCGCAGGTCGGTGCGCAGCCGGGCGTCCCGGGCGTAGTCGAACACCGGCAGCGCATCGGGGTAGTCGGTGGTGATCGTGACCAGGCCGTCGTTCTCGACGGGGTGCGACTCGAGGAAGTCCGCCGGCAGGCCGCCGAGTCGTTCGGGGGCGACCCGCACGGTGCGGACATCGTCGCGCGCGATGCGGGAGAACTCCTGGTCCAGCTCCAGCAGCCGCTCGTCGATCTGCTGAAGGCGCGCCCGGGTCGCATCGTCGCGGTCCACGCCGGCCCGCCGGAAGTCGAGCAGGATCTTGGCGAGGAAGCGCTGCGCGAGGGGGTCCAGGCCGGTCGCGTCGAGGGCGGCGAAGGCCGCGTAGAGCTCGCCGTCCTGCGCCAGCGCGGTCGACAGCCGCTGGGCTGCCATCTCCGTCGCCTCGGCCTCGGTCCGCACAGCCTCCACCGGGTGCACGTTGGCCAGCAGGCTGGCCATGCCGGAGGTGCCGCGGAGCGCCAGGGTCACCTCGTCCCAGACCCGCAACGTCTCCAGCGCGCCACCGGGCGGTGCGGTGCGCAGCTCACCGGCCAGCTCCTCGACCCGGGCGAGCGCCGATCCCGAGCGCTCGCGCAGCCAGGACTCGGCGGAGCCGGCATCGGGCAGGACGAGAGGCTCGGGCGGGGTCGGCGAGATCGACGCGGTCATGGTGCCACCCTGCCACGCTCGCCGCTCCCAGCGATTCCGGGAGTAAAGCCGACCCGACGTAGGTTGGGGCACCGTGGCCAACCTCCGCAGTCTCGTCGCCGACACTCGACCGCTGCGCGAGCCACACTTCCGCCGGCTGTGGATCGCCATGATCGTCACGATGGTCGGCGCCCAGCTGACGGTCGTCGCGGTCCCCGCACAGATCTACGCCGACACCGGATCCTCGGCGTACGTCGGACTGACCGGCCTGTTCGGACTGGTCCCGCTGGTGGTCTTCGGCCTGTACGGCGGGGCCCTCTCCGACCACTTCGACCGACGCCTGATGATGATGATCTCGACGGTCGGCCTGATCGGCACGAGTGCGCTGTTCTGGCTGCAGTCGGCGCTCGGGAACAGCAACGTGTGGCTGCTGCTGAGCCTGTTCGCGGTGCAGCAGGCGTTCTTCGCGATCAACTCCCCGACCCGCGCGGCGACCCTGCCCAAGCTGCTCCCGCCCGAGCTGCTGCCGGCGGCCAACTCGCTGTCGATGACGGTGATGCAGGCGGGTGCCATCGCCGGACCGCTGGTTGCCGGCATCCTGATCCCGATCACCGGCTACACCTACCTCTACCTGATCGACACGATCACCCTCTTCGCCACCCTCTACGCGGTGGTGCTGCTGCCGAAGATGCCTGTCGAAGGCGCGGGCGCGAAGGTGCCGGGGCTGCGCTCGGTGCTCGACGGCTTCGTCTACCTGCGCACCCAGCCGGTGCTCCTCATGAGCTTCGTGGTCGACCTGGTCGCGATGATCTTCGGCATGCCGCGGGCGCTCTACCCGCAGATCGCGCACCAGTCCTTCCTCGGCCCGGCCGACGGCGGCATCGCGTTCGCGCTGCTCTTCGCCGCGATCCCGGCCGGGTCGGTGGTCGGCGGCGTCCTGTCGGGCTGGATGTCGCGGGTGGAACGGCAGGGCCTGATCGTGCTCGGCTGCATCACGGTGTGGGGGGCGGGCATCGCACTGTTCGGCGCGACGCTGTGGGTGACCCCGGACCTCCGCGTCCCGATGCTGATCCTCGGCCTGTTCTTCCAGATGGTCGCCGGCGCGGCCGACGTCGCCTCCGCGGCGATCCGCGGCTCCATCCTGCAGTCGGCGGCCGACGACAACGTCCGCGGTCGCCTGCAGGGCGTCTTCACCGTCGTGGTCGCCGGCGGCCCGCGCATCGCCGACGTCGCTCACGGCGGTGCCGCAGCGGTCGTCGGGACGGCGGCGACCACGTTCGGCGGGGGCGTGCTGGTCATCGTCGGCATCGCGCTGTGTGCGGTGCTCGCGCCGACCTTCGTCGCCTACCGGGTCAAGCAATCGGACCCGCTCAGCGTCTGAGCGAGCGCCCGAGCGGTGCTCAGGCGCCGGCTCGCTCGACGATGCCGCGCACGTAGTTGGCCTGGCCGAGGTGCTGGGCATCGTCCTCGAGCACCGACACCAGCCGTACGCCGAGGGTCACCGGCGGATCCCAGTGCTCGTCGACCACCCGGTCGAGCTCGGCGGCGGTGACCCGCTCCAGGTAGCCGATGGTGGCCTCGTGGGTGGCACGCAGGTACGCGGCGAGCAGCTCGGCGCTCGCCCTGACCCGACCCACCTCCTCGGCGCTCTGGCCGTACCCGGACGCCTGGACGTCGAACGGCAGCGCGAACCTCTCGGCGTACCCCTGCGCGGTCCAGACCTGCTCGTGACCGGCGACGTCGGCGACCTGCATGTCCTGGACCCGGGCCAGGTGCCAGACCAGCCAGGCGATCGTGTTGGCCTCCGGATCGATCCGGTGGGTGAGCTGGTCCTCGGTGAGGCCGTCGACGACGGCGGTGCCGCCCTCGACGATGCGGGCGAAGGCATCCTGGAGGAGTTCTGCGGGACTCATGTGCTCGACCGTAGCGCGCGGGTACAGGGCCGCATGACGAACTTCGGCTACACCCTCATGACCGAGCAGAGCGGCCCCCGCGAGCTGGTGGGCTACGCGCAGCGCGCCGAGGAGGTCGGCTTCGACTTCCTGCAGAGCAGCGACCACTACTCGCCCTGGCTGACCGAGCAGGGGCACGCGTCGTACGCCTGGGCGGTGCTGGGCGCCGTCGCCCAGGCGACCTCGCGCGTGGGCCTGATGACGTATGTGACCTGCCCGACGATGCGCTACCACCCCGCGGTGGTGGCGCAGAAGGCGGCGACGCTGGGACTGCTCAGCGACGGGCGCTTCACACTCGGCCTGGGCAGCGGCGAGAACCTCAACGAGCACACCGTCGGGATGGGCTGGCCCGGGCTCGAGACCCGGCAGGACATGCTGACCGAGGCGATCGAGGTGATCCGGGCGCTGTTCGCCGGCGATCTGGTGACCTACCGCGGCGAGCACTTCGACGTCGACTCCGCACGGCTGTGGGACCTGCCGGAGGAGACCGTCCGGATCGCCGTCGCCTGTGCGGGCGACCGGGCGGTGGAGGCCTTCGCGCCGTACGGCGACGACCTCATCGCGGTCGAGCCGGACCAGCAGCTGGTGACCGCGTGGAACGACCAGCCCGACGCCCTCGCGATCGGCTCCGGTGCTCGCGCGATCGGCCAGATCCCGATCTGCTGGGACCCCTCCGAGGAGGCAGCGATCGAGCGGGCGCACCGGGAGTTCCGGTGGTTCGGCGGGGGCTGGAGCGTCAACGCCGACCTGCCGACGACTGCCGGCTTCTCCGCCGCCAGCCAGTTCGTCCGGCCCGAGGACGTCGCCGAGTCGATCCCGTGCGGTCCCGACCTGGACAGGATCGTGGAGTCCGTCAGGTCCTTCTGGGAGGCGGGCTTCACCGACATCGGGCTGGTCCAGGTCGGCGACGAGGGGCAGCAGCGGTTCCTGGACGAGGCCGCCGGGCCGCTGCTGGAGAAGCTGCGGGCGGCGGCCCCGGCCTGACCGTCGCGACGGTGGTCGCCGGCTGAGGCCGGCCCGCGATGTCACGTTCCACCCCGCTCGTGCGTCGAGCAGGATGTGAGCGTGCACGAGAGCGAGCTGTCCGCACTGTTCGAGACCGAGCGACCCCGCCTGCTGGCCATCGCCGACCGGGTCCTCGGCTCGCCGGCCGGTGCCGAGGACGTCGTCCAGGAGGCCTGGCTGAGGCTGGCATCCCTGCCCGGCAGCGGTACGCCGGACAACGTCGCCGCGTGGTTGACCACGGTCGTGACCCGGCTGTGCCTGGACCAGCTGCGCAGCCGGCGGCACGTCGCTTCGACCGACGAGCTGCCGGAGCAGCCGGACGCGGCGAGCGGGCCCGAGGCGGATGCGGTGCTCGCCGACCGGGTGGACGCGGCGATGCTGGTCGTCCTGCACACGCTCTCGCCGATCGAGCGGGTGGCGTTCGTGCTGCACGACCTCTTCGCGGTCCCCTTCGAGGAGGTGGCCGCGACCCTGGGCCGTTCCGAGGCGGCCGTGCGTCAGCTCGCCTCGCGGGCCCGGCGGCGGCTGCGCGGAGCGGACCTGGAGGCCGAGCGGCGCGAGCACCGCGCCGTGGTCGATGCGTTCCTCGCCGCGGCCCGCGGGGGCGACCTGCCGCGGTTGCTCTCGCTGCTGGCGCCCGGCGTCGCGCTGCACGCCGATCCGGCCGGGGCGTCGATGGGCGCCGACGTACGGACGGGTCAGGAGGCGGTGGCCGACCGGTTCAACGGGGCGCGCGGAGCCATGCCCGTCACGGTCGACGGCTGGGCGAACGCCGCCTGGGTCCATCACCGCGAGGTCAAGGTGGCCTTCCTCTTCACGGTCGCCGACGGGCTCATCACCGACATCGACATGGTCGCCGACCCGGCCTCACTGGACCTGATGGAGATCTCCGGCACGGCGAATCCGAACCGCCACTCGATCGGCGAGAACTGACGCCTCGGTGCGCGGAACGTGACGTCTCAACCCGCGAGGGCGGACGTCTCGACGGCGATCCGGGCACCCAGCCGGGCGTTGGCCTTCACCAGCGCGATGTTGGCGGTCAGCGAGGCGCCCTCGGTGATCTCCACGATCCGTCCCAGCAGGTACGGCGTGATGTCCTTCCCGCTGATGCCGAGCCGGTCGGCGTCGCCGAGCGCCTGCTCGATGATGCCGCCGATCTCCCCGGCCGGGATCTCGTCCTCGGCGGGGATCGGGTGCGCCACCACCACCCCGCCGGGCAGGCCCAGCGACCACTTGGCGGCGAGGACGGCGGCGATCTCGGCCGGACCGTCGACCCGCATCGGGGCGGCGAAGCCCGAGGAGCGGGAGTAGAAGGAGGGGAACTCGTCACTGCCGTCGACCAGCACCGGGACGCCCAGCGTCTCGAGCGTCTCGAGCGTCAGCCCGATGTCGAGGATCGACTTCACTCCGGCCGAGACCACCGCCACCGACGTCTGGCCAAGCTCGGTGAGGTCGGCGGAGATGTCGAACGAGGTGGCCGCCCCGCGGTGCACGCCACCCAACCCGCCGGTCACGAAGACGCGGATACCGGCGAGCGCGGCCAGCCGCATGGTCGCCGCCACCGTGGTGGCGCCGTGCTGGCGGCGCGCCACGACGTACGGCAGGTCGCGGACGCTGACCTTGACGACCCCGGGTGCGGAGCCGAGCAGCTCCAGCTCATCGGCGGACAGGCCGACCTTGGGGACGCCGTCGAGCACGGCGATGGTCGCCGGCACCGCGCCCCCTGCCCTGACGATCTCCTCGACCTCGCGCGCCATCGCGACGTTCTGCGGGTAGGGCATCCCGTGACTGATGATGGTCGACTCCAACGCCACCACGGGTCGTCCGGCCTCGAGCGCCTCACGGACCTCGGCGGCGATCTCGACGTTCACAGCATGCTCCTGATCAGCTGGTCGGACAGGTCGGTGCGCACGGTCGAGCGCGAGGTGACGGTGAGCGCCGCGGCGGCGTGACCGTAGCGCGCGGCCGTGAGCAGGTCGGCGCCTCCGAGCACCGCGTGGCAGAACGCACCGAGCATCGCATCGCCGGCGCCGGTCACGTCGACCAGGTCCACCTCGGGCGCGCTGAGCGGCCACCGGCCCGCAGCGGTGTCGAGGATCGAGCCCTCCTCGCTCAGCCGCACCCACACCGACGGCACGCCGAGGGCGTGCAGTCGCTCGATCGCGTGATCGACCTGCGCGGGCGTGCGCGTCGGGAGGCCGGTCAGGGCCGACAGCTCACCGCGGTTGGGGGTCACCAGCCCGATCCCGTGCCCGATCGTCGGGCGCAACCGCTCCGCCTTGGGCACGCTGACCGGGTCGAGCACCACGCTGACGTCGGCGTCCCGGGCGACCTCGAGCGCGTGCTCGACGGTGGCGGGGAGCAGGTTCCCGTCGAGCACCAGCAGACCGGCCCCGCGGATCAGGCCGGCCGCCGCCTCCACCGCCAGCGGCGACACCAGGTCGGTGGCGGCCATGTCGGCCACCGCGACGACCAGCTCGCCGGCCGGGGAGAGGATCGCAGCGTAGGTGCCTGTCGCCACCGGGCGCTGCCGCACGTGCGTCACGTCGACGCCGGCGTCGACCGTGTGGGCGATCAGCTCGGCACCGAGGGGGTCGTCGCCGACGGCGGAGACGAGGTGGCACGGGGTGCCCAGCCGGGCGATCACCTCGGCGATGTTGCGCCCGACGCCGCCGGGCGAGAGCTGCGAGGAGCCCGGGTTGCTGGTGCCGGCGACGAGGTCCGCCCGCGCCTGGGCGTGCAGGTCCATGTTGGCGCCGCCGATGACGACGACGTACGGCTCACTCATGCGACCGGCCGCTGTCGCGGATCGCCGCGGCGTCGCCGTCCGCGTGCGGGACGCAGGCCTGCACCAGCCGGGCCAGCGGACCGCTGGCCCCCTCGAAGGCGTCGATGGCGAGGAGCACGTTGAGAAGCATGCCGTACGCCACGAAGTCGCGGACCTTCTCCTCCCCCCAGCCGGTCGCCAGCAGGGTGTCGAAGATGCGGCCCATCCCGGCGCGGGCGACCGCCCCGATCTCCGGCACGCTGCTGGCCGTGAAGCCGTGCATCAGCACGTGCAGGAAGTCGCTGTCGGCGAGCAGCTCGGTGTAGGCGTGCCCCATCCGCTCCTTGTCGACCTCGCTGTCGGGGTCGAACGGTCCGGCGTCGAGCACCGCCCGGAACGCCGCCTCGATCCGGTCGCAGGCGTTGCCGAACACGGCGAGGAACAGGTCCAGCTTCGTCCCGAACATCCGCACCACGTACGGCTGGCTGACGCCGGCCTCCTTGGCCACGGTGTCGGTGCTGGTGCCGCTGTAGCCGCCCTCGGCGAAGGCGCGCGTCGCGGCCTGGAGGATGAGCGCGCGCCGCTCCTCGGCAGGCATCCGAACAGTCACGCTTGACATGTTATCAGTCGATTACTTATCGTCGTTTTGAGGTAAGTAATCATTCGATGCCAACAAGACAGCAGGAGGAGCGATGAGCACGCTCACCGACCATGGCGGGGCCTCCGCCTCGCCCCGCGTCGCAGGCGGCGTACGCCGCGTGCCGCTGTGGCTGACCATCGCGGCCGTGAGCCTGCCGATGTTCATGGCCACCCTCGACAACCTGGTGATGACCAGCGCGCTGCCGGTGATCCAGCGCGACCTGCACGCGAGCGTGAGCGACCTGTCCTGGTTCATGAACGCCTACACGCTCGCCTTCGCCACGTTCATGCTGCCCGCGGCCACGCTCGGTGACCGGATCGGCAGGCGTCGGATGATGCTGGCGGGCATCACCGTCTTCACCCTCGCCTCGATCGGCTCTGCGCTCTCCGGCTCCGCCGGCACGCTGATCGCGACGCGGGCGGTCCAGGGCTTCGGCGCGGCGGCGATCATGCCGCTGTCGCTGACCCTGCTCGCCGCAGGCGTCCCCGACCGCCTCCGGCCCGCGGCGATCGGCATCTGGGGCGGGGTCTCCGGGCTCGGGGTGGCACTCGGTCCGGTGGTCGGTGGCGCGGTGGTCCAGGGGATCAGCTGGGAGGCGATCTTCTGGCTCAACGTGCCGGTCGCCGTCCTCGCGATCCCCCTGGTGCTGCTCGCGGTACGCGAGTCCCGCGGGACGTGGCAGCGGCTCGACCCGGTCGGCACCCTGCTCCTCGGCGGCGCCGTCTTCGGCGGGATCTGGGGCATCGTGCACGGCAACGACGACGGCTGGTCCTCGGCTCGGGTGCTCGTGCCGCTGATCGTGGCGGCGCTGCTCGTCCCGGCGTACGTCGGCTGGGCCCGCCGCCGCAGCGACGCGGTGCTGCCGCTACGGCTCTACGCCGCAGGCAGCTTCTCGGTCGCCAACCTCGTCGCGCTCGCGTTCACCGTCGGGATGTTCGGTGCGGTCTTCCTGCTCTCCCAGTACCTGCAGGTGGTGCAGGGCTTCACGCCGCTCGGTGCGGGCCTTCGCACCCTCCCCTGGACGGCGGCGCCGATGGTGGTCGCACCGATCGCCGGAGCGCTGACCGGCCGGATCGGCGCCCGACCGCTGATGCTGGTCGGGCTGGCCCTGCAGGCCGGGTCGCTGGCATGGTTCGCGGCGCTGACCGAGCACGCCTCGGCGTACTCCTCCTTCGTGCCGGCGCTGGCCATGGCGGGGGTGGGGATGGGCATGGTGTTCCCGACCATCTCGACCTCCGTGCTCGACGGCCTGCCGGAGGGCGACTTCGCCATCGCCAGCTCGGCCAACTCCACCATCCGGGAGTTCGGGGTAGCACTCGGGATCGCGCTGCTGACAGCCGTCTTCCTCGGCAACGGCGGGCACATCGCACCCGATGGCTACGCCGGCGCGATCGGTCCCGCACTGCTGACCGGTGCCGGAGCGGTGACGCTCGGGTTCGTGGCGGCGCTGTTCGCTCCGCGGAGGGCCCGGTGACGGTTTTGACCCCCAGGGGTCAGAACCGCACGTTGATGGGCAATGCTTCGGCCCCCAACGTTCGGTTGTGACCCCCAGGGGTCACAACCGCACCCCGCACCACCACCTAGAACAGCTCGGGCTCGGGCCGCACCGGCCCCGGGACGGTCAGCGCGGCCACCACCGTGGTCAGGGGAACGGCGAGCACCAGACCGATCGCGCTGACCAGCGACCGGACGATCTCCTCGGTGATCTGCTCGGTGCCGATCAGGTCGACCAGCGGCCGGTCGTAGAGGTTGATGATCAGCAGGGTGGTCAGCGCGGTCCCGGCGTAGGCGAACACGATGGTGTAGATCGTCGAGGCGATGTGGTCGCGGCCGATCCGCATCGCGCCGGCCCACAGCCGCCAGCGGGACATCTGCGGGGCGGCGGCCCGCAGCTCCCAGACCGCGCCGGCCTGGGTGATGGTCACGTCGTTGAGCACGCCCAGGCCGGCGATGATCACCGTGCAGGTCATCAGTCCCTGGAAGTCGAGATGCCCGACGGTCGAGGTGAGGATGCTCGCGCCCTCGTCGCCCACCCCGGTGAGATGGGTGGCGTGAACCGTCAGCAGGCCCAGCACGGCCGTCACGCCGAGACCGCCCAGGGTGCCGACCAGCGCGGCCGAGGTGCGCAGGGACAGCCCGTGGGTGAGGTAGAGGACGACGTACATGATCGCGCCGGCCGCCACCAGGGCCACCAGCGGTGGCGAGTGGCCGCTGAGCAGCCCGGGGAGCAACCAGCCACCGACGACCAGGCCGCCGAAGGCGAGCCCGACCAGCGCCAGGAGGCCACGCAGCCGAGCCACCGCCACGACCACCAGCACGAAGATCCCCAGCAGCACCCACAGGGCACCGGAGCGGTCGGTGGCGAAGTAGGCGTACGCGGCCGGAGTGGTCCCGTTCGCCGGCGTCACCTGCAGCTGGACCCGGCTCCCTCGGCTCAGCCCGGAGTGGGTCACCTCGGCAGGGACCTGCACCAGCACCGTGCCCGAGCCCTTGCCGTCGACCTGCACCTCGAGGTTGCCGCAGACGTTGCTCTGCGTGTCGGCGTTGACGCAGACCGGCTGCACCTTCTGCACCGTGGCGTGCGGGAACGTCACGCCCGGCGCGGCGAAGTCGAGGCTGTGCGAGAGCTCGCGGACCGTGCCGCGGTCGGGCCACAGGCCGATGACGCCGACCACGATCGCCACCGCCACCACCGCGAGCGTGCCGAGCAGTGCCCACCGCGCCGTCGGCGGTACGGCGAGATCCGGCGCCGGGCCGTGGCTGTGACCGTGGCTATGACCGGGGCTGTGACCGGGGCTATGACCGGGGCCGCTGCCGTGCGGATCGGCCGCGTGCGCGTGGCTGCCACCGGCCGAGCCCTGGTAGCGGGCCCGCGGGTCGGCGCGGCGCTTGCCGCCCTTGTGCCCGCTCATGCCAGCACGTGGGGACCGAGCTCGCCGACCGAGCGCACCCCCACCAGCCCCAGCGTCAGGTCGAGCTCGGCGAGCAGGTGCTCGAGGACGGCCCGTACGCCGGCCTCACCGGCCAGCGCCAGCCCGTAGACCCAGGGCCGGCCGACCAGGACCGCGCGAGCACCGAGGGCGAGCGCCTTGACCGCGTCGGCACCTCCGCGGATACCGCTGTCGAAGAGCACCGGCACCCGGCCGTCGACCTCGGCGACCACCGCCGGCAGGGCGTCCAGCGAGCCGATCGCTCCGTCGACCTGGCGGCCGCCGTGGTTGCTGACCACGAGCCCGTCCACTCCGTGGTCGACGGCGAGCCGGGCGTCGTCGCGGTGCTGGATGCCCTTGACCAGGATCGGGAGACGGGTCATCTCGCGCAGCCGGGCGAGATCCGCCCAGGTCAGGTCGGAGCGGGAGAAGACGTCGAGGAACGTCTCCACGGCCGCACGCGGCCGCGGATCGCGATGCCCGACGCGCTGCGGCCAGTGGTGTCGCATGGAGCGCAGCGCTCGCAGGGCGGCGGGGATCTCGCGCAGCCGCGGACGGGGCGTGTTCCCGAACGGCTCGCGGGCCTCGACGAGCGCACGGAAGGCGGGGTCGGAGGTGTACTGCGCGATCCCCTCGGCACGGGCGAACGGCAGGTAGCCCAGGTCGAGGTCGCGGGTGCGCCAGCCGAGCAGGTGGGTGTCGAGGGTGACCACGACGGCGTCGGCACCGATCGACTCGGCACGCTCCACGAAGGAGCGCACCACGTCCTCGTCGCGGCTCCAGTACAGCTGGAAGAGCCGCGGCGTGCGGCCCAGGGTCCGCGCCGTCTCCTCCATCGGCACGCTGCCCTGGGTCGAGATCACCATCGGTACGTCGAGCCCTCGGGCGGCCCGAGCCACCGCGTACTCCGCCTCGGGGTGGGCCATCTCGAGCACCCCGATCGGCGCGAGCAGCAGGGGCGAGGCGAGGCGGCGACCGAGGAGGTCGACGGACAGGTCGCGCTCCTCCACGTCGACCAGGTAGCGCGGCACCAGCCGCACCGCGTCCAGCGCCTGGCGGTTGGCCCGTACGGTCGCCTGGAGGCCGGCGCCGCCGTGCACGTAGGACCAGGCCGCGGCACTCATCCGGCGCTGCGCGGCGGCCTCCAGCGCGTCGTACGACGTCGGCACGGCGGGCCGGGTGCCGAAGAGACCCGCGCGGTAGATGCGCCCCTGGATGTCACGACCGATGCTCACGCGAGCACGGTACCGAGGTCGGCCCCGGTGACACCGGCGAAGAGCCGGACGCACCGCGCGGTCATCGCCGCTGCGCTCTGGTCGGGCCGCTCGACCCACCACCCGACCAGTGCGTCGAAGATGCTCATCCAGACGCGCACCAGCGCGGAGACGTCCAGCGGGTCGGTGATGCCGACCAGGGCGGCGAGCTCGCCGACACCCTCCTCGGCCAGCGCCGTGATCCGTGCGGTGTAGGTCGCCATCACCTCGGCGACCTCGCCGTCGGTGGGCGCGGTGGCGTCGAAGATCAGCCGCCAGACCCAGGGCTGCGGCTCGAGCAGCTCGAAGACGCCCTGCAGCGTGCGCAGGCCACGCTCGAGGCCGACCACGCCGCTGCGTGCGATGGCCTCCATCTCGACGGCGAGCTGCTCACCGGCCCGCCGCAGGCAGGCACCGTAGAGGCGCTCCTTGGAGCCGAAGTAGCTGTAGACCAGCGGCTTGGAGATGCCGGCGGACTCCCCCACCGCCGCCACCGACGTGCCGGCGTACCCCAGGCTGCCGAACAGGCGGCCGGCCGCGTCCAGGATCTGCTCCTCACGGTCGGCGCGCGGGACGCCCTTGGTGCCGGCGTTGGGACGGGCCATGCCGAGAGCCTAGCCAGGACATATGACCGTGGGGTAACTTACCCAAAGGTCATATCGAGACGGAGGTCACCGTCGTGCGCGAGATGCTGGATCCGATGCACAACCCGATCACCTACGCGGTCCCCTTCTTCGTCCTGGCGATGCTCATCGAGCTCGCAGCGCTGAGGTGGCTCGACCACGACGACAACGCCTGGTCGGCCGTCACCGACGGCGAGCGCGGCCGGACCGGGTACCTGGCCCGCGACGCTCGGACCTCGATCCTGATGGGCATCGGCTCGCTGGCGACGACGACCCTCATCAAGGTGGTCATGTTCGTCGTCTACATCGGGATCTGGACCTACCTCGCCCCCTGGCACGTGCCCGGCACCTGGTGGGGCGTGCTGATCAGCGTCCTCGCCGTCGACCTCGCCTACTACGGGAACCACCGGTTCGTGCACCGCGCCCGGGTCGGCTGGGCGGCCCATCAGGCGCACCACTCCTCGGAGTACATGAACTTCGCCACCGCCCTGCGGCAGAAGTGGAACCCCTGGTTCGAGTTCTTCTTCTTCCTGCCGCTGCCGCTGCTCGGCTTCTCCCCGGTCGGCATCTACGTCGCGTTCTCGATCAACCTCGTCTACCAGTTCTTCGTGCACACCGAGACGATCGGCACCCTGCCGCGGCCCATCGAGCTGATCTTCAACACGCCGTCGCATCACCGCGTCCACCACGGCTCCGATCCGCTCTACCTGGACAAGAACTACGCCGGCATCCTCATCATCTGGGACCGCATGTTCGGCACGTTCCAGCCCGAGGTGCACCGCCCCCGCTACGGCCTCACCACGCAGGTCGGGACCTACCGCCTGCTCACGCTCCAGTACGGCGCCTACGCCGCCCTGTGGCGCGACGTCCGCGCGGCTCGGACCTGGCGCGACCGCCTCGGCTACCTCTTCCGCCCACCGGGCTGGCAGCCCACCGCTCGCAGGGCCGCTGGCACAATCCAGTCATGAGGCGCCGGCTCTATGTCCACGTAGGTGCCCCGAAGACGGGGACGACGTACCTGCAGAACCGACTGACCGCCAACATGGCCGCCCTGGCCGAGCTGGACGTCCACTACCTCACCCGGGGACCGCTGGCCACGCCGAACCTCTTCCAGTTCCGCGCCGCGCTGGACCTGCTCGGCCGCACCGACTGGCGCGGGCCGATCGCCCGCTCGGAGGGCGCGTGGGACGCGCTGGTACGCCGGGTCCGGCGCAGTAGCGGCACCCTCATCCTCAGCCACGAGATCCTGGCCGACGCCAAGCCCAAGCACGTCGCCCGGCTGTGGCGCGACCTGGACGTCGGCGAGTCCACCGAGCTGCACGTCGTCTACACCGCCCGCGACCTGGCGCGCCAGCTTCCCGCGGCGTGGCAGGAGGGCATCAAGCAGGGACAGCGCTGGACCTTCGAGAACTTCCTGAAGCGCTTCCAGGCCGAGAAGATGTGGTTCTACCGGGTCTTCCGGTTCCCCACCGTGCTGACGACCTGGGGTGCTGACCTGCCGCCGGAGCGGATCCATCTCGTCACCGTGCCGGGCGTGCACACCGCCGTACCCCGCGACGAGCTGTGGCGGCGGTTCGCCGCCGCCTGCGGCTTCGACCCCGCCTGGGCACCGCGCGAGGGCGCCCGGTCCAACCGCTCACTGGGGATGGCCGAGACCCAGGTCATCCGCCGGCTCAACCGGCGGCTCGAGCGCTCGGAGCGGCCCGGCGGCACCTACGACCGCCTCATCCGGGTCATGCTCGCCGAGGACGTGCTGGTGCATCGGGACAGCGACCGGGTCCGGCTGCCGCCCGCCCTGCACCCCTGGGTCGCCGAGGTGAGCGAGCGCTGGATCGAGTGGGCCCAGCAGAGCCGCATCGACGTCATCGGGGACCTCGACGACCTGAGACCGCCGGCGCCCGATCCCGACACGACCTGGCACAACCCCGACCGGGTCCGGCCGCGGCTCCAGCTGCAGGCAGCCCTGGACGCGCTCGCCGCCATGACCGCCGAGGCCGCTCGGCGCGAGGACCCCGACCTCACGCTGGGCGCGAAGGTGAAGCGGGCTCGCGAGCGCCTGGTGGGCCCGTGAGCCGGTCCGTCGCCTGGGTGGCCCACCTGCGCAGCGGGGGCACCACGCCGTGGCGGGCGTTCTGCGCCCAGATGCCCGACACCGCGCCGGCCCCGGCCGACGCAGCCGACATCCCCGGCGCCCAGCAGCTGGAGGCACTGCGCCGGTTGAACCAGGTCGGCCGACCCTCGCCGACCCTCGTCGACCGCGTGCTGGCCGGTGACCTCGTCGGCCGCGGTCGCGGTGACCTCGGCCTGCTCGGCGAGCCGCACGTCCGCTTCGGCACGCCGCCGGTGGATCCCGCCGAGCTCCCGACCACGGAGCTGCTCCGCGTGCTCACCGGGCTGCTGGCCGAGGACGTCGTCCGCACCGGGCTTCCGCAGCGCCCGGCCGGGCGCCGGCCGCGCATCCGACGGGTGCGGTACCAGCTCAGCGGCGACCCGTGGCTCGCCGTACCGATGCGGGCGGAGCTCGCCCGGCACGGTTACCCGCCGGGCGGCGGCCGAGCCGTGACCTACCTGGTCGGGCGCGACCTGGGCGGCATGCTGATCGACGCCTGGACCAGGCGGAGCCTCGTCGACGGCGCCGCCGGCTGGGAGGCCTGGCTGCGGAAGCTGCGACGCGCCGACCGGTTGCCCGCACGCGCGGACCTGGCCCGGCAGGCGCGTTGGTGGGCGCGCCGGGTCGGTCCGGAGAACGTCCGGATCGTCACGGATCCGGCTCTGGTGCCCTCGATCCTGGGCGTGGACCTGGCGCTGCCGCGGCCACCGGTCCTGGCCGCTGACGCGCTCGACCTGGCTCGACGGATCTCGCCGCTGGTCGGACTGTTCGCCGGTCCGGGCCACCGCGAGGAGCTGATGCTGCACGGGCTGGTCCCCCGGCTGGCGCGGGTCCCCGGCGCCCCGCTGGCGCTGCCGCAGCGGTTCGAGGGCTGGGTCGCCCGGCGGGCCCGGCTGGTGCACGAGGAGCTGACCGGCGGCGACTACGCTGTGCTCGGCGATCCGGCCCTGGTCCTCGGCGGGCCTGGCGCCGCCGCTGCCCCGGATGCCTCGGGCCGCGCGGGTGGCTCGCCCTCGGAGGAGGCGGTGCTCACGCTCGCACTCCGGACGCTGCTGGAGAACGACCCCCACTCCCGGGTGGAAGGAGCCTGACGTGGCCAGACGCGTGCTGCTGCACGTCGGCACCCCGAAGACCGGTACGACCTACCTGCAGGACGTGTGCTTCCGCAACCGTCCGCTGCTGGAGGAGCACGGGATCCTCTACCCCGCCGACCGCTTCGACGCGCACTTCCTGGCGGCGCTCGACCTGATGCGGCTGCCCTGGGGCGGGCTCGAGGAGCAGGCCGTCGGCGCATGGGACCGGCTCGCCGCCGAGGTCCGGGCGTTCGACGGCACGGCGATCGTCAGCCACGAGATCCTCGCCCGGGCCACGCCGGCCCAGACCCGGCGTGCGCTGGCGTCGCTGGGGCACGGCGACGGCTCGACCGAGGTGCACCTGGTCCTGTCCGTGCGCGACCTGGTGCGCCAGATCCCGGCCGAGTGGCAGGAGAACATCAAGCACCGCACCACCACGTCCTACGCCGACTTCCTCGCCGAGCTGCAGGAGCAGAGCCGCAGCGGGATCATCGCATCCTGGTTCTGGGCGGTGCAGGAGCTGCCCGACATCGTCGACCGGTGGCGCCACGACCTGCCCGCCGACCGGGTGCACCTGGTGACGGTGCCGCCGCCGGGAAGCCCGCGCGACCTGCTCTGGGAGCGGTTCGTCACCACCTTCGGGCTCGCAGGCCTCGACCTCGACCTCGGCACCGACCGCGCCAACGTCTCCCTCGGCGTCCCCGAGACCTACCTTCTGCGCCAGGTGAACCTGCGCGCCAACGACCAGATCGAGCCCGCCGACTACCGCGAGCTGATCCGCGAGGTGCTCGCCCACCGCACGCTCTCGGCCCGCACCGGCTCACCCCGGCTGGCGCTGCCTCCCACCGCGTTCCCGTGGATCTCCGAGCTCACCGACCGCTGGGTCGAGGAGCTGAGCAGCCAGGGGTACGACGTGGTCGGGTCGCTGGCCGAGCTC
Organism: Nocardioides sp. BP30; assembly: GCF_029873215.1. Taxonomy (NCBI): domain Bacteria; kingdom Bacillati; phylum Actinomycetota; class Actinomycetes; order Propionibacteriales; family Nocardioidaceae; genus Nocardioides; species Nocardioides lacus. The sequence continues at coordinate 507,387 of NZ_CP123620.1, read as the reverse complement.
AGCGGCGAGCGACCCGCGGCGTTCTCCGATCCCGACGCCCCCGACCTCGACCAGGTCGTCGACGCGGCGGCCGCCTCGATCGTGGCGCTGGTCCACGACGTCGGCCGGTGGCGCGCCAACGAGGCCCGCCTGCACGCCGAGATCGCCGACCTGCACGGGCAGCTGGCGCGAGCGCGGATGAACCCGGTCTACCGGCTCAAGGAGCGGCTCTACCGGCTGCTCACCCGAGGCCGCACCGGTCAGCGCGTGCTGGACGCCTACTACCGAGCCCGGGGCAGCAGCTCGCGGCTGGCGTAGCGGCCGACGCGCCAGGTCACGTAGCCGTCGGCGCCCGCACCGACCACCCCGCCGACCACCGGGATCTTGCGCCCCACGGTGACGGCCAGCCGCTTGCCCGCCATCCGCGCCACCATCTCCGAGGCGACCAGCGGGGGGATCAGGCGGTCGAGCTCGGGGTCGGTGACCGGCGCCGTGGCCAGGGCCATCGGCGGTGCCGGCAGCCGCTTCGCCTTCACCAGCGCATCCACCCGATCCCGACCGAGGATGCAGGCGAGGATCGCATGGCGGGTGCGGGCATCCTCCAGGTCGTAGCCGCGCAGGTGGGCGATGCCCGCCACCATCCGGCACTGGATCAGCGCCAGCCCGGTGATGTTCGTCGGAATGGTGAAGGCGGCCGTGACCAGGCCGCCGATGTTCGTCACGAAGCCGCCGGCGCCGGCGTAGGTGACGTGGTTCTCGATCACCTCGTGGACCGCCTTGGCGCTGTCGCCGTGCTGCTCCTCCAGCTGCTTGTCCGCCGCTTCCGCGGCGCCGGGCAGCGGCCCGACACCCACGATGGCGCGGTTGAGGGCGTGCAGGACGAACGAGCTGGTCACCCCGGGCGCCCAGCCGATCACCTTCGGCGCCAGGGCGGTGCCTAGGGAGGCGGCTACCTTCTTCGACTGCACCATGGCCTCGATCCTAGGAAGGCGTCCCAACCACCCTGCGCCGCGCGCGGTAGTTTCGTGGCCGTGCCGATCGAGCCCGCCCCGACGCCGTGGATCCTGCCCGATCTGCGCTCCCCCGGCCTGGAGGCGCAGGTCGACGACATGGTGGCAGTGGGCGCCGATCTGGAGGCCGGGACGCTGCTGGCGGCGTACCGGCTCGGGCTCTTCCCCATGCCGGGCGATCTGCCCGGCGAGCTGCTGTGGTTCTCGCCGACCCAGCGCGGCGTGCTCCCGCTGGACGCCGAGGAGGAGTTCGGCGGGGTGCGGGTGACCAGCTCGCTGCGCAAGTCGATGAAGCACTTCGAGATCCGCCTCGACACCGCCTTCGTCGACGTGGTGCGCGCCTGCGCGGACCCCACACGCGAGGGCGGCTGGATCAACCAGGACATCCTCGAGGCGTACGCCGACCTGCACCGGCTGGGCTGGGCGCACTCGGTGGAGGCGTGGCGCGATGGGGAGCTGGTGGGCGGACTGTACGGCGTCGAGATCGGCGGGCTGTTCGCCGGGGAGTCGATGTTCCACCGCGCCCGGGACGCGTCCAAGGCCGCCCTGGTCGGCCTCGCGCGAGCACTCGCGGCGGCTCCGGGGCCGCGGCTGCTGGACGTGCAGTGGCAGACGGCGCACCTGGCGTCGCTGGGGGTGGTGGAGGTGCCGCGGGTGGAGTACCTGGAGCTGTTGGACGTGGCGCTGGAGTCGCCGTCGGCGTTGGGCTGAGTGCGTCAGCGGGCTCAGGCGACGGTCGGGGTCTGACCGTTCTCGCTCACCATCGGCCGGCCCGCGGCGGCCCAGTCGAGCATGCCGCCGGCGAGGTTGACGGCCTCGTGGCCGTTCGCCGTCAGCCACGCCACCGCCTGGGCGGAGCGGCCGCCGACCTTGCAGGTGACCAGGAACTGGCCGTCGGGGACCTCGCCGACCCGGGCCGGTAGCTCGGAGAGCGGGATGTGCAGCGCGCCGTCGATGTGGCCGGCCTGCCACTCGAAGTCCTCGCGGACGTCGAGGACCGGTACCGGGATCGGGTCGGGGACGCCGGTGACCTCGACGGTGGGGATGCTCATTTCTTCGACTCCTACTTCAACAGCTTGGACATCCGGCGGTCGGCAAGGGGCTTGCCGCCGGTCTGGCAGGTCGGGCAGTACTGCAGGGAGGAGTCGGCGAAGCTGACCTCGCGGACGGTGTCGCCGCAGGCCGGGCAGGGCAGCCCGGTGCGGCCGTGCACGGCCATGTTCGACTTCTTCTCGCCCTTGAGCTCGCTGGCGGCCAGGCCGCTCGATCGCGCGACGGCATCGGACAGGGTGGTGCGCAGCGCCGTGTAGAGGGTCCCCAGCTCCTCCTCGGAGAGCGAGTCGGCTGGCTTGTACGGCGACATCTTCGCCGCATGCAGGATCTCGTCGGAGTAGGCGTTGCCGATCCCGGCGATGGTGCCCTGGTGGCGCAGCACGCCCTTGAGCTGCTTGCGGCCGGCCTCCTTCAGGATGCCGGCGAGCACGTCCTGGGTGAACGCCTCGGCCATCGGCTCGGGACCGAGGCTGGCGATGCCCGGAACGTCCTGCGGGTCGCGGACGACGTACAGGGCCAGGGACTTCTTGGTGCCGGCCTCGGTGACGTCCAGGCCGGCGACGCTTCCCGAGCCCGTCGAAGGATCGAGCACCACCCGCGCGGCGAGGGTCGACTTCGGCGACGGCTTCGGCGGGATGGTCGGCACCTCGTCGCGCCAGCGCACCCAGCCGGCGCGGGCCAGGTGCATGACCAGGTGGATCCCGGAGGCCTCGATGTCGAGGAACTTCCCGTGCCGGGTCACGTCGTCGACGAGCGTCCCCTCCAGCGCCGCCAGCGGCGGGTCGAAGGTCTTGAGCGCGCTGAACTGCGCGAGGTGGATCGTGGTGATCGCCCGGTCGTGGAGTCGACCGCGCAGGTCGAGGGCGAGCGCTTCGACCTCGGGCAGCTCCGGCATGGCCCCGAGTCTAGATGCGGCCCGCACGCGGGGGCTGCCTAAGATCTCCCGCGTGAACCAGCCCGACCAGAGCCATGTGGAGTGGGCGCCGGCGATCCCGCTCGCGTTCGTCGCCTTCCTGGTGTGCGTGTTCGTCTGGCCCCTCGGGGCGCTGCTCGGCGTCGCAGCGCTGGTGACCCTCGTCGTACGCGGTCGTCGCCGGGAGTGGACGGCACTGACGTTCGGCTGCTTCGGGGCGGTGCTCGGGGCGGTCGTCTTCGTGCTGTTCATCACGCTGACGAACCTCACCGGCGGGTTCCACTGAGCACCACCGGCGCGCCAGCACAATAGGTGGCATGAGGCCCCAGGTCGTCGCGCACCGCGGCGCCAGCGAGCAGATCGCCGAACACACCCTCGGGGCGTACGTCGAGGCGCTCGACGTCGGTGCCGAGGGCCTCGAGTGCGACATCAGGCTGACCTCGGACGGTCACCTCGTCTGCGTGCACGACCGCACCCTGCGCCGCACCGCGCAGACCGAGGGGCTCGTCTCCGAGATGACCCTGTCCGAGCTCGAGCAGCTCAACTTCGCCACCTGGAAGAAGGGCCAGCCCGACCGGCCCCAGGAGGAGCCCGACCGCGACGACCGGCTCGACCGGGTGCTCACCCTGCGCACCCTGCTGGAGACGGTGCGCGACTACGACCGGCGCGTCGAGCTCGCCATCGAGACCAAGCACCCGACCCGGTACGGCGGCCTCACCGAGCGCCGGCTCGCCGAGCTGCTGGCCGAGTTCGGCTGGGACCGGCCGGGCTCGCCGGTGCGGGTGATGTCCTTCAGCTACACGGCGCTGCAGCGGATGGAGCGGCTCACCCCGGCGGTGCCGCTGGTGCAGCTCATCGACAGGGCGCAGTACTGGCCGACCCTGCGGCGGATGGTCTCCCCGCACTGGATCATCGGGCCGGGCGTCGGCGAGCTGCGCGACCACCCGCGGTTCGGCCGGCGGCTGCTGCTGGACGACCGGCGGCTGCACGTGTGGACCGTCAACGAGGACGCCGATCTCGAGGTGTGCCTCGACCTGGGCGTGGAGGCGGTCATCACCGACCGGCCGGGCTACATGCTGGACCGGCTCTCGCGGATGGTCTGACCCCGGCGCGTCACCCGGCGAGCGCCTCCGCGCGCCGCATCACCTCGCGCAGGAACCGCGGCAGGTCGGCCGGATCGTCGATGAACTGCGAGGGCTTCACGCAGAAGGTGGTGAAGCCCTGCTCGATCTGCTCGGCGATCGGAGCCATCGCCTCACCCAGGTCGGCGCAGGAGTCGTCGTCGGGGAACCTCGCGCGGGTGCCGCCGACCATCTCGATGTCGTCCGGGTCGCGACCCGCGGCCGTGAGCGCCGAGCGGAGCAGTGCCAGGTCCGCCGAGCTGGGAGTGCCGAACGGGTGGAAGCCGTGTCCGTAGCGCACCAGCCGCTCGAGCACCGGGCCGTGCACGTGCTGGCCGCCGAACCACATCCGCGGCCCCTCGGGCCGGTGCGCCTTGGGCTCGAGGTAGACGTCGCTGAAGTCGAAGAACTCGCCGTGGAAGCTCGCCGGCGTCTCGCGCCACACCGTCTCGAGCACGGCGAGCTGCTCGTCGAGGATCCTGCCACGGCGGCCGAACGGGACGGCGAGGGCGGCGTACTCGTCCCTGCTCCAGCTCACGCCCGGCTGCACCACGAGTCGGCCCTCGGAGAGCAGGTCGAGCGTGCCGAGCTCGCGGGCGAGCAGGAGCGGGTGGCGCAGCGGCGCGAGCACGGCGCTGGCCACCAGCCGGATGCGCGAGGTGGCGGCGGCGATGGCGCTCAGGAGCAGCAGCGAGCTCGGCCACGGGGTGGCCGGGTCCTGGTTGCCCGGAGCGGCGTACGCCCGCGGGTTGGCCATCACTCCGTGCGCACCGGCGTCGGGACCCAGCACCACGTGCTCGCTGAGCATCACCGCGTCGAAGCCGGCGTCCTCCGCCTCACGGGCCCACCGCACCAGCGCGGGCAGCTCGCGACCGTCGGCCAGGGTCCAGTTCTCGCTGAGGATGAGGAGCATCCTCGGGGCAGCAGGCATCGGCACTCCAATCGTTTGGATGCAAACAATATGGCGGCCCGCTGCCGCCGACAACCGGCGTCCACGGCCCGACCTCTAGGCTGTCTGCCCGTGGCCAAGAAGAACCGCACCAAGAACGCACCCACCCGGACCGAGGGCGAGATCAGCCCCCGCGCCGCCTGCCCCTGCGGGTCCGGCAAGCGCTACAAGGCCTGCCACGGCGCACCGGGTGGCGCCGGTGTCTTCGTGGCTCGACCGTTCGAGGGCCTGCCCAACGAGTGCGACCTGGTGGCGCTGCGCGAGCTCGTCCCCTCCGCGACGGTGCCGCTGACCGTCAAGGGCCACGAGGACACCCCGGTCCAGCTCGGCACGCTGCTGCCGCTGGCCGCCCCCGCGATGCGGCGCGACAGCGGTCAGGTGTGGGCCGGCCTGCAGGTGCAGCACAACTTCGGCGACGTCTCCCGCGAGGTCGCCGCGGTCCTGCTCAAGGCCCTGGAGGCCGAGGAGTCCGGCATCGTGGGTCTCACCGAGGCACCGGGTGAGGGCCCGCGGCTGCAGGACCTCCTCACCGACACCGCCCTCACCGTGACGGTGCATGACGGCTTCGACTGGTGGATCGCCGATGTCGAGGACCGCGACGGCCTCGAGGGGGCGCTCCAGCAGGCCAACGCCGCGGCGCTGCCCACCGCGCGGCTGTCGTCGGTGGAGGCGGCGTACTGGACCTCGACGGGGAGCAAGGAGCACCTGCGCTGGGTGATGCCCGAACCGGAGGACGACCTGCTCACGGCCCTCGCCCGCCTGCACGTCAGCGGCGCGGACGTGATCGTGCCGGGCGCGCGGTTCATCGGGATGTTCCGCGCCCACGGCCTGCTGGCGCCGGTCTGGGACCTCCCCCTGGGCACCGGCGCCGAGGCGTTGGAGGAGCCGGCTCTGGCCTTCAAGGCCGTCCTCGACGCGGCGCTCGCCGATGCCACCGACCCGAGCCCGGAGGTGCGCTCGGCGCGCGCCGGGCTCGCGAACCGGCAGGTCACGATCCGCTGACGCAGCGCGGGACGGGCACACCTGCCACGTCCGCGCCAGCGGGTCCAGCGGGTGAGGACGACGTCACTCCACGGTCGGCCCCCGGTCGCGGGCGGGACGCACCACGAACGGCTGCAGCCGCGAGTAGCCCTTCACCGACGTACGCCGCAGGCTCTTCACCTCGAACCCGTCCACCTCGCGCAGCGCGCTCGCGGCACTCTCGTCCACCAGCAGGGCGTCCGGGCGGGCGATGGAGGTCAGTCTCGAGGCGATGTTCACCGTCGGTCCGAACACGTCGCCGAGCCGGCTGACGACCTCGCCGTACGCGAGGCCGGCGCGGACCTGCGGGAACCGGCTCTCCGCGTCGGCGCCGAGGGCCGTGATCGCCAGGGCGGTGTGGGCGGCGTCCACGACGGTGTCGGCGACGAAGAGCACCGCGTCGCCCAGGGTCTTGATCACCCGGCCGCCGCGCTCGACCACGAGAGCCGTGCAGACGTCCTCGAACTCCTCCAGCCAGGCGACGAGCTCCTCCTCGGTCAGCGACTTGCTTCGCGAGGTGTAGCCGACGATGTCGACGAAGCAGACCGCCGAGGGCGCCGCGGCCGCGCCGGTGAGGGCGACCAGCCCCCGGTTGGTGGCCGAGAGCAGGTGCCGGCGCCAGACGTAGGTCTGGAGGTACTCCACGCGCGGCAGCACCTGGTCGGCCAGCATCGCCAGCGACGCGACGTCGGTCAGCTCGCGCTCCCGGGCCAGATCGACCAGCAGCGCCGTCTGCCACTCGGCGAGGCGGGCGAAGGAGCGACCCCAGGTGCGGACCAGCGCCGCCTGGCGGTCCTCGCTGAGCACGCCCTCCTCACGCAGGTCGGCGCTCATCCGCAAGGCCTCGACATCCGCCGGCGCGAAGGCGACCACGTCATCCCCGACGTGGGCGAAGCCGAGCTCGCGCCACAGCTCGAGCGCGAGGTCGATGCTCACCCCCGCCTGCTCGGCCACCTGCCGCCTGGTCAGGCTGGGAGCCTCGCCCAGCAGGTAGCCCTCGACCAGCTCGACGAGGCCATCGAGCGGCTCCTCGCTCACTGACCGCCGAAGCGCTCGGCCGCGACCTTCTCCAGCGCGGTGTGGAACGACGGCATCTCGACCGAGAGCCGCTGGAGCGCCTGTGGGGTGAGGTGGATCAGCTCCAGCGGCGTGAGCGCGACGATCGAGGCGTTGCGCAGCCGCTGGTTGAGGATCGCGGCCTCGCCGATGATGTCCCCCGGGCCGGCCTGGGCGACCTCCTTGCCGTCCCGGCGCACGCTGACGGTGCCCTGCAGGATGATGTACGCCTTGTCGGGCGGGGTGTCCTCCCAGATCGGCGACCAGCCCTGCGGGAGGTTCACCACGGTGCCCGAGCCGCTGATCTTGGCGATCTCGGCCGGCGTGAACATGGAGAAGAAGGTGTCGCCCACGGATGCCCCTTCGGTATGTGTTCGTGTGAATCGGAGTTACACGTCCACGAAGCATGGCCTGCCGGACTAGGACGCGACAACCTCCACGAGCGTGTAGATGCCGAGAACCAGGCAGATCGCAGCGCCGATGAAGTGCAGCAGGTGCAGCGAGATCCACCGCAGGAGCTGCTTGCCGACGACCACGGCGAGGCCGCTGACGGCCAGCAGGGCGGCCAGCGAGCCGACGAAGATCGAGACCGGCTCCTTGTACTTGGCGACCAGCGAGATGGTCAGCAGCTGGGACAGGTCACCCCACTCGGCGGCGAAGAGCACCATGAAGGCGGCCAGGATCTGGCGGATCCCGCTGGCCGGCTTCGCCTTCTCGGCGTACTCCTCCTCGCCCTCGGCCTCCTGGTGACTGCGGCCCTCCTTGAACAGCAGCACCGCTCCCGCCAGGAAGATCAGCCCGGCGACGGTGTGGATCAGGTCCTTGGGCAGGAGCGAGGCGACGCCGCCGGCCACCACCGCCAGGATCGTCTGGACGGCGAAGGCGAGCCCGACGCCGATCCAGACGAAGAGCGGCCGGTACTTGGTGGCCAGCACCAGGGTGGCCAGGAAGGTCTTGTCCGGCAGCTCGACGACGAAGATCGAGAAGAACGCGAGGGCGACCAGACCGATATCCACCGCCATAACCTAGAGCGCGAACTTCACCTGCGCCCCATTGAGGTTCCTCCGACAGCGGGTGTGGACTGGCCCCATGCCCACCATCGACTCCTATCCGCAGGGCACTCCCTGCTACGTCGAGCTCACCACTCCGGACCCGGGCGCCGCCAAGGCGTTCTACGGCGAGCTGTTCGGCTGGACGCCGACCGACATGCCGGCCCCGGACGGCGGCACCCCCTACGTCAGCGTCTCGGTCGAGGGCGACACCGTCGCCGGCATCGCCGTCCAGCTGCCCGAGCAGGCCGGACATCCGGCGTTCTGGGGCGTCTACCTCGCGGTCGACGACGTCGATGCGACAGTGGCCGCCGTGCCGACGGCCGGCGGCACGGTCGAGGCGCGCCCTTTCGACGTGATGGAGCTGGGCCGGATGGCGGCCATCCAGGATCCGACCGGGGCGCGGGTCAACCTGTGGGAGGCCCGCGAGGCGATCGGCACCCAGCGGGCCAACGAGCCCGGCACGCCGATCTGGAACGAGCTGGTCAGCCCCGACATCGACACCGCGACCGGCTTCTACGCCGAGCTGCTGGGCGTGACCTGGGAGGACACCCCGATGGCGGAGGACTCGATGCTGGCCTCCTACCGGACGCTGCAGGTCGAGGGACGCGCCGTCGGCGGTGCGCTGCCGCCCCCGATGGAGGGGCTGCCGCCGCACTGGAACGTCTACTTCAACGTGGCCGACGTGGAGCAGAGCATCGCCACCGCCCTATCGCTCGGGGGCAGCTCGGTCGTCCCCGCCTTCGACGTACCCGATGTGGGGCGGATGGCGATGCTCGCAGACCCGCAGGGCGGTTCGTTCTGGCTGATGGGCGCGTCACCGGCGGCCGCCTGAGCGGCCCGGCCTCACAGCTCGCCGACGGTGCGGTCCGGGCTCGCCGGGTAGACGCCGAGCAGCAGGATGTCGGTGGTGAAGAACGCCAGCTCCTCCAGCGCGCGCTTCAAGCCGGGCTCGTCGGGGTGGCCGTCGACCTCGGCGAGGAACTGGGTGGCGGTGAACTTCCCGCCGACCATGTACGACTCGAGCTTGGTCATGTTCACGCCGTTGGTGGCGAAGCCGCCGAGCGCCTTGTAGAGCGCCGCCGGCAGGTTGCGCACGTTGAAGACGAAGCTGGTGACCACCGGCCCGTTCCCGGCCGGAGCCCGGACGAAGTCACGGGAGAGCACCACGAAGCGGGTGGTGTTGTGGTCCTCGTCCTCCACGTCCTCGGCGAGCACGTCGAGGCCGTAGATCTCGGCGGCCATCGGCGGGCTGATCGCCGCCATCGTGGGGTCGCCCGCCTCGGCGATCTCGCGGGCGGCACCGGCGGTGTCGCCCGAGATCACCGGCACGAGGCCGTGCTCGCGGATGATCCGGCGGCACTGCCCCAGGGCGTGAACGTGGCTGTGCACGGTGCGGATCTGCTCCAGCGACACCCCGGGCAGCGCCATCAGGTGGAACCGGATGCGCAGGAAGTGCTCGGCGACGATGTGCAGGCCCGAGGTCGGCAGGAAGTGGTGGATGTCGGCGACCCGGCCGGCCAGCGAGTTGTCGATCGGGATCATCGCCAGGTCGGCGATGGGCTCCATCCCCGGGGCGCCCTCGACCGCGGCGAACACGTCCTCGAACGACGCGCACGGCACCGACTCCAGCTCCGGGTACTCCCGCTGGCACACCATGTGGGAGTTGGAGCCGGGCTCACCCTGGTAGGCGATGCGCCGAGCCGGCGTGGTCGAGCGCAGTCCGGTCGAGCGCTGTGTCGTCGTGGCAGGAGGCACGCGCCGAGTCTAGGGTTGGCGAACATGCTGGCCGTGCTGAGTCTCGTCGTCGCGCTCCTCGCCCTCGTCCTGGTGGCGCTGCTGTGGCGTGAGCGGATCGAGCAGCGCGCCCGGGCCACCTCCGCTGGCGCACCGCTGCCCGAGGACGTGCTCGGCCTGCGACAGGAGGTGGCGGCGCTGCGAGCCGAGGGCGCGCAGGCGCTGCGCCACCTGGCGATCGTGCGCTACGACGCTTTCGGCGACATGGGCGGCCACCTGTCGTGGAGCCTCGCCCTGGCCGACGACGCCGGCGACGGCGTGCTGCTGACCAGCATCCACGGCCGCAACGACGCCCGGTCCTATGCCAAGACCATCGGCGCGTGGCGCTGCGACGTACAGCTCTCGCCGGAGGAGGAGCAGGCGCTGGCCCAGCTGCGTCGGTGACGCGTGCCTCCGTGGCCCCGGCTCGGGTCAGCGCGGGACGCGCACCAGCAGCCGCGCGTGCAGGCAGGCCATCCGCAGCTCACGGCCGGCGCCGAGGGTGTCCCCGTCGAGCTCGCGGGGGGTGTCGCGGTCCGCGCGGATGACGACGGTCGCGCCGCGCATCCGGTTGACCAGCTCGTCGGTGTGCGGCCGCTTTGACAGGATCCGCCAGGCCAGCGGCAGCCAGGACAGGAACCGCTGCGGGTGCAGGAGCACGACGTCGAGCAGGCCGTCGTCGATCCGCGCGTCCGGGAGCAGCGGCATCCCGGCCGTGAGGGTGCCCACGTTGCCCACGATGACCGTCCGGGCGCGGTGCTTGGTGAAGGGGCCGTCATCGACCGAGATCTCCAGCCGGACCGGCGGGAACATCAATGCCTTGGCCCCGGACAGGACGTAGGCGATCCAGCCGACGCGCTTCTTGATGTCCTCGTTGACGCCCTCCATGATCGCCGCGTCGAAGCCCATCCCGGCCATCACCAGGAAGTGGGTGTCCTCGATGCCGTCGCCCCCGACCTGGACCAGGTCGACCGCCCGGTCCTGGCCGGTCAGCGCGACATCGATGGCGGCGCGCAGATACAGCGGGATGGAGAGGTTTCGGGCCAGCAGGTTGCCCGTCCCGGCGGGGATGATCCCGACCGGGATGCCGGTGCCCGCCAGCTCCGCACACACCTCGCGCACCGTGCCGTCGCCACCGCAGACCATCACCAGGTCGGCGCCCGCGACGGCCGCTGCCGCCGCCATCCCGGTGCCGGGGTCCTCGACGGTGGTGAAGTGCCAGGTCGGCCGGTCCCAGCCGGCCTCGGCCGCCATGGCCGTGACGATCGACTGGAACTGCCCGACCGACTCCACCTTGATCGGGTTGAGGACCACGTGCAGCGAGTGCCCGCGCGGCACCGAGGCCACCAGCGGCAGCTGATGCACGGCGTGGCTGCGCGGCGCGGGGCTGTAGACCGCCAGCGCGACCAGCACGATGACCCCACCGAGCAGGAACCCACCGACCACGTCGGTCGGATAGTGCCGCCCGAGCAGGATCCGGTCGGCGCCCACGGCGAGGACCACGAGCGCGAGTCCGGTGTACGCCGCCCGGCGCACCCCGGCGCGGCGGACGAACATCGCGACGGTCACCGCGACGGCTCCGGCCAGCGCCGTCGTCCAGGTGACGTGGCCGCTGGGATACCCGGGACCGCCGACGAGGTGGGCGTTCTCCTGCCACGAGGGTCGGGAGCGGTCGAAGACCCAGGCGACGACGCGGCGCAGCACGACCGCTGCCAGCGTCGTACCGAGCAGGAAGATCGCCGCGCGCCGGTAGCTGCGTGCCAGTCCACCGCCCGCGAGCACGGCGATGACGAGGATCCCCACCCCGCCGAAGACCAGCTCGATGATCCGCAGCAGGTCGTACAGCGCGCGGTGGCCTGCGGCCCAGTGCGCGGCATGCTCCGACCAGCGGTCCACCGGCGGGACGCCGTTCACCGCCGAGACGTAGACCCCGAGCAGCACGAAGAGAACCGCGCCGATGGCCGCCCACGCCAGGACGGAGCGGCGGGGGTGGGCGGGCACGCCCCGATTATGCCCGGGCCCCGGACGGTCGGCTCACGCCGCCCGTGCCAGCGAGGCGGCGGATCGGCGGCGACCGATAGGCTCCTCCCGTGATCGACCCACGCATCCTCCGCGACGACCCCGACCGTGTCCGCGCCTCGCAGCGCAAGCGTGGGGCGAGTGAGTCGGTCGTCGACGCGGCGCTGGCCGCCGACCGGGCCCGCCGCGACGCGATCACCACCTTCGAGAACCTGCGTGCCGAGCAGAAGCAGATGGGCAAGCGGGTCGCCCAGGCCGCGGGCGAGGAGAAGGCAGCGCTGCTGGCCCAGGTGAAGGATCTCGCGGCCGCGGTCAAGGACGCGGAGGCGGCGCAGGCCGTCGCCGAGGAGTCCTGGGCGACGGCGCTCAAGGCGATCCCGAACCTGACGGCCGAGGAGACACCGGCGGGCGGTGAGGACGACTTCGTCCTGATCGAGACCGTCGGCGAGATCCCCACCTTCGACTTCGAGCCCCGCGACCACGTGGAGCTGGGCCGGCTGCTGGGTGCCATCGACCTCGAGCGCGGCGCCAAGGTCTCGGGCTCGCGCTTCTACTTCCTCACCGGGGTCGGGGCGGAGCTGGAGTTCGCACTGATCAACCTGGCGATGGAGCAGGCCCGGGAGGCCGGCTTCACCCAGGTGATAGCGCCCGCACTGGTCCGCCCGGAGGCGATGGCCGGCACCGGGTTCCTCGACCAGGTCGATGACGGCGTCTACCGGATCGAGGGCGACGACCTCTACCTCGTGGGCACCAGCGAGGTGCCGATGGCGGCGTACCACTCCGACGAGATCCTCGACGCCGCCGCCCTGCCGCTGCGCTACGCGGCGTTCTCCTCCTGCTTCCGCAAGGAGGCAGGCTCGGCCGGCAAGGACACCAAGGGCATCATCCGGGTCCACCAGTTCGAGAAGGTGGAGATGTTCGTCTACACCACCGTGGAGGAGTCGTACGCCGAGCACGCACGGCTGCTCGCGTGGGAGAAGGCGTTCCTGGACAAGCTCGAGCTGACCTACCGCGTCATCGACGTCGCCGCCGGCGACCTGGGGCCGTCCGCCGCGCGCAAGTTCGACTGCGAGGCGTGGATCCCGACCCAGGGCAAGTACCGCGAGCTGACGTCGGCCTCCAACTGTCTCGACTTCCAGGCCCGCCGCCTCGACATCCGCCAGCGCGGGAGCGCTGCGGCCCCGGGCTCCGGCACGACGCCCGTCGCCACCCTGAACGGCACGTTGACAGCCATCACCCGCGCGATCGTGGCGGTGCTGGAGACGCACCAGCAGGCGGACGGCTCGGTGCGGGTGCCGCAGGCGCTGCGCAAGTGGCTCGGCCGCGAGGTCCTCACCCCGCTCGCCGGCGTCCGTTGAGCCTGTCGCGACGATGAGCGACCAGAGGCTGGACCGGGCGGGCGGGCAGGACCCTCGCGATGTTCGCGACGAGGTGTCCGCGACGCCCGCAGGCTGGCGGCCGAAGGTGATCGCGCTCGACATCGACGGCACCCTGCTGAAGTGGATGGAGGGCTCCGGCGCGACCACGGAGGTGGTGAGCCCGGCGGTGAAGGAGGCGGTCAACCGCGCCTACGCGGCGGGAGCCCACATCGTGCTGGCCTCCGGCCGCTCCCCGCACGGCATGACGCGCGTCGCCGACCTGCTGGGCCTCCCCCACGACGGCGCCGACCCGCTGTGGATCGTCGCCTCCAACGGCGCGGTGGTCGTGCGCTATCCGCCGCTGGACGTGGTGCACGAGGAGCTGTTCGACGCCGGGCCGGCGGTGCGGGCGATCATGGCCGACCAGCCGTCCGCGCTGGTGGCGGTCGAGGAGCGCGGAGTGGGCTACCGGCTCAACGACCACTTTCCGCCCGGTGAGCTGAGCGGTGAGATGACGCTCGTGGACGTCGAGGAGCTCGTCAAGGAGCCCGTCTCCCGCGTCATCATCCGCAACCCCTCGGCGAGCGCCGAGGAGTTCATCGAGATGGGCCGGCGCATCGGCCTGCAGGGGATCTCCTACGTCGTGGGCTGGACCGCCTGGCTCGACCTGACCCCGATCGGCGTCTCGAAGGCCTCGGGACTCGCCTACGTCGTGGACCGGCTCGGGCTGGAGCCGGCCGACGTCCTGGCGATCGGGGACGGGCGCAACGACCTGGAGATGTTCGCCTGGGCCGGTCGCTCCGTGGCGATGGGCCAGTCCATCCCCGAGGTGCTCGAGGCGGCCGACGCGGTGACACTCTCGGTCGAGGAGGACGGCGCGGCTGCGGAGATCTCGCAGTGGTTCTGAGCCTGGCGGCGATCCGCACCGAGCGACTCGTGCTCCCGCTGTGGACGGCCGCCGACGTGGCAGCGATCAGGGCCGGCAGCAGGACCGGCTTCCTCGGCGCGTGGCATCCCGACTTCCCTCGGCCCGACGACGTGGCGGCCGCCTCGCTGTGGCGCGAGGGCGATCCGTGGGGGCCGCGCTCGATCGCCCGCGGCGTGACGGTGCTGGGCTCGATCGGCTTCTTCGGCCCCCCGGAGGCCGGTGACGGGCCTGCCGAGGTGGAGGTCGGCTACGGCCTGGTGCGGGAGGCCTGGGGCTGGGGCTTCGCGACCGAGGCGCTGCAGGGGCTGCTCGCCGAGCTCGAGCCGGGCATCGCGGTGCGCGCCTCGATCCGGCCGGAGAACGCGGCCTCACTGCGGGTGGTGGCGAAGTGCGGCTTCACCCGGCTGCGCGGGACCACCGAGGACGGCGAGCTGGTGATGGTCCGCCCCGCCGGAGAGGCCGCCGGAGAGGCCGCCGGAGAGATCGCCGGTGGAGGCGCCGGGGACCGCCGCCCGCCGGCGTGAGGGGACAATGGCTCCCGTGAGACCCAAGCTCGTGGCCACCGACCTCGACGGCACCCTGGTGCGCAAGGACGGCACGGTCTCGCCGTACACCCGCCAGGTGTTGGCCGGGCTGGAGGCGCAGGGGGTGCCGGTGATCTTCGTGACCGGCCGCCCGCTGCGCTGGACCACCCCCGTCTTCGAGCACGTCGGCTCGCACGGGCTGGCGATCGTCTCCAACGGCGCCCTGGTCTGGGACGTGGCCGAGCAGATCCCGCGGATGACCCGCGCGCTGGAGAGCGGCGCGTCCTTCGAGGTGGCCTCCCGGATCCGGGCAGCGCTGCCGGGCTCCCTGTTCGGCGCGGAGCGGGTCGACGGCTTCGCCGTCGAGCCCGGCTTCCCCGGCGGGCGCGAGGACGCGCCCCAGCAGGAGCTGTCCGAGCTGACCGCCGGGCCGATGCTCAAGCTGCTCAGCCTGCACCCCGACCAGCAGCCGGACGACTACTGGAAGCGGGCCGCGGAGGTCGTCGGCGACCTCGCCACCGTGACGCACTCCTCGACCTTCGCACTGCTGGAGATCAGCGCGTACGGCGTCACGAAGGCCTCCACGCTGGCGCAGGTGGCCGAGTCGCTGGGTGTCGGCGCCGAGGACGTGATCGCCTTCGGGGACATGCCCAACGACCTGGCGATGCTGACCTGGGCGGGGCGCTCGTTCGCGATGGCCGACGCCCACCCCGAGGTACGGGAGTGCGCCGGCGAGGTGGCGCCGTCCCACGAGGAGGACGGCGTCGCGCGCGTGCTCGCCGAGGTGTTCGACCTGTGATCTGGTTCGATGGGCGCATGCGTCGCACCCTTCCGGTCCCGTTCGCCGGGCTGATCGGGGTCCTCGGGCTGCTCTCGGGCCTGGTGGTCATGGGCAGCCCCGCCCCGTCGTACGCCGCCGCCACCTGTACGCCGGTCGCTCCGGCGGCAGCCGCCCAGCAGGCCGACGCGGTGTTCACCGGCGTGCTCGCGGGTGCCGGACAGACCGACACCAAGGTCAAGCCGAAGCGGTTCACCTATCCGGTGCGGGTGCAGACCAGCCTGAAGGGCAGCGCCACGGGCCAGGTCAACGTGATCACCCGGGGCGGCGGCTGCGGCATCGGCGCGCTGCAGCCCGGGACGACGTACCTGTTCTTCGTCACCGCGCACGGCCACAGCTGGCTGGCACCGGGCACGCTGGGCACCACGTCGCAGAACGTGGCGGCCGCCAGCCAGCAGGTGGTCGCGGCGCTGGCACCGCCGACGGTGACCTTCGACCACCCGCAGGTCGGGGCGCCGGCGTCGCTGCGGCGGATCGCCGCGCCGGGGGTCGCGCTGGTGCTGATCGGGCTGCTCGGGCTGCTGTTCGTCCGACGCACCCCGCGCTCGCAGGCCTGAGCACCGGCGCTGCGGCGGCGTCAGGCCGGCGCGTGGCCGGCCCGACGCTCGCGCACCCCGGAGAGCCAGGCGACGAAGCCGACCAGCGGCACCAGGCCACCGACCCAGCACACGCCGGTCCAGCCGCTGTGAGCGTGCACGAAGCCGGTCAGCAGCGAGGCCAGCGTCCCGCCGACGAAGATCGTGGTCATGTAGACCGTGTTGATCCGGGCCCTGGCCTGCGGTCGGAGACCGTAGACGACGTGCTGACCCATCACCTGGTGGGACTGGACGGCGAAGTCGAGCAGCACCGCCGCGACCGCGAGGACCAGGATCGAGCCGTGGCCGAAGCCGGCGAGCAGGAAGGTGGCCGAGGCGAGGAGGAGCGCGATGCCGCTGCACACCTCGCCGTACCCCTTGTCCGCGATCCGGCCGGCCACCGGTGCGGCGGCGGCACCACCGGCTCCGACCAGGGCGAAGAGGGCGATCTGGCCCTGGCTGAAGCCGTGCTCGCCGACCAGCTCGTAGGCGATGGCGGTCCAGAAGGCGGTGAAGGCGCCGAACATCGACGCCTGCGCGATGGCCTTGCGACGCAGCGCCGGCTCGTCGCGGGCCACCTCGACGACGCCTGCCAGCATCGCGCGGTAGCTGGTCCGCTGCTGCGGCCGGTGGGTCGGCAGCGTGCGGCGCAGCACCACCGAGAGGACGACCATCAGCACCGCGGAGATGACGTAGATGGCGCGCCAGTCGACGAACTGGGCGATGGCACTGGCGACGCTGCGCGCCAGCAGGATGCCGAGGAGCAGCCCGCTCATCACCTTGCCGACGAACACGCCCTCCTGGCCCTCCGGCGCCAGATGCGCTGCCATCGGGACCAGGATCTGCACCACCACCGACGTGATGCCGACCAGGACCGCCATCACCAGGAACGCCCCGAACACCGGGGAGAAGGCCGCGAGCGCGAGCGCCACGGCCGTGCCCAGCAGCATCCGGGTGACCAACGCCCGGCTCTCCAGCAGGTCGCCCAGCGGCACCAGGAAGAGCAGGCCCAGGGCGTAGCCGGCCTGGGTGAAGGTCACCACCAACGACGCGGTGCCCTCGCTGACGCCGAAGTCGTGCGCGATCAGGTCGAGCAGCGGCTGGGAGTAGTAGATGTTGGCGACCGCGAGACCGCAGGCCACCGCCATCACGACGTTGAGCACGCGCAGCGAGGCGGATGAGGCGGTGGGGGTCAGCGTGGTCACGTGTCTACTCAACCGCTCCCGGCGGTCGATCCATTCCGGCCTCGAGCGGTAGGGGGTCGGGCTCGGCGCCCGCCTCGGCCAGGAGCCGGGCGGCACGCAGGGCAGCATCGACGGCGATCTCGACCTCGTCCGCCTCCACGCCCGAAGCCGTCGGGGACTCCGGAGGGGCGATGGTGCCGACGTCCGCTCCGGGCCCCGTGCTCGGCTGTGCGCTCGCGGGACGCGGGTGCCGCCCGGGGTCGGGGGCGCGGTGCGGTGCGAGCTCGTCGCGACCGATCCCGCGCAACCGCAGCAGGACCAGCGGGTCGCGGTCGAGCAGGTCGCTCACCTGCACGAGGACGGCGACGGCGTGCTCGCAGACCGCCCCGTGCCGGCTGGCGCGCTGCCAGTGCGGGCAGCTGCAGGTCACCGCGAGCTCCGTGCCGTAGGGCACCAGCTCGACCCCTGCCTCCTCGGCGTGCTCGACCACGTCGTAGGGCAGGTCACCGGCCAGCAGGGCGTCCGCGCGCCCGGCGACCACCTCCAGGAACGCGGTGTGACCGTCCTGGTCCAGCGGCGGCAGCGCTCCGGTGACCGTCCAGATCCCGCCCTCCTCGGCCACCCCCGCCGCGAACCGGCCGGTGTCCACGACCACGCCGCCGATCCGGCCGGACCGCGCCAGGGCGCGCGCCCGCAGCAGCTGGGGCTCGTCGTAGGCGGTCTCCTCCACGGCACGCCAGAACGCCCGGCCCCACCAGGACCGCAGTCGCCGCGAGAACCGGCGGTGCGGCTCCTGGGGGAAGACCATCGCCGTCATGTCAGCGACACCAGGTCGCGCAGCTCGGCATCGGACAGCTCGGTGAGCGCTGCCTCGCCGCTGCCGAGGACGGCCTCGGCGAGCGCACGCTTGCGGGTGAGCAGCTCGGCGACCTTCTCCTCCACGGTGCCGCGGGTGACCAGGCGGTGCACCTGCACCGGCTTGGTCTGGCCGATCCGGTAGGCCCGGTCGGTGGCCTGGTCCTCGACCGCGGGGTTCCACCAGCGATCGACGTGCACGACGTGATCAGCGCGGGTCAGGTTCAGCCCGACCCCGCCGGCCTGCAGGGA
The DNA here is from genome assembly GCF_029873215.1 of Nocardioides sp. BP30. Lineage (NCBI taxonomy): Bacteria > Bacillati > Actinomycetota > Actinomycetes > Propionibacteriales > Nocardioidaceae > Nocardioides > Nocardioides lacus. The sequence goes on along the minus strand of NZ_CP123620.1, from coordinate 488,928 downwards.
GAGCAGGAAGACCGGGACGCTGTGCGGGTCCGCCGGATCCTGGAAGCGCCGCACCATCCGCTCACGCTCCGCCACCGGCGTGCCGCCGTGGAGGAACTGGTGGGGAACGCCGGTGGCCGCCCAATGCGCCTCGAGCAGTCGCGCCATCGCGACGTACTGGGTGAACACCAGCACCGCGCCGTCCTCGGCGAGCACCGTCTCCAGGAGCTCGTCGAGCAGGTCGATCTTCTGGCTGCGACCCGCAATCCGCCCGCTGTGCTGCTTGAGGAACTGCGCGGGGTGGTTGCAGATCTGCTTCAGCCCGGTGAGCAGCATCAGCACCAGACCCCGGCGGGTGATCGGGTCGGCGCGCTCGATGCGCTCGAGGGAGTCGCGCACGAACGACTCGTAGAGCACCGCCTGCTCCCGGGTCAACGCCAGCGGGTGGTCGGTCTCGGTCTTGGCGGGCAGCTCGGGGGCGATCCCCGGATCCGACTTGCGCCGGCGCAGCAGGAACGGCGCGATCAGGGCCGCGAAGCGCTGGGTCGTCCGCTCGTCCACGCCCGCCTCGATGGGACTGGCCCAGGCGCGCCGGAACGCCAGCCTGCTGCCGAGCAGCCCGGGGACGCACCAGTCGAGGATCGCCCACAGCTCGGTGAGGTTGTTCTCGACCGGGGTGCCGGTGAGCGCCACCCGGGCACGGCTGCCGATCGTGCGGATCGCCCTGGCGGTCGCCGAGGCCGCGTTCTTCAGGTGCTGGGCCTCGTCGGCGACGACCAGGTCCCACGGCACCTCGCTCAGGGCGGCGGCATCGCGGCGCATGGTCCCGTAGGTGGTCAGCACGAAGCCCGCCGTGACGCCGTCCAGGTCCCGGGCGGCACCGTGGAACCGCCGGACCGGCACACCGGGCGCGAAGCGGGCGATCTCGGCCTCCCAGTTGCCGAGCAGACTCGCGGGGCACACCACCAGCGTCGGTCCGACAAGGGTCGAGCACCGGTGCAGATGCAGCGCGATCAGGGTGATCGTCTTGCCCAGGCCCATGTCGTCGGCCAGACAGCCGCCCAGGCCCAGGCCGGTGATCTCGGCGAGCCAGGTCAGACCGCGACGTTGATAGTCGCGCAGCTCGGCGCGGAGGTCGGCCGGCACCGGGATCAACGGCGCCTCCACCACGCCGGCCACCCGGTCGCGCAGCCGCCCGATGCTGGCGCCGACGACGACGTGCTCGGCCGGCGCCTCCTCGGCGAGGCTCTCGGCCACCTTCTCGGGCAGCGCGCCGGTCAGCGCGGTGGCCAGCGCCTCGGTCCCCGTCACCCGCCGCAGCAACCGCTTGCGGGCCTTGCGGGTGATGCTGGGATGGACGACCGTCCACGATCCTCGCAACTTGAGCACGGGCGCGGCGGCGGTGGCGAGCGCGTCCATCTCCGCCTCGGTCAGCTCGACCCCGTCGATCGCCAGCTGCCACTGGAAGGCACAGGTCTGCTCGACACCGAACAGCCCGTCCTGCATCAGGTCCTCCTGCGGAGCACCGGCACGGTCGACGACCACCTGTGCGGTCAGCTCGGGGGTCAGCGAACGCGGCCACAACACGTCGACCCCGCGGCCCTTGAGCGCCGCGACCCCGTCCTCGAGCAGGCTGGCGAGCTCGTCGCCGTCGAGGGTGATCTCGTCCGGCACCGGGAGGTCGAGCAGGCGGTCGAGGACCGGCCAGGCCTCCGCCGCACCGCGCAGCGCGACCAGGGCGTGCGTCCGCGCGCGGTCGCCGAAGCCGTGCTGCTCCCAGGTCTCGTGCCACAGCCGGGCGGCGTCCACCACGTGCAACGGGTCGCTGTCGTCGTGCGCCTGCGGAACCACCCGGATGGAGCCGCCGACCAGCTCCTCCTCGTCGGCCTCGACCCGCAGCGAGAGCGAGACCAGCTGCGGCAACTGCGCCCCGGCGGGCGCCGTCACGTGCCGGGCCAGCCGGGCACGCAGGCGGTCCTGGAAGGCAGCGTCGCGAGGCGGCCCCTGCGGTTCGGCCCCGGCTGGGGCGGTGCTCACGGCTCGGCGCTGGCGCGTGCCGGGCGTCGGCGCGGCTCGGGGCATCGCATCCGCGACCGCGTCGAGGACCGCGCGGACGACCTGCTCGGCGGCGGCCACGTCGACCTCGCCGTACGCCCTGGAGCTGGCGAGCATCGCGACCCGGTCCTGGTCGTCACCCTCGACCACCGCGCGCCAGCCCGGCTCGAGGCCCTCGCCCGGCTCGATCCGGCCGGCCGCGACGAGTCGCAGGCCCAGCATCACCGCACCTGTCAGCAAGGCGACCGAGGGATGCAGGTCCTCGCGGCGGTGCGCCTTGCTGAGCACCGGGATCGCTGCGGCCATCGGCATCGAGACCGTGCGGCCACCGCCGAACTCCACCACCGAAGCGCGCGGCGGCTGTGCGGGCCGGAAGGCCGCCGCGCCGGCGAGGGAGTAGAGCGAGCTCATGGCGAGAACCTAACCGCCGTCCCTGACAGTCCCCATCTCCGCGTGGTGGGAGGCTCCGGGCAGGATGGGCGCCATGACCCTCCGCTTCGAGCTCGACGACCTGACCCGTCCGGCCGTGCACCAGCTGCTCGAGGAGCATCTCGTCGACATGTACGCCACGTCGCCGGCCGACAGCGTCCACGCCCTCGACCTCGACGGGCTGCGGGCTCCCGGCATCGAGTTCTGGTCGGCCTGGGAAGGCGAGGAGCCGATCGCCACCGGTGCCCTGAAGCGCCTCTCCGAGCGCGACGTGGAGCTGAAGTCGATGCGTACGTCGGCGCACGCCCGCGGCGCCGGCGTCGGCAGCGCGATGGTGGCCCACCTGATCGGGCGTGCCCGCTCGGCCGGGTACGCGGCGATCTGGCTTGAGACGGGCACGGAGGATTTCTTCGGCCCCGCCCAGCGCCTCTACGCCCGGCACGGGTTCGTCGAGTGCGCACCGTTCGGCGACTACGTGCTCGACCCGCACAGCATGTTCATGACTCTGTCATTGTGAGCCGTCGCTAGGCTCGCGGACATGAGCATCCTCGACGCGCCCCTCACCCTGCTCGACGGTACCGATGCGACCCTCGGCGAGCTGACCGGCGGCCGCCCGGCACTCCTGGTCAACGTGGCCAGCAAGTGCGGGCTCACGCCGCAGTACGCCGGGCTGGAGAAGCTCGCCGAGACCTACCCGGGTCTCGCGGTGGTCGGCTTCCCGTGCAACCAGTTCATGGGGCAGGAGCCGGGTACGTCCGAGGAGATCGCCGAGTTCTGCTCCTCGACGTACGGCGTGACGTTCCCGCTGACCGAGAAGATCGAGGTCAACGGCGAGGGGCGGCACCCCGTCTACCAGGAGCTCACCAAGGCGGCCGACGAGAACGGCACCGACGGTGACATCCAGTGGAACTTCGAGAAGTTCCTGGTCTCCGCCGACGGCGAGGTCCTGCAGCGGTTCAGCCCGCGCACCGAGCCCGAGGACGAGCGGGTCGTCGGGGCGATCGAGAAGGCGCTCGGCTGACCCTGGCTTAAGCGAGCCTGAATACTCGCTGGCAATCGGGTGCTCCGGCTCAGAACGGGCCGCAGATGGTCGACCATGACGCCATGGGACAGCTACGGCGACGTCATGCTCTGCTCGGCGTCGGGGCACTGCTTGCACTCGCCCTCGCGGCATCGCTGGTCGTGAGCCCGAGCCTCTCCGTGGCCTCCGCCGCTGCGGCGTCCGCCAACGAGCTCCTTCCGCTCGGCTGCAGCCAGGCCACGGTGCTGCCCGGCCAGGCCAGGTGCTACGGGACCGTCAGCCGTCCGGCCACCACCGGCTCCGGGAGCGGTGTGCGACCGTTCGCCACTGTCAGCACGCCCGTCGTGACCCCGGGCGACATCGCCGACCTGTACGACCTGCCACCGGTCCCCGATTCCGTACCGGTCGGCACGGGTCCCACCGTGGCGCTGGTCGAGGAGGGGGACGTGCCCAACCTGGCTGCGGAGCTGGCCACCTACCGCAGCGACTCGCGCAACCGCCTCGGTGCGTGCACCCAGGCCTCCGGCTGCCTGACGGTCCTCAACCAGGACGGCGCGACCTCGCCGCTTCCGGCCGCCGATCCGGACTGGGCGTGGGAGACGATGATGGACGTCGAGGCGGTCGCGGCCGCCTGCCCGGCCTGCAAGATCCTGGTCGTGGAGGCGTCGAGCACCGACCTCGACAACCTCGACGACGCGCTGCAGACAGCAGCCGAGCGCGCCGACTATGTGTCGATGTCGTGGGGGGTCAACGACGACGGCATGCGGCGCAGTGACGTCGCCGGCTTCGAGGACGTCTTCGCCGCCCACGCGGACGTCACGTTCGTGGCATCGACGGGGGACTTCGGGTGGCAGACCGACCTGCCCGCCGACGACGCGGTGTGCGGACGGGGCACGATCCCCGCGACCGCCGGTGACACCCACTCGTGCACCAGCTACCCCGCCAGCTCGCCGTACGTGGTAGCGGCCGGAGGCACCATGCCCGTCCAGGACGCGGCCACCGGCACGCTCACCGAGCAGGTCTGGGGCGCTGCCGAGGACGACGGCAGTCCGAACAGCGGCGGCGCCTCGTCGGGTTGCTCGGGCTGGACGACGATGATCGCCGCCCAGGCACAGAACGCCAACGCGAAGGCGGCCTGCGGATCCGCCCGGGGAACGGCCGACCTCAGCGCGCTCGCCGACGACTTCCGGATGTACCACCAGGCCGATGCCTCCGACACCGGGTGGTACCTCGGCGGCGGCACCTCCCTCGCCGCCCCGCTGCTGGCGGCGATGTACGCCCGCGCCGGCAACCACACCAGCCCGTTCGACATCTACGCGCGCGCCGCCTCCGACGGCACCGCGTTCAACGACATCACCAGCGGCACCGCCACCCGCGGGTGTCCCGCCAGCGACGCGCGCCACCTGTGCAGTGCCGGCACCGGTTGGGACGGGCCGACCGGTCTCGGGACACCGCACGGTCTCGCCAGCCTCGCCGTGCTGGACACCGCCGTGACCAGCGGCGACCCGTCCGCGACCTCCAGCCCGACGGCAACGGCAACGGCAACGGACTCACCCACCGCGACCCCGACGACGAGCGCGCCCGCCGCTCCCACCACAGCCCCGAGCCCGACGTCTACCGCCCCGACCACGACCCAGCCGATCACCATGCCCATCCATCACTCCGGCAAGCTCAGGGTGAAGGGGAAGGCGCGGGTTCGGTCGCGGCTCAAGGCGTCGTACGGATCCTTCGACACCGGGACCACCGCCACCGTCACCTGGCTGGTCAACGGCAAGCCGGTCGGCTCCGGCCTCAGGCTGCGGGTCAAGAAGGCGTGGCTCAGGCACAGGATCAGGTACGTCGTGACGGCCACCGGAGCCGGCCGCACACCGCTCACGCTGACCTCGCCGACGGTGAAGGTCAAGCGCTGAACGAGACCCGCCCGAGCGCCGAAGCCGACGGGTCTGCTGAACGATCAGGGGACTTCTGATGACGCCGCCTGGTCGGCGGCCTTGCTCAAGGCTTCATACGGTTTCCCATGGTTCGAGTTCAGCCCCTCGGCAAGTGGGAACTCGTCCGCTGTCGCGATGCTGCATCGGTGCCGACAACGACTCATGTGGCTTGTCGTCAGGCGTCGTGCAACGCGCGCAGTGGTCGCGTCGGCCAGGCAAACGACGTTTTCTCTCATGAACCAGAGGGGACCGCACATCATCGGTTTATGCATCATTAAAGCCACACAAGAAGTGTTAAGATAAACCACGCGACAACATATCCCATGACTACCCACAGTGGTAGTCTCCACTTTAACCACGCGACGCACATTTGGCGATCCTCACATGGTTCAATGGACTGTTGGTATTCCATGAGTGCGGCGGCTACACGTTGGACGCGATTTGGTCTGTCAAAGTAATGCTCCCAGCCCGCCACGCCTATAGTCCATGACGTTATGGACCAATTAACCGTTGTGATCCTCAGCAAGGACATCACTCCGTCGTCATCGATTCTTTCGATAGCGCACCACGGAACGAAGGCTTTATTGTAGGGATTTGTGACAAGTATTCCATCCGGTGCGATTTTCACACTCGCATAGCCAGCAATCAGCCAGCCATAAAGAGATCCCGGCAGCACCATGAAGGAGATGAGCTCCCATAGTGTTTTGGAAGATATGACGAGCGAGCTTTTCGCTAGAACGAGGCCACAGGCTACCGCGGCGAACCACGCCGCCATCGTGACACCGAGCACTAGAGAAGCGTACGACCTCACCGTCGTGCTGTCACCAGATCGAAGACCTACGATAGCCGTGGCGAATCTGCGTTCCGTTAATCGAAACCATCTGATTTTCTTCTGCACCTTGACTCATGCCCTCATTCACAGGGTCTGTTCTTTTTGACCGTTACGCGACAACCTCCCCTCGTGGCGGTCTTCGCCGCAAGGAAGGTACCTACCGCAAGTGCTCCGCTAGCCGTTTTCCGCGTTCCCTTTAGTACTCGATAGTCCTTCTTTGCCATCTTAAGATTCTTCGCGGCCTCTCCAATGCTCTTAGCAAGACTATAGTTGACAACACCTAGCGACGTCGTGACCGCAAAATGCTTCACGCCTGAGCTAAGGCTTTCTTTCCCCTCAGCGACGCTCGCGGCATTCGTCGTAAAAGAAACTGCAACTGAGACGCCAAGACAGACCTCTGGCTGCACAACTAGACATGCGCCTGAAGCAAGAGCCCCGATCTGACCCCTATGGTCAGCGAGGTAGTCGGCACCCTTCCTGAGGGCAGTCTTGACCCAGTGCGGCCACTGCCCCGTGACGTCATATTCGTCGATTGGGTCGGCTGGATACGTAAAGAGGTTTGGGTTCCCACCTGGGATTGGGTCGATGGAGAGGAAGTGTCCGGTGGCGGGGATGTAGAGGCGTGCGCCCATGAGGGTGAGGCCGCCGAGGTCGTCGGTGGAACGCTTCTTGGCGCCTAGGTAACCGTAGTCGTCGGCTGCGGTGATGGGGTCGCGTGGGAGGCCGAATTCGGTGGTCTCGTGGTAGCTGGTGATGCTGGTGGCGTCGGGGTCGATGGTGGCGACGGTGTCGCCGTGGAGGTTGGTGAGGTCGAGCTTGACCGTTCCGTCGTCAGCGACGACGGCGTCCAGGCCACCGTCGATGCCGTTGAGGTAGCGCTTGGTGACGGTGGTGCCGTCGAGTTTGAGAGTGCTGGTCCAGGCGGTGGCGTCGGAGCCGTCGTCGTAGTGGTTGGTGATGGTCTTGACACCGGCCGTCGTGGTGGTGGCTTGGGTGCTGATGCGGTTCTGGTCGGGGTCGAGGGTGAACCCGATGGTGGTCGCGTTGGTGCCGGTTCCTTGGGTCTGGGTGGCGACCATGTCGTTGCTGTAGTACCCGAGGGTGAGGTCCCCGGATGGTCCGCCGTTGGTGGGGTTGTGGGAGCCGATGCCGACCGCGTCTCCCGCAGGGAGGGTCCTGGTGCGGCCGAAGAAGTCGTAACTGTATGTGTCAGGACGGATCGGTCAGGATCGATGGGCTGGCCGGTGACCACCAGACCGAGCTCGTCGAGGCCGACGAACTTGGTCAGGTCAGGGCGCGCGAAGGTAGCGTCAGACAAGTCGGGGTCTCCTGGATGGGCTGGTGTAGGAACCTCCATTTTCAGGGGGCCCCGACACCTGCCCGGCCATCACCCCACGGAGGCCGCTACACCCTCATCTGGGAAGAGCCGCAAAACCTCGACCGCTACTCGTCGAAGGCTATCTGTTCAAGCCATTCGGTTAGCTCCTCACGGAGGTTCGTCGCTAGATACGTATCATCATTTGTCAGGGAGGCGTCGCTGAGTGACGCGCGCAAGAGACGCACCACGATGACTACCGCCTCTCTTGATAGGTGCATTGAATAGAACAATGTCGGATCAATAACGGAAGCTGCTTCCACCGAATCGAAGGTTTCTGCGACCGCCAATAGCCTATTGGCGCCATCCTCATCAAGCCCAGGAATATCGAGCGACCAGTACTCGTCAGTCAACTTACGGTCCAATACATTCAGTCATTTGGGCGTTTATTGTATACTTTCGCGGGGTCCCGCGCATTGCAGCCTTTTCGGACGAAAATACTTTCCAGGCCGGGCCTTTGTGATTAGTATTGTCCGGTGATATCCAAGTCTTGGTTTTACTATTCACCCAGATAGCACCCTTTGCTCCGCCTCGTCCACTCGAGCGAATTCGCTTCCGCTGCCGCCCTGACGCACGCACCGAGCAACCTGAACCAACGACACCACCGCGCATCGGGGCCCCTCCAACGCAGGGGCCCAGCAAGGCCCAGCCACTTGCCCCGGGATGAGGCGGAACAAATGTCGGGGAAGTCGACGACGGCTCTCAGCAAAACTACAGGCACAGTCAGGCGATTCTCAGGAAGCGTGGGCGCAATCCAGGCAAGCCAAACTCAAGAGGTGCGCCTGAAACCGCGCGACCATCTCGATCCGAGCAACGGACACGACATCCGCGTTGCACGTGGGGACTCCAGCGCGTACCCCTCCGCTGAGGACCCCCCTTCGAGGGCTCGGAGATCAGGTCGAGATCAGGTGGGGATCAGGTCGGGACGGACCGATCCTCGCAGACAATGACTCTGACACTGTCGGTGATCGCGCCTAGGCTGTACCGGTGACCACAGATCTCTCCACCGAGGCCGCGTCGGGCTCCTCCGACAAGCTCGATGCCCGTGTGCTCGTCATCGCCGGCGTGGTGGTGCTGGGCTCGATCATGTCGATCCTGGACATCACGGTCGTCAACGTCGCGATGGCGACCTTCATGAAGGCGTTCGGCAAGACCCAGGCGCAGGTCGCCTGGGTCGCCACCGGCTACACGCTGGCCCTTGCGACGGTGATCCCGATGACGGGGTGGGCAGCGGAGCGCTTCGGCACCAAACGCCTCTACATGCTGGCGATCCTGCTCTTCGCGCTGGGCTCGGCGCTGTGCGCCACGGCTCCGAATCTGGAGACGCTCATCGTCTTCCGGGTGCTGCAAGGGCTCGGCGGCGGGATGCTGATGCCGCTCGGCATGACGATCCTGACCCGGGCCGCCGGTCCCGAGCGGGTCGGCCGCGTGATGGCGGTCCTCGGCGTCCCGATGCTGCTGGGGCCGATCCTGGGGCCGATCCTGGGCGGCTGGCTGATCGACGTCGCTTCCTGGCACTGGATCTTCCTGGTGAACGTCCCGCTCGGTGCCATCGCCCTGGTCTACGCCTGGCGTGCGCTGGACAAGGACAACCCGCAGTCCTCGGAGAGCTTCGACTTCGTCGGCATGCTGCTGCTCTCCCCCGGCCTGGCCTGCTTCCTCTACGGCGTCAGCTCCATCCCGGCCGCGCAGGCCAACCACGGCACCATGTGGACCGGCAACGTCATCATCCCGGCCGTGCTCGGTCTGCTGCTCGTCATCGCGTTCGTGCCCTGGGCCCTGCGCCGCGCCAACATCCACCCGTTGCTCGACCTGCGCCTCTTCCTGGATCGGAACATGACCGTGTCGGTCATCGCGATCACGCTGTTCGCGATCGCGTTCTTCGGCGCCAGCCTGCTGCTGCCGACCTACTTCCAGGAGGTCCGTGGCTCCTCGCCGCTGAAGTCCGGCGTACTGCTCGCCCCGCAGGGCATCGGCGCCATGATCACGATGCCGGTCGCCGGCGTGCTGGCGGACAAGCTGGGTGCCGGCAAGGTGGTCATCCCCGGCATCGTGCTCATCGCGGTGAGCATGGGGATGTGGATCCCGGTCTCGGACACCACCTCGACCCCCTACCTGTTGGGCGCGCTCTTCATCATGGGGCTCGGCATGGGTTGCACGATGATGCCCATCTACTCCGCGGCGATGGCGACGCTCCGCGATCACACCATCGCGCGCGGCTCCACCCTGATGAACATCGTGCAGCAGATCGCCGCCTCCATCGGTACGGCGCTGTTCTCGGTGCTGCTGACCAACTACGCCAAGAACAAGGTGACGGTGCCGGCCACCGATCCGTCGTGGGCAGGCCAGATGGCCGACTCCTTCGGGGCGGTCTTCGTGGTCGCCACCATCCTGGTGGCCGTCGTGCTGATCCCGGCGTTCTTCCTGCCACGCAGCAAGAGCGACGAGGTCGGTGCCGGCACGCCGGTCGTCATGCACTGATCCCAGATCGTCGCTCGAACGGGCGCCGGTCCGCACCTGGCGGTGCGGGCGCGGCGCCCGTTCCCGTCGAGGGTCGCTGCTCAGCTCTCCAGGGCCAGCGCCAACGGCAGGACGCCACCCGCACCCGCAGCCCGCAGCGCCCGGGCCGCAAGCGTCATCGTCCAGCCGGTGACCACCCGGTCGTCGACCAGGAGCACCCGCGCCCCGGGCGCGATCTCGGCGCGCAGCGCCGAGCGGCGCGACACGGCGGCGACCCGCTGCGCGGAGTTGGCCGCACCGGCGCCCGGCGGGACGGTCGGGTCGACCAGCGCGAAGGTCCCGACGATCGGTCGCTGCAGGTAACGGGACAGACCGGCGGCCAGGTCGGTGACCAGCTCGGGGCGCGTTGCCGACTCGACGGTCACGATGGCGTCCACGTGGGGTCGCCAATCGCCCAGGATCTCCACCACGGCCCGGACCAGCGACACCGGGACGCTCGCCGGCGCCTCGGCGGAGCGGAACAGCTCCCGCAGAGCCTGACCGTGGCCCAGATCCGTGAGCCGCGCGATCGCACGGCCCGGCTCGGCGGCGTCGGCGATCTTGCCCTTCAGCTCGATGCCGAGGTTGGGCAGCGCCTGGGGCCACATCTTGCGGGGCTCGATCACCACGCCAGGACGGGCGAGCCGGGCGCCAGCCTCCTCGACGGCCGCCGGCGAGGTGTCGACGGAGAGGCGGAGGCCGCCGCAGTTGTCGCAGCGGCCGCAGTCGACCGCGTCGGGGTCGTCGAGCTGCTCGCGCAGGTAGCGCATCCGGCACGCGTCGGTGGCGATGTAGTCCAGCATCGCCCGCTGCTCCAGCGCGCGGGCCTCGGCCACCCGGGCGTAGCGGTCGGCGTCGTAGGACCACGACTGGCCGGTGGCCTCCCAGCCTCCCTGGACACGGCGGACGGCGCCGTCCACATCGAGCACCTTGAGCATGGTCTCGAGGCGGGAGCGGCCGAGCTCGACGTAGGACTCGAGGGTCGGCGTGGAGAGCGGCCGCCCTGCCTGCTCGAGCACCTCCAGGGTGCGGCGCACGAGCTCCTCCCGAGGGAAGGCCAGCGAGGCGAAGTAGGCCCAGATGTCGCGATCCTCGGCACCAGGCAGCAGCACCACCGAGGCATCCTCGATCGTGCCGCGGCCGGCACGACCGACCTGCTGGTAGTAGGCCACCGGGGACGAGGGCGCACCGAGGTTGACGACGAAGCCGAGCGCCGCGTCGAAGCCCATCCCCAGTGCGCTGGTCGCGATCAGCGCCTTGATCCTCCCCGCGGCGAGATCTGCCTCGAGCGCCTGGCGCTCGGTGGTCTCGGTCTGGCCCGAGTAGGCCGCGACGTGATGGCCGCGCGAGCGCAGGTAGTCCGCCACCTCCTGGGTGGCCGCCACGGTCAGGCAGTAGACGATGCCGGAGCCCGGTTGCTCGGCGAGGTGGTCGGCGAGCCAGGCCAGTCGTTGCTCGATGGTGGGCAGCCGGACCACACCGAGTCGCAGCGACTCCCGATCGAGCGAACCGCGCAGCACCAGGACACCCTCGCCCAGCTGCTCGGCCACGTCGGCGGTGACCCGGGCATTGGCGGTGGCCGTGGTGGCCAGCACGGGAATCCCGGAGGGCAGCTCGCCCAGCAGGGTGCGGATCCGGCGATAGTCGGGGCGGAAGTCGTGCCCCCAGTCGGAGATGCAGTGCGCCTCGTCGATCACCAGCAGGCCGCAGGTCGCTGCCAGTCGCGGCAGCACCGCGTCCCGGAAGCCGGGGTTGTTGAGCCGCTCCGGCGAGACCAGCAGGACGTCGAGCTCACCGGCGTGGACCCCCCGCTCGATCGCCGACCAGTCCTCGATGTTGGTGGAGTTGATCGTCGCCGCCCGGATCCCGGCCCGCTCGGCCGCCTCGATCTGGTTGCGCATCAACGCCAGGAGGGGCGAGATGATCACCGTCGGGCCCGCCCCCTGGGAGCGCAGGAGCAGCGTGGCGACGAAGTAGACCGCCGACTTGCCCCACCCGGTCTTCTGCACCACGAGGGCACGGCTGCGCTGCTCCACCAGCGCCGAGATGGCCGACCACTGATCCTCGCGCAGGACCGCATCCTCGCGGCCGACCAGAGCCCGCAGGTGACCTTCGGCGGCGGCCCGGACGTCGGTGGTGGGGGTCATGCCCCCGTGTCTATCAGGCGGCGGCGACAAACCCGATTCGGTTGTCCACAGGTGCCTGCGGCAGTCGCTGCGGCGTACGGCGCGGCCTACCAGATCCGGACGCGCGAGTCCGGCTCCAGCCACAGCCCGTCGCCCGGCTCGGTCCCGAAGAGCTCGTGGAACTCGTCGAGGTTGCGCACGATGTTGGCGCGGAACTCCGCCGGCGAGTGCGGGTCGACGGCGAGCAGCTGCTGCAGCTGCTCGGGACGACGCTTGCCGCGCCAGACGTAGGACCAGTTGAGGAACAGGTCGCGGCGCTCCTCCTCGCTCGCCTCACCGCCGTTGGCGATGAGGAAGGCCTTGAGCGCGATGGTCAGGCCGCCGAGGTCGCCGATGTTCTCGCCGACGGTGAGGGCGCCGTTCACCTTCTCGCCGGGCAGGTCGCGCAGCTCGAACCCGTCGTACTGGCTGATCAGTGCCTTGGTCTTCACCTCGAACGCCGACCGGTCCTCGTCGGACCACCAGTTCTCCATGTTGCCGTCGCCGTCGTACTGCGAGCCCTGGTCGTCGAAGCCGTGGCCGATCTCGTGACCGATGACAGCGCCGATGCCGCCGTAGTTCTCCGCAGCGCTGGCCTCGGGACTGAAGAACGGCTTCTGCAGGATGCCGGCCGGGAAGCAGATCTCGTTGGTGCCGGGGTTGTAGTAGGCGTTGACCGTCTGCGGCAGCATGTGCCACTCATCGCGGTCGACCGGACCGCCCAGCTTGCCGAGCTGGCGGTCGGTCTCGAAGACCGAGGCCGCCTGCACGTTCCCGAGCAGGTCGTGGCGCGAGACCCGCAGCGCCGAGTAGTCGCGCCACGTCTTCGGATAGCCGATCTTCGGGGTGAACTTCTCCAGCTTGGCGAACGCTCGCTGCTTGGTCTCCGCGCTCATCCAGTCCAGCCCCGCGATGGACTCGCGGTAGGCGGCGAGCAGATTGGCGACCAGCTCGTCCATCATCGCCTTGGACGCCGGCGGGAAGTGGCGGGCGACGTACTCCTGGCCGACCTCCTCGCCGAGGGCGCCCTCCACCAGCGAGACGCCGCGCTTCCACCGCTCGCGCAGCTGCGGGGTGCCGTTCAACGTGCGCCCGTAGAAGTCGAAGTTGGTCTCCACGAAGTCGTCCGTCAGGTACGCCGCGGCCCACCGCAGCACGTGGGCCAGCAACCAGGAGCGCCACTGCTCGACCGAGGTGTCGGACAGCACCCCGCTGAGGTGCTCGAAGAACGACGGCTGCCGCACGATCACCTCGCCGAGCACCTGTTCGGCGGTGAGCTTGGCACCCGACAGGTTGGTGACGTAGGCGTCCCAGTCGAAGCCCGGGGCGAGCTCACGCAGCTGGTCGAGGGTGAGCAGGTTGTAGGTCTTCTGCCGGTCGCGGGTCTCGGCACGCTCCCAGTGTCCGGCAGCGATCCGGGTGTCGATCGCGAGCACTGTCGCCGCCGCGTCGGCCGGCGACGCAGCGCCGCCGAGGGTGAACAGCCGGGTGAGGTAGTCGACGTACTTCGCCCGGATCTCGGCGAACTTGTCGTCGCGGTAGTAGGACTCGTCCGGCAGCCCGAGGCCGCCCTGGAGCAGGTTGAAGACGTAGCGGTCGGAGTCCTTGTCGTCGGTGTTGACGTAGCCGCCGAAGAGCCCATGGCCCCCGATCCGCTCGAACTCGCCAAGGAAAGCCGCCAGGTCCGCCACGTCGCGCAGGCCCTCGACAGCGGCCACCAGCGGCTGGATCGGGGAGGTGCCGGCGGCGTCGATGGCGTCGGTGTCCATGAAGGAGGCGTAGAGATCGCCGATCTTGGAGCCCTCCGGGGCACCCTCGATGATCTCGCGCACCTGCGCCTCGGCCTCGTCGACCAGCACCACGAAGGCACCGGCGCTGGCCTTGTCGTCGGGGATCTCGTAGGTCCGCAGCCAGGTGCCGTTGACGTGGCCGAACAGGTCGTCCTGCGGTCGGATCGCGAGGTCCATGCCGTCGCGGGCGTCGTCGAGAGTGGTCACGCTCCGACCCTAGCCGGACGTCACGACAAAGCTCAGCGGGGCGTGACGATCTTGTTCATCTCGAAGTGCATCGGGTCGGTGTAGTGCCACGTGCCGCCCCACGTGAAGCCCCACTTCTGGAAGATCTGCACGACCTGGCGGTTCATCTGCCCCGAGGTGCCACGCTCGTTCTCGGGCGCGTTGATGTCGATGGCCAGGCCGAAGGCGTGGTTGGACAGCGACGACGTCCCGGCGATGAAGCGCGGGTAGTAGCAGCCGGCGGTGGAGTGGATGGTGCCGGCGAGGCCGCGCGCCTGAACCTCGGCCAGCGCCGCCTCGAGCTGCGGGAAGAGGTACTTGTTGCAGGTGACGTTCCCCAGGATCGGCACCGACTCGGTGGCGATGTGCGCGCTCACCCAGGCCGGATCCGGCGCGATCATCCCGCCACCCAGGACGCGGTAGGTGTAGTGCCCGACGGCCTGGGCGACGGTGCCGACGACGTTGGCGAACTGCACGGCGTTGGGGTCCAGCCCGTAGCGCGCGACGGCGTCGAGACGCTGCACGGAGGCGGCCGTGCCGAGCAGCCTCTTCAGCGGCTTGGTCACCCGCTCCGGTGACGTGATCGAGGTGGAGATGATCACCGCGTTGTCCGGCACCATCCCGAGTGCCTTGCCCCAGGCGGTGTTCACCACGACGTCGACCAGGCCGGGGATCTGCGCAGCCCAGGCCCCGACGTGGATCCGGGGCGCGGACGCGTTCGAGCCCATCCGCCAGTAGCCCTGGGCATCGGGCGGGAGGTCCTTCTTCAGGTCCGGATTGACCGCGAGCTCGCCGCCGGCGACCCGGTCCCAGACCTCGGTCGCGTCGGCCGATGCCAGCGGCGTGTAGTTGCGATAGGTCGACGGGTCGACGGCCACCACGTTGAGCAGCTTGTCCTCGATCGAGACCTCGCCGATGGAGAGCTGCTCGATGCCCGTCACCTTCGGCAGCGCCTTGATCGCAGCGATCTGGTCGGCGGTCAGCGTCGAGCTCGCCCGCACCAGGATGTCGGCGGAGTGCAGCTCGCCGCTGCGCGGGCCGGGAGCGGGTACGGCGTGCGACGGGTCGGCCACCGGCACGGTCGAGGAGGCCGACGGCGACGCCGTACCCGATGCGCCGGCCGTGGCCGAGGCCGTCGCCGTCGCGGACGACGAGCCGACCGCGGAGGTGGTGGCAGAAGGGTCGGCCGTGCTGCACCCGGCCACCGCGGCCGCCGTCACCGCGGCCAGGCAGACCGCGACAAGTCTGTGCACCATCGTCCCTCCCGGCGGCACAGCCTACGTGAGGGTCCCAGCACCGGCAGGCTCAGACGACCGCCACCAGCTCGCGCCAGTCGCCCAGCGGGGTGGCGGTGTCGGCGGCGCGGTTCCACAGTCGCAGGTACAGCTCGGTGGCGGTCCCTTCCAGGACGTGGTCGGCGGCGATCGGGCCGGTGTGGCGGGATGAGACGACCGGGTCCGGGCCGACCCTCATCAGCCACCACACGCCGGCGTCGCCGGGTGCCACCGCGAGGCTGGTGGGCCGCGACGAGCGCAGTCGATACTTCGACCGCGGCACGTTGCCCATCACCAGCTCGTCGAGTCCGTCGAGCGCCAGCGCGAGCGGGATCTGCGTCTCCTCGGCTCGCGGCGGCCGGCCGAGCGCGGCGGTCTGCGCGTCCACTGCGTGGATCGTCGTCTCGTGGCACTGCCGCCGGGCCCAGAAGGCCCGGGGCGCTGGAGCATCCTCCAAGAACACCGGCGCCTCGACGTCGTCCGGCACCCGCGTGAAGGCCTGGGCCAGCTCGACGACCCCGTCGCGCAGCCACTCCAGCGGATCGGCCTCGGCCGCGCCCTCGGCGAGCCAGCGTTCCGGGTCGGCCACCCGGGCGCCCTGGAGCCGGTCGGTCGCCCACCGGTGGACCATGCCCTGGTGCGCGACCAGGTCCCGCACCGTCCACCCGGGACAGGTCGGCACGTCGGCCGCCAGGCCCGCGCGGTCGGCGTACCGGACGAAGGCGATCATCGCCTCGCGCAGCCCCTCGAGATGCTCGGCGACGCTGAGTTCGGTGGGCATGGGTCCAGCGTGGCAGAGGAGCGCAATCGAATAACGGGGACAATGGTCCCCATGACCTCGACTCATGCGTTCGGCATCGACTTCGGCGGCACCGGCATCAAGGGTGCTCCCGTGGACCTGGGCAAGGGCGATTTCTCGGCGGAGCGGGTGCGGATCAAGACGCCGGCGAAGTCGACCCCGAAGAACGTCGCGGAGGTCTTCGTCGAGCTGTTGGCGAGCTTCCCCGAGAGCACCGACCCCGTCGGCGTGACGGTCCCCGGCGTGGTGCGCCACGGGGTGGTCCGCACCGCCGCCAACATCGACGAGGAGTGGATCGGCACCGACGCCGACAAGCTCTTCTCCGAGGCGACCGGGCGCGAGGTGCACGTCGTCAACGACGCCGACGCGGCGGGCCTGGCCGAGGTCCGGTACGGCGCCGCGCGCGACCAGCGCGGCCTGGTCATCGTCACCACCCTCGGGACCGGGATCGGCTCCGCGCTGGTCTACGACGGCGTGCTGGTGCCGAACTCCGAGCTCGGTCACCTGGAGATCGACGGTCACGACGCCGAGCGGCGGGCTGCCAACTCCGCACGCGAGCGCGAGGACCTGTCCTGGAGCCACTGGGCCAAGCGACTGCAGAGGTACTACTCCACCTTGGAGCAGCTCTTCTCCCCGGACCTGTTCGTCGTCGGCGGCGGCGTCTCGAAGCAGTCCGCGCAGTTCCTGCCGCTGCTCGACCTGGAGACGAAGATCGTGCCGGCCCAGCTCCGCAACGACGCCGGTGCGGTGGGCGCGGCGCTCTACGCCGCCGAGCGCGAGGGCCGGTCGTAGCGCCCGATTCCTGCGGCGGCGTACGGCCTGAGGACGAGCCTCCCGCTCCGGCCCTCAGCCCTCCACCCGCCAGGGCTCGCCCCAGCGCTCCCCGAAGACGAACTGCTCGAGCGGCTTGCGGACCCGGTCGCGCCGCTCGCGGGCGGCGTCGTCCTCCGAGACGTCCTGATGGCTCCCGCGCGCGCCCACGGCGATGCCGGTGAGCAGCTGGAAGTGCGCCGGTACGCCGAGCTCGCGGGCCACCGCCTCCTGGTCGAAGCCGGCGAACTGGTGCACCCACAACCCCATCGAGGCTGCCTGGACGCTGAGGTGGGCGGCGGCCTGGCCGACGTCGTAGTAGGAGTACGTCGGCCACTTCGGCCCGTTGCCCTCCTCGTCCGCCGCCACCTGCGCGAGCGCGAGGAAGACCACCGACGCCCGCGGCACCCAGCCGGAGTTGCCCCGGGACAGGTGGCGCACGAGGACCTGGTGCGCCGCGTTCCCACGCTCGGCGACGACGAACGCCCACGGCTGGCCGTTGCCGGCGCTCGGGGCCCACTGCGCGGCGTGCAGCAGCGCCGCGATCTCCTCCTCGCCGAGGGTGTGCGTGGCGTCGAAGACGCTCACGCTCCAGCGTCCACGCAGGTGGTCGGTCAGTCCCTCGGCGCCGCGACCGGGCGCGCGCAGCAGTTCACTCATGACGCCATCCTCCCTTGTCATGTTTGTCGATCGACACAGTGTCCAACAGTGTCCACCACCGGCCAGGACCGGCCATCGCTGGATCCGAGACACCGCCGTAACACGACCCACCTAGGGTGCCGCCATGTCCGCCGACCTCGCCCGCGTGCTCGATTGGTGGCGCAGCGGCGCCCCGGTCGCCGTCGCGACGGTCGTGGCCACCTCGGGATCGGCGCCCCGGCTGCCCGGCTCCTGGATGGCGGTCGGTCCCGGCGGTGCGGTGGTCGGCTCGGTCTCGGGCGGTTGCGTCGAGGGCGATGTGTACGAGGTCGCGCGCGAGGTGGTCGAGACCGGTACGCCGACGCTGCGGCGCTACGACGTCACCGACGACGACGCGTTGGGCGTCGGCCTGACCTGCGGCGGCCGGATCGAGCTCTTCGTCGAGCGGCTCGACAGGGCCGGCTTCCCCGAGCTCGACGCGATCGCGGACGACCTGCAGGCCGGCCGGCCCGTCGCGGTGGCGACGCTGATCGAGCACCCGACCGCGCCTCCCGGGAGCCGACTCGTCCTGCGTCCCGGCGACGCCGATCGACTCCGAGGAGAGCACCGCACCGCGCCGGTCCTGGGCGGCCGACGCCTCGACGAGGCCGTCCGGGACGACGCGGCCGGCATGCTCGCCCAGGGCGCCAGCGGTGTCCTCGCCTACGGACCCGACGGCGAGCGACGCGGGGAGGGCACCCGGGTCTTCGTGCGCAGCCTCGCCAGCCGGCCGCGCCTGCTCGTCTTCGGAGCGACCGACTTCGCCGCCTCGCTCGCGACCGTCGCCGGCTTCCTGGGCTACCGGGTGACGGTGTGCGACGCCCGCCCGGTCTTCGCCACCCCCGAGCGCTTCCCCACCGCCGACGAGGTCGTCGTCGACTGGCCCCATCGCTACCTCGCCAAGGAGGCCGAGCGCGGCGAGATCGACGCACGCACCGCTCTGTGCGTGCTCACCCACGACCCGCGCTTCGACGTACCGCTGCTGCGGGTCGCGCTCGACCTGCCGCAGCCGGCCTACATCGGCGCGATGGGCTCGCGGCGCACCCACGAGGACCGGGTACGGCGCCTGCTCGAGGCCGGTGCGACCGCCGGGCAGCTGGCCCGGCTGCGCAGCCCGATCGGGCTCGACCTCGGAGCGCGCACGCCGGAGGAGACGGCGCTGTCCATCGCCGCGGAGATGGTCGCCGCGCGCTGGGGCGGCTCAGGGGCCTCGCTCTCCGGCACGGGCGGCCCGATCCACCACGCCGCGGCCGGGTGAGCCGACCGCTCAACGAGGGACGTCGACGTCCTCACCGCTCGCGAGGTCGTCGCACGGCACGTCGAGCACCGGGTGGTGGCGCAGGTACGCCCGCGCGCCCCTGTCGCCCACCGCCGAGGCGATCACCCCGGGCCAGTGCGCCCGGCCGAGCAGCACGGGGTGCCCGGGACGGCCCCGGTAGCTCGCCCGCGCGAGGGCGTCGGTGGAGGCGTGGCCCGCCACCCGCCGGACGACGTCGGCACCGACGTCGGGCAGGTCGACGAGGTGCACCAGCGCCGCGTCGCCCACGATCGCCGCCAGCCCCGCGCGCAGCGAGGCACCCATGCCCTCGGCCCAGTCGGTAGCCCGCACGACGGCGACGCCGGCAGGCACGAGCGGCAGCGCCTCGTCGTACGCCGCGCCGAGCACGACCGTCACGGTGTCGCAACCGCCGTCGCGCAGCACCCCGACCGCCCGCTCGAGGGCGCCGGGCACGAGCGCTTTCGGCATGCCGAAGCGTCTGCCCTCGCCGGCCGCGAGCAGGAGTCCGGTGATCGATCCAGCCATCGCGCACCATCATCGCGCGGTGTCCGCGGAACATCGCTGAAACAACCGTTCCCTAGCGTGGGGCCATGCTGAACCAGACGTTGCAGCTCGGCCAGGGACCGATCAGCGGCAGCTACCTGCCCAGCACGGTCGACGGGCTGATCTGGGGGCGGCTGCCGTGCGCGGCGGACGCACCGGCCCTCACGATCGACCCGGGCGAGGAGGTCACCGTCGACACCCTGAGCCACGAGGGACTGCTCGAGGACCAGGGTCGCGACCCGCGGCGGTTCTTCGCGGCGTACGACGTGGAGGTGCTCGACGACGCCGTCGCCCTGGCCGCCAGCGACCTGCCGCACACCCCCGGCGTCGACGGCCCGCACGTGGTGAGCCGGCCGATCGAGGTCGCCGGCGCACGGGTGGGCGACCTGCTCGCGATCACCGTCCTGGAGACGACACCGCGGGTGCCCTACGGCGTCGTGTCGAACCGGCACGGCCGCGGCGCCCTGCCCGGCGAGCTGCCGCGTGCCGGCATCCCGGTCCACAGCGCTTTCGTCCGGGTCAGCGACGACGGGCGGCACGGCCTCCTGCCGCTGCGCGAGCAGGCACCGGGCGACGGGCCCGCTCCGACGGTGCGCTTCGAGCTGGCGCCCTTCCTCGGCATCATGGGGGTCGCCGTACCGGGCCGGGATCGGCCGCACTCGGTCCCGCCCGGCCCGCACGGCGGCAACATCGACATCCGACTGCTCACCGCCGGCGCGACGCTCTACCTGCCCGTCCAGGTCGACGGCGCGCTCGCCTACGTCGGCGATCCGCACTTCGCCCAGGGCGACGGCGAGGTGGCGCTGACGGCGATGGAGGCGAGCCTGCGCGCCCGGCTGCGCCTCGACGTCGTCGCGCGCGAGGACGCCCTCGAGCGGTTCGGCGAGTTGGCCGGCCCGCTGGCCGAGACCGCTGAGTTCCTCGTGCCCACCGGCCTGGACGAGGACCTCGACCTCGCCGTGGCCAACTGCGTACGCGCCGCGATCTCGCTGCTGCAGGCGCGCTACCGGATGGACGAGCAGCTCGCCTACGCCTACCTCTCGGCGGCGACCGACTTCCGGATCTCCCAGGTCGTCGATCTGGTGAAGGGCGCCCACGCGACGATCCGCAAGGCAGACTTCACCTCATGAGCGGCCAGGTGCTACGACCCGTCCCGGACGGCCTGATGGCGGCGTTCCGGGCCTACGAGAGCGCGCTGATGAACGACGACGTCGCGATGCTCGACCGGCTGTTCGCGCCCGGCCCCACCACGCTGCGCGCGGACGCCCACGGGCTGCTCGTGGGTCACGACCAGATCAGCGCCTTCCGCAGCGGTCGCGGCGGTGCGCCCCAGCGCACGCTCGTGCAGACCCACCTGCAGGTCATCGACGACGACCACGTGCTCATCATGGCCGTCACCCAGCTGACCCGCGGCGGCCGCGGGCAGCAGACGCAGCTGTGGGCGCGCTCGGCCGACCGGTCGGCGGGCGTCGCCGGCTGGCAGGTCACCGCCGCACACGTCGCCGTACCCGCCCCGGCGCTCGACACCCGCATCTGGCGGGTGGTCGGCGACCCGCTCGTGCCCGCCACGGTGCCCGACGGGCCGCTCAGCGGTGAGACGGTCGCGGTCAAGGACCTGTTCGCCCTGGCCGGGCACGCCGTCGGCGCCGGCAATCCCGACTGGCTGCAGCACGCGGCCCCCGAGCCGCGGCACGCCGCGGCCGTCCAGGCGCTGCTCGACGCCGGCGCCGAGGTGCGCGGCATCGCCCGCACCGACGAGTTCGCCTACAGCCTGGCCGGCCAGAACGCCCACTACGGAGCGCCGCCGAACCCGCGCGCACCCGGTCGCATCCCCGGCGGCTCGTCCTCGGGCTCGGCGAGCGCCGTCGGCCTCGGGCACGCCAGCGTCGGGCTCGGCACCGACACCGGCGGCTCGATCCGGGTGCCCGCCGCCTACCAGGGTCTCTTCGGCATCCGGACGACGCACGGAGCCGTCGACCGCACCGGCGTCATGCCGCTGGCGCCGAGCTTCGACACGGTCGGGTGGCTGACCCGCACCTCCGCCGAGCTCGCGGCGGTCGGGGACGTGCTGCTGCCGCCCTCGGAGACGGTCGGCAGCACCGAGCTCGTGGTGGTGCCGGACCTGCTCGGCCTCGCCACGGCCGAGGTCGCCGACGCTGTCCGGGCCTGGCTGCCGGACCGGGCGGCCTGGGAGGTCTGGCCGCTGGACCGGCACGGGGAGTGGCTCGAGGCGTTCCGGACCTGGCAGGCCCACGAGGCCTGGCAGGAGCACGGTGCCTGGCTGGGCTCGCGGCTCGACGTCCTCGGCGCTGACGTCAGGGGTCGGTTCGAGGCGGCCTCGCGGGTCGGCGCGGCCGACGCCGAAGCGGCCCGTCGCACCGTGGCCGACGCCCGCGACGTCATCCGCGACCTGGTCGGGACCCGGATCCTGGTGCTGCCCAGCGCCGCCTCGGTCGCGCCGACCCCCGCAGAGGCCGGCGCGGCGCGCGAGACGACCATGCGGTTGACCTGCCTGGCCGGCCTCGGCGGCCTGCCGGCGCTGAGCCTCCCACTCACCACCCGGGCCGGTCTGCCGTGCGGCGTGTGCCTGGTGGCGGGCCGGGGTCGCGACCGCGATCTGCTCGACCTCGCCCGGGAGTTGATGCCGTAACGAGGCTGAAACGACCTTTTCAACGCCCGTTACAAGCGTTCCATATGGTCGCTCCATGGAGTTGGCGGAGTTCAACGCGATGGCGGCCACGCAGGCCTCGGCGCTGGTGCGCGCCTGCGCGGGGATCGAGTCGTTCGTCGCCGCGATCGTCGGTGCCCGCCCGTACGCCGACGTCGACACCCTCCTGGCCACCGCTCGGGTCCAGGCCGCCGGCTGGACGCCCGCCGAGGTCGACGCGGCGCTGGCCGACCATCCGCGCATCGGCGAGCGTCCGGCAGGGTCCACCGCCACCGCGGCGCTCTCACGCGGTGAGCAGGCCGGCCTGAGCGACGCCGACGACGAGCTGCGCCGGCGCCTGGCCGAGGGAAACCGTCGCTACGAGAGCCGGTTCGACCGGATCTACCTGGTCCGTGCCGCCGGCCGATCGGGTGAGGAGCTGCTCGCGCTGCTCGAGGATCGGCTCGGCAACGACGAGGCGACCGAGCGCGAGGTGGTCCGCGAGCAGCTCGCCGAGATCGCGCTGCTGCGGCTCGCCGGTCTGGTCGAGCAGGATGCGCCCATGACCTCCATCAGCACCCACGTCCTCGACGCCGCCCGCGGGCTGCCGGCGGCCGGACTTCCCGGCACGCTCCAGCTTCCCGACGGCACCACCCGCGACGTCGTCACCGACGACGACGGGAGGGCCCGGATCGAGGGTGAGGTCCCGGCGGGGACGCACCGCCTCAGCTTCGCCACCGGCGGCTGGTTCGCGGCCCAGCAACGCGCCACCTTCTACCCCCGTGTCGAGATCGCCTTCGACGTCACCGCGGGCGAGCACCACCACGTCGCCCTGCTGCTCAGTCCGTTCGCCTACACCACCTACCGCGGGAGCTGAAACCATGACCGGCGCCATCAAGGTCGGACCGAACCAGTACGGCAAGGCCGAGGTGCGGGTCGTCCGCGTCACGCGCGACACCCCTGTGCACCGCATCGAGGACCTCAACGTCACGACCCAGCTGCGCGGTGACTTCGACGCCGCGTTCACCGACGGCGACAACGCCCACGTGCACGCCACCGACACCCAGAAGAACACCGTCTACGCGCTCGCCAAGGAGCTCGGCGTGGGCTCGCCG
Source organism: Nocardioides sp. BP30 (assembly GCF_029873215.1). Taxonomy (NCBI): domain Bacteria; kingdom Bacillati; phylum Actinomycetota; class Actinomycetes; order Propionibacteriales; family Nocardioidaceae; genus Nocardioides; species Nocardioides lacus. Next base: position 465,482 of record NZ_CP123620.1, on the reverse strand, counting down.
GAGGACTTCCTGCTGGCCCTGGGGCGGCACTGGATGGGGCAACCGTGGGTCGAGGGCTGCCAGATGAAGGCCGAGCAGTACTCCTGGGAGCGGATCGTGGCCGACGGCGGCCCGCACGACCACTCCTTCCTCCGCTCCGGCCAGGAGACCCGGACCGCCGTGGTCCAGTACGACGGGGAGGACGCGTTCGTGCTCGGCGGCCTGACGGACGCGGTCGTCCTGAAGAGCACCGGATCGGAGTTCCACGGCTTCCCGCGCGACCGCCACACCCTGCTCGCCGAGACCGACGACCGGATCCTGGCCACGTCGGTCACCGCGTGGTGGCGGTACCGGTCCGACGCGGTGAGCGCGGGCGGGCTGGACTACAACGCGCTCTACGACGCGATCCGGGCGCTCATGCTCGAGCGGTTCGCGCAGCTGCACTCCCTGGCGCTGCAGCAGACGATCTTCGAGATGGGCAAGGCGGTGCTGGAGCGCTTCGAGGAGGTCGCCGAGATCAGGCTGAGCTGTCCCAACAAGCACCACTTCCTGGTCGACCTCTCCCCCTTCGGGCTGGAGAACCCGAACGAGGTCTTCTTCGCCGCCGACCGGCCCTACGGGCTCATCCAGGCGACAGTCCAGCGCGAGGGCACGCCCGACGAGCCGCGTGCCTGGGCCGCCGTCCCGGCGTTCGCATGAGCGGGCCGCGATGAGGATCGACGCCGTCCGTGGCGGCCGGGTGCTGATCGGGGACGAGTTCGTCCCGGCGACGCTGCGCCTCCACCACGGCCTGATCGAGGAGATCGGCCCGCTGGAGACACACGTCGACGGGCTGGTCCTGGAGGTCCCCGACACGGCGTACGTCGTGCCCGGCATCGTCGACACCCACGTGCACATCAACGAGCCGGGACGCACCCACTGGGAGGGCTTCCGCAGCGCGACCGAGGCGGCGGCGCTCGGCGGCGCGACGACGCTGGTCGACATGCCGCTGAACTCGGTGCCGCCGACCACCACGCTCGCCGGACTCCGCGCCAAGCACGAGGCCGCGGCCGGGCAGCTGATGGTCGACGTCGGCTTCTGGGGCGGTGCCATCCCCGGCAACCTCGACGACCTGGAGCCCCTGTGGGAGGCGGGCGTCTTCGGGTTCAAGTGCTTCCTGGCGCCCTCGGGCGTGGACGAGTTCCCGCCGCTGGACCCGGCCGGCTTCAGCGCCGCCCTCGCCGAGATCGGCAGGCTCGAGGCACTGATGATCGTGCATGCGGAGGACGCCCGCATCCTGGAGCAGCACGCGCCGAGCGCCGGCAGCCGCGCGTACGCCGACTTCCTGCTCAGCCGCCCCGACGACGCCGAGCTGGCCGCGATCCGCCAGGTGATCGACGGGGCCCGTGAGACCGGTGCGCGCGTCCACATCCTGCACCTGTCCTCGGCGCGCGCGCTGGACCTGATCAAGGCCGCCAAGGACGAGGGGCTGCGGCTGACGGTGGAGACCTGCCCGCACTACCTGTGCTTCGACAGCGAGCACATCCCGGACGCCTCCCCGCAGTTCAAGTGCTGTCCGCCGATCCGCGACGCCGGCAACCGCGAGGAGCTCTGGCAGGCGCTGCGCGCAGGCGTCATCGACACCGTCGTCAGCGACCACTCGCCCGCGACCGCCGAGGAGAAGGGCCGCGGCGACGGCGACCTCAACCAGGCCTGGGGCGGTGTCTCGGGCCTGCAGGTCGGCTTCAGTGCGGTGGCCTTCGAGGCGCGCCGTCGCAACATCGGGCTCGCCCAGGTCAGCCGATGGATGTCACGCAACACCGCCGACCAGGTCGGCCTGGTGCGCAAGGGCCGCATCGAGGTCGGCGCCGATGCCGACCTGGCCGTCTACGACAGCGGGGTGGAGTTCCGCGTCGAGGCCACCCGGCTGGCGCACCGCAACCCGATCTCGGCGTACGACGGACTGCGCTACGGCGGCCGGATCACGCGCTCGGTCGTGCGCGGCGACGCCATCGACGTCGAGCGTCCCGACCACGCCTGGGGACGCCAGCTCAGGAGGACCTCATGACCATCCCCGCGCCGTTGTCGATGCCGCCCCGGCTGCTGATGGGACCCGGCCCGATCACCGTCGACCCGCGCGTGCTGCAGGCGATGTCGGTGCAGATGGTCGGCCAGTTCGACCCGGCGATGACGGCGGCGATGAGCGAGGTGATGGCGCTCTACCGCACCGTCTTCGCCACCGCGAACGAGCAGACCCTCCTGGTCGACGGGACCGCCCGTGCCGGCATCGAGGCAGCGCTGGTCTCCCTCATCACGCCCGGAGACCGCGTCCTGGTCCCCATCCTCGGGCGCTTCGGGCACCTGCTCGCCGAGATCGCTGGACGCTGTGGCGCCAAAGTGCACACCGTGGAGGTGGCGTGGGGCGAGGTGGTCCCGCTGGAGATGCTGGAGGAGGCGCTGCGGACGGTCCGTCCGGCGCTGGTCGCCGCTGTCCAGGGCGACACCTCGACCACGATGTGCCAGCCGCTCGCCGAGCTCGGCACGCTGTGCCACCGCTACGACGCCCTGCTGTACGTGGACGCCACCGCCTCGCTCGGCGGCAACCCCTTCGAGACCGACGCCTGGGCGATCGACGCCGCCACCGCGGGGCTGCAGAAGTGTCTGGGCGGTCCTCCCGGTGGCGCGCCGATCACGCTGTCCGGCGACGCGGTGGCGAGGATCCTGGCGCGCCGGCACGTGGAGGCCGGCATCCGGGAGGGCGACGACGTCGACTCCGGCGTACGGATCGGGTCGAACTACCTCGACCTCGCCCAGATCATGGACTACTGGGGCCCGCGCCGGCTCAACCACCACACCGAGGCCACCTCGATGCTCTACGCGGCGCGGGAGTGCGCGCGGCTGCTCGTCGCCGAGGGGATGGACGCGGTGATCGCGCGGCACGCCCTGCACGGCCGCGCGATGCTGGCCGGTGTGGAGGGGCTGGGGCTGCGCGTCTTCGGGGATCGGGCCCACAAGATGACCAACGTCGTCGCCGTGCACATCCCCGACGGCGCCGACGGGGACGCGGTCCGCAGCGGACTGCTCGCCGACTTCGGCATCGAGATCGGCACCTCGTTCGGACCGCTGCACGGCAAGGTCTGGCGGATCGGGACGATGGGCTACAACGCCCGCAAGGACGCGGTCCTGCTCACCCTCGCCGCGCTCGAGCAGGTGCTCCGCTCGGCGGGTGTCGCGGTGCTCGGCGGCGGCGGTGTCGGAGCGGCCCGCGAGGTCTACCAGGAGGCAGCGCTGTGACCGGTCCCTCCCCCGACGGCGGCGTCACCGGCGCGGCCGAGGTGCTGCGACGATGCGCCGAGCTCGACCGCTACTCCGCCAGCCCGACCCACCTCGAGCGGACGTACCTGACCGCCGAGCACGCCGCCGCCAACGCCGCCGTCGCGGCGTGGATGCAGGCGGCCGGGCTGCGCACCCGGGTGGACGCGGCCGGCAACCAGTACGGCCGGCGTGAGGCGGGCCCGTCCGCCGCCGGGGGGCCGGCGCTGCTGCTCGGCAGCCACCTCGACACCGTCCCCGACGCGGGGTCGTACGACGGCATGCTCGGCGTGCTGATGGCGATAGCGGTGGCGCAGCGGCTGCGCGACGTCGAGCTGCCCTTCGCGCTCGAGGTGGTCGGGTTCAGCGACGAGGAGGGCGCCCGCTTCGGCAAGGCGCTGCTCGGCAGCCAGGCGGCCGCCGGGACCTGGGACCCGGCATGGTGGGAGCTGCGCGACGAGGCCGGGGTGACGCTGCGCGAGGCCTTCCTCGCCTTCGGGCTCGACCCGGACCGGATCGGGGAGGCCGCCCGCCGCCGGGAGGAGCTCGTCGGCTACCTCGAGGCGCACATCGAGCAGGGTCCCGAGCTCGAGGCGGCCGACCTCTCCCTCGGCTACGTCACGACGATCGCCGGCGCCCGACGCTTCCAGCTCACGGTCCTCGGCGAGGCCCGGCACGCCGGCGGGACGCCGTACGAGCGCCGCCTGGACGCGCTCGTGGGCGCGTCCGAGGCGATCGTGGTGATCGAGCGCCTCGCCCGGGCGAGCGCGTGCATCGCCACGGTGGGCAAGATCGCCGTGCACCCCGGGGCCGTCAACGTCATCCCCGGCCGGGCCGACTTCAGCCTCGATCTGCGCGCGGCGACCGACGACGAGCGCGACGCCATGTGGAAGCGGATGGAGGAGGAGATCACCGCGCTGTGCGAGGCGCGCGGCCTCGGCTTCAGCGCCGAGGAGACCCACCGCGCCTTCGCCGCGCCGTGTGCCCCGTGGCTCCAGGACGCCGTCCGTGCGGGCATCGCCGCCGCCGACGACAGCTACCCGCCCGGGGTCGAGCCGCGCGGGCTGTGGAGCCGCGCCGGGCACGACGCGATGGCCGTCGCCGCCATCGCCGACATCGGGATGCTCTTCCTCCGCTGCTTCGACGGGATCAGCCACCACCCGGGCGAGGACGTCCGCGAGATCGACGTGGCCCGCGGGATCGACGCCCTCGAGGCGGCGGTCCTCGACGTCGCTCGCACCATCCGGGAGCGCCGATGAGCGGCCGCGCTCTCGGGCACCGCATCGACGAGCGGATCACCCTGCACTACGACACCCTGCCGCCGCAGGAGCGGCGCGCCGCCGACATGCTGCTGGCCCAGCTCGACGACCTGGCCACCTACCGCGCCGCGGAGCTCGCGAGCCTGGCCGGGGTGTCCAAGGCGACGATGAGCCGGCTCTTCCGCTCGCTCGGCTTCGCGGACTTCGACGAGGTCCGCGACCACCTGCGCGGTCTCCGGACCGCCGGCGAGCCGCGTCGTACGGACGGGGCACCGAGCCTGTCCGGCCACGCCGAGAGCGAGGGCGAGGCCATCCGGTACGTCCTGGAGAGCGCCCCGATCCCCGAAGCAGTCCGGCTCCTCGCCGGCGCCGAGCGGATCCTCGTCGTCGGGTGGCGCAACAGCTACCCCGTCGCCCTGCACCTGCGTGAGCAGCTCGCCCAGATCCATCCCAGTGTGTCCGTCGGGCCGCAGCCCGGCCAGACGATCGGCGAGGAGCTCGCCGGCATCGGCGGTGCCGACGTCGTGGTGGCGGTCGGCTTCCGCCGCCGCCCCGCCGGCTTCTCGGCGTTCGTCGGCGAGGCGCTGCGCACCGGTGCGGCGGTGATCGTCTTCGCCGATCCGACCGGGTCGGCCTACCTGGCCCGGGCGACGGTGCCGCTGGAGTGTCCCGTGCAGGGCGAGCTGGCCTTCGACTCCTACGCTGCCGCGATGAGCCTGGTCAGCGCCCTAGCCGACGGCGTCCTGGAGTCCCGCGGGCGCGAGGCCCGGGAGCGGGCCTCCGCGATCGCGTCGGCCTACGACCGGCTCACGGAGGTGGAGTGATGGACCTGGCGATGGTCACGAGCTACCGCGTCCCGCGGACCCGCACGGAGCTGTCGCTGACCCCCGGGGAGCGCGTGGTCGGCGGCGGCACCTGGCTCTTCTCCGAGCCGCAGCCCGACGTCAACGGTCTGGTCGACCTGCAGGGGCTCGGCTGGCCGGTCTGGGAGGAGCTGCCGGACGGCGGGGTCCGGATCGGTGCCACGGCGACGATCGCCCAGCTGCTCGCCGCGCCGTGGCCGGATGCGCCGTGGCCGGAGGCGTCGGCGCAGCGGCTCGCCGCCCAGTGCGCTGATGCCCTGCTGATGTCGTTCAAGGTGCAGCGCGCGGCGACCGTCGGCGGCAACCTGGCCCTCGCCCTGCCCGCCGGCGCCATGATCGCCCTCACCGCCGCGCTCGGGGGCGAGGTGGTCGTCTGGCGCGCCGGCGGCGAGCGCCGCCAGCCGGTCGAGGCGTTCGTCGTCGGACCCGGCGCCACCACGCTCGCGACCGGCGAGGTCATCCGCGCGATCGAGCTGCCCGGCAGCTCGCTGCGCGCGCGAACGGCGTTCCGACGCCTCGCCCTGAGCGAGCACGGCCGCTCCGGCATCGTGGTGGTCGGCCGGCGCGACGCCGGTTCGTCCGATGTCACGATCACGATCACCGGTGCGACCGGGCGGCCGGTGGTGCTGCGGCTGCCGGCCGACGCCACGCCCGCCGACGTACGGGCGCTGACGCGCCGCATCGAGGTCTGGTACGAGGACCCGCACGGTGCCGCCGACTGGAAGGCAGCCGTCAGCACCGCCTTCGCCGAGGAGATCCTCGCCGAGCTCGCCGAGGAGCGCCGATGAGACTGGACGGTCACGACGTCGGCTCGCTGCCCGAGCCCGGCCAGTGCCTGCGCACGTGGGTGCGCGAGCACGGCGGCCTCGGTGTGAAGAAGGGCTGCGACGCCGGTGACTGCGGCGCCTGCACGGTGCTGCTCGACGGCGACCCGGTGCACTCCTGCGTCACCCCGGCGATGCGCGCGGTGGGCCGCGAGGTCACCACCGTCGCCGGGCTCGGCACACCCGAGGAGCTCAGCCCGGTCCAGCAGCGGTTCGTGGACGCGGCGGGCTTCCAGTGCGGGTTCTGCACCGCCGGGTACGTCGTCACCGCCTCGGCGCTCGCCGACGAGGAGGGCCGTGTCGTCGACGTCGACGTGGACAGCGCGTTCAAGGGCAACCTGTGCCGCTGCACCGGCTACCGCTCGATCCGCGACGCGCTCGGCGGCCGGACCAACGTCTGCCGTGGCAGCGGTGGCAGCGGTGGCAGCGGTGGCGTGTTCGGGGCAGCGGTGGCGGCGCCGGCGGGACCGCTGATCGTCACGGGTCGCGAGCCCTACAACCTCGACCTGCCCGACGCCGGATCGCTGCACGTCAAGGTGGTCCGCAGCACCGTCGCGCACGGCCGGATCACCCGGATCGACGCCTCCGCCGCCCGTGCACTGGAGGGCGTCCGGCTGGTGCTCACCCACCACGACGTACCGGACACGCTCTACTCCACCGCCCGGCACGACAGCCGGCTCGACGACCCCGACGACACCCGGATGCTCGATGAGGTGGTGCGGTTCGAGGGCCAGCGCATCGCCGTGGTGGTGGCCGACTCGGTCGCGCTCGCCGAGCGCGGCGCCGCCCTGGTCGAGGTCGAGTACGAGGTGTGGCCGGCCGTCTTCGATCCCGAGTCCGCCCGCACGGCCGGCGCGCCGCTGCTGCACGGCGAGAAGGACCCGGCCTCCTCGAGGATCGCCGCGCCCGAGCGCAACGTGGTCGCTGCCGCGCACGGCGAGGTCGGCGACGTCGACGCCGGCCTGGCTGCCGCCGCCCACGTGGTCGGTGGCACCTGGCGCACCGCCCGGATCACGCCGGCCAGCCTGGAGACCCACGGCGCCCGCGCCTGGCTCGACGACGACGGTCGGCTGGTCGTGCGGACGAGTACGCAGGTGCCCTTCCTGGTCCGCGACGAGCTGGCGCGGCTGCTCGAGCTGCCGGCGGACCGCGTCAGGGTCTTCGCGACCCGGGTGGGCGGGGGCTTCGGCGGGAAGCAGGAGCTGCTGGTCGAGGACGTCGTGGCCCTCGCCGTCCTGCGCCTGGCGGAGCAGGGCGTGCGCGCGTCGGTGCAGTGGGAGCTGACCCGTGAGGAGCAGTTCGTCGCGGTGCCCTGCCGGCACCCGATGCGGGTGGCCGTCGAGGTCGGCGCCGACGCCGACGGCGTGCTGACAGCGCTGAAGGTCGACGTCCTCAGCGACACCGGCGCCTATGGCAACCACGCGATCGGCGTGCTCTTCCACGGCTGTCACGAGTCGATCGCCCTCTACCGGTGCGCCAACAAGCGGCTCGACGCGGAGGCGGTCTACACCAACAACGTGCCCAGCGGCGCCTTCCGCGGCTACGGCCTGGGACAGGTCATCTTCGGCATCGAGTCGGCGCTGGACGAGCTGGCCCGCGAGGTGGGCATCACGCCGACCGAGCTGCGCCGGCGCAACGTCGTGCGGCCCGGGGACGACTTCGTCGTCAACGGTGGCGCGGACCGTGACCTGATCTTCGGCAGCTACGGTCTGGACCAGTGCCTCGATCTGGTCGAGGACCACCTCGCCGGGGGCGGGGGCGAGGAGGCGCCCGCCGGCTGGCTGGTCGGCGAGGGGATCGCCGCGGCGATGATCGCCACCATCCCGCCGCGCGGCCACCATGCCGACGCGAGCGTGACGGCGGAGATCGACGGCTGCGTCACCGTGCGCGCGGGGACCGCCGAGTTCGGCAACGGCACCGCCACCGTGCACGTGCAGATCGCCGCCGAGGAGCTCGGCGTCGAGCCGGACCGGGTGCGTCTCGTCACCTCGGACACCGACGCGGCCGGCTACGACACCGGCGCCTTCGGCTCGGCCGGGTCGGTCGTCGCGGGGATGGCGGTGCAGCGCGCTGCCGTCCGGGTGCGCGAGCTCCTGGCCGCGGGCGCGGCGCTGCCGGTCACCGCCACCGGGGAGCACCACGGCAGCCCCCGATCGGTGGCGTTCAACGTCCACGGCGTGCGGGTGGCGGTGGAGCCGGGCACCGGCCGGGTCCGGGTGCTGGCCTCGGTCCAGGCGGTCGACGCCGGGGTCGTGATCAACCCCGAGCAGCTCCGCGGGCAGGTCGAGGGCGGGGTGGCCCAGGGCTTCGGCAGCGCGCTCTACGAGGAGATCCGGATCGAGCAGGGACACGTGGTCACCCGCACGCTGCGCAACTACCGGCTGCCGCAGATCGGCGACATCCCGCACACCGAGGTGCTCTTCGCCGACACCTACGACGAGCTCGGCCCACGGGGCGCCAAGTCGATGAGCGAGGCGCCGTACAACCCGGTGGCGCCGGCCGTCGCCAACGCGATCCGCGACGCCATCGGCGTACGCCCCCACGAGCTGCCGATGAGCAGGGACCGGGTGTGGCGGCTGATGGCCACCCGGCGCGGGGAGTGAGGCGGGGCGTCAGCCAGGACGGCGTACGACGCTCCACCCGGCGTCGGTGCGGGTGCACAGCACCCGGTTGGACGGAGCGTCGGCCTCGCCGCGCCAGAACACGATCCGGCGCGGCGTGAGGAGCCGGCCCAGCCAGGTCGGAGGCGCCGCCAGCTGCGCGCGTCCGGCGTCGAAGGAGGCCCAGGCCTCGCGACGCTGGGCGAGGACCGCACCGGCGGTGTCCTCGTCGTTGAGCCAGGCCAGGAGCTGCAGGTAGCGCGGACGCCGTCCGTAGGCGTCGGTCTGGTCCGAGGGGTCCTCCTCGCCGACGTCGCCGGTCACGACCAGCTGTCGTGCCAGGCCGGGCCAGACCACCGCGACGCTGGCCCGCGGGATCGCGCGCAGCTGGGCCGCCTTGCGCGAGCGGGCGTCGGTGTGGAACGCGATCCGGCCCTCGGCGTCGCAGCGGGAGAGCAGCACGTGCCGGGAGTCGGGATAGCCGTCCTCGTCGATGGTGGAGAGCGTCATCAGCGGCGTGACGCTGCCGTCGCAGCGCGCCAGCCACGAGCGCAGCAGCCCGATCGGGTCCGACACCGCCTCGTCGGGGTCGACGTCGTACCCGAAGGTCTCGTCGGGGTTCACCCGATCTGCTTGTGGTCGAACCGGGCGATCTCGTGCAGGGACGCGACCGCCTGCGCTACCGAGGCGTCGTAGAGCCGCTCGCCGAACGCCGAGGTGGCCTGGGTCGCGTCGCCCACCACGCCGGCGGGGCCGAAGTCGTTCGAGAGCCAGCCGAAGCTGACCGGCATGGCGTTGAAGCCGATGTACTCGAAGTCGGCCAGGTGCTCGGGCACCCATCGTTCGGCGCGGCTCAGGTCCACCAGCTCGGGGCGCATGTGCAGCACGATCGAGGTCTCCGCGGCACCGCCGTGGATGCCGAGGTTGCGCTCGTCCAGCCCCTCGCCGGCCGGTGGCGGCGTGCGGATCAGGGTCGGCATCAGGAAGGTCTTGAGCCCGTAGAGCTTGCGGATCTCGCGCAGCACCACCTGCAGCAGCGCGGTGTTGCCGCCGTGGCCGTTGGCGAAGACGAGGGTGCCGGCGCCCATCGTGTTCACAGCGCGCCCGATCTCCACACACGTCTTGTACATGGTGTCCCAGTCCAGCCACACCGTGCCGGGCGCCCAGCTGTGCTCGTCGGACTTGGTGAACGCCAGGGTGGGCAGCCGCCAGATGTCGAGGCCGTCGGCGGCCGCCTGGTCGACGGCGGAGCCGCCGATCGTGTCGGCGAGCAGGTAGTCGGTGTTCAGCGGCAGGTGCGGCCCGTGGTGCTCGATCGCGCCGGTGCCGACCACGACGATCGTCTCGCGGGTGAAGTCGGCCGCGACGTCGGGTCCGGCCAGCTCGACGAGGTTGCGGCTCATGCCATCAGTCCTTCGCTCGCGGCCTGCGCGGCCTGATCGTTGACGTGCCCGACCGGCTGCCCGACCGGCTGCCCGACCGGCTGCCCGACCGGCTGCCCGACCGGCTGCCTGGCCGGTTGAGCGGAGGCGGTGCTGTTGCCGAGCACCGCGTCGTCGGGTGCGCCGAGCTTGCCGGGGTTCAGCAGACCCCGCGGGTCGGTCCTGGCCTTCAGCTCGAGGACCTTGTCGATGTCGTGGTCGACGTACCACTGGTGCGGGCTGTGGACCCGCACGCCGAGCTCCTGCAGCTTCGGGTAGCCGGCGTACACGTCCTCGGCACCGGTGTACGGCGCCGCCAGCATGCCGATCGGGAACAGGTGGGCCGCCTCGAGGTGCAGCATCCCGCCGGGGTACACGGCGTGCACCTCCTCGATCCGGTCGATCAGCGCCTCGCCGCCGACCTCGACGTGGAAGTAGGTGACCTCGGGGGTGTTGCGCTTCAGCCAGTAGATCGGGTGGTTGTAGGAGAGCATCGAGACCTTGACCGCCTGCTGGATGCCCTCACGGACGTCGAGGACGGTGCCACCGCCGGCCGCGATGAGGCTCGTCGCCTCAGCGAGCGTGCTCGCGTCGAGGATCGCGCGCAGGCTGCAGGCGTCGGTCGGGATGCCGGGGTCGGCCGGCAGCTTCGCGGTGATGTCCCGGGTGTCGGCCGAGACCAGCCGGGGAGCGGGATCGAGCCCGCGCAGGGAGCGCAGCACCGCCTGGGCCGGCTCGAAGTCGGGGAACGAGGCGTACAGCGAGCGCCAGTCCTGCGCCGGCTCGAGGCGGACGGTGGCGCGGGCGATCACGCCAGCGGTGCCGTAGGTGTGGACGAAGGTCTGCGCCTCCTCCCCCTCGACGTGCAGCAGCGTGGGCTCCTCGGCCGGCAGCGCGACGTCGAGCGCCGTCACGAAGCCCATCCAGTTGGAGCCGTGCGTGATGGACCCGGTCCCGCCGGAGCCACCGGACAGGAAGCCGCCGATCGTGCTCTGGGCGGTCGAGGGGTACATCCACACCTGCTGCCCGGCCTCGGCCGCCGCCTGCTCCATCGCGATCATGGTGGCGCCGGACTCCGTGGTGATGGAGCCGTCGCCCACCTCGACGATCGCTCGGGCCCGGCTGGTGTCGAGCACCAGCCCCCCGTGCATCGGGATGCCCTGGCCGTAGTTGCCGGTGCCCTTGCCGCGGGGAGTGAGCGGCACCCCGTGCCGGTAGGCCGCGGAGACGACAGCCGCGATCTGCTCCGCGTCGGTGGGCCAGGCGACGAGGTCGGCGAGGCCGAGCGGTAGCTGCTCGGAGATGATCGGCGACATGGTGGCCTCGTCGACCGAGGCCCGCTCGCGGATGCGCTGGTCGGCGCTGACATTGCGCTCGCCGAGGAGCTCGACGAGCTCCTGGTGCAGGGCCGAGACGGCCTCGGGGGCAACCGATGAGGTGCTCAACTGTGGTCCTTCGCCTGGTCGGGTAGGACCCGGGACCGCCGCTCGGGGGGTAGCGGCGGCCCCGGGAGATGGTCAGAAGCCCAGCGAGATCTTCTGGTCGAGGAACTGGTTGGTGAACAGGTCCTCGGGCTTGACGCCGGACTTCACGCCGGCGTCCTTGGTCTTGTCGAAGATCGGCACCGCGAGGTTGATGAACTGCTGGACCCGGCTGGTGTCCAGGTCGCCGACGTAGCCGTCGGTGCCGTCGGAGGCGATCTTGAGCGTCTTCATCTGGTCGGCGGCGAACTTGCCCACGTTGGCGTCGTAGGTCCAGCCGTTGTTGTAGGACTCGACCAGCTTGTCGATCAGGTCGTTGGTCGGCGTCGGGTCCTTGAAGTAGTCGACGTCGGCCTGCTGCATGACCGGCACCAGCTTCTGCAGGCACGGGGTCAGCTTCGTCAGGTCACCGGTGCGGACCGACATCGTCTCGGGGTAGGGGTTCCACCCGGTGTCGGCGATCAGCTGGTACTTGACCGGCTTGTCCCAGGCCTTGATCTCGTGCTGGTAGATGTAGGGCTCGGCGGTGGCGAAGCCCTGCTGGCCGGACTTGCCCTGGTCGGTGACGAACTTCGCCGGAGTGCCGTCGTAGGAGCCGTCGGTGACGTCCTTGGACAGGTAGCCCGCGCTGATCAGGTGCTCCATGTACGCCGCGCCGCTGAAGTAGCGGACCACGCCGCCGGTCTTCTGCAGGGCCGTGCCGAGGCTCTTGATGTCGGTGACGTCGGGGTACTTCGCCGGGTCCCACATCACGACCATCGGCGACTTGTCGTTCTCGGCGAAGACGGCCGTCGTGGGCAGCTTGCCGGAGAACTCGACGGCCTCGTCGGTCGAGACGTAGCCCAGGGTGATGCTCTTGTCCTGGTACATCTGCGCGCTCACGGTGGAGTAGCCGATCGCCGGGCCGCCGGCGCGGATCTCCAGCTTCACGCCGGTGGACTGGCCGTTGGCGTAGAGATCCCCGGTGACGGTCTTCTTGTTGCTGTTGATCGTCGGGTTCGGACCGAGCATCTGGTAGAGGTGGCCGTGGTCGGCCTCGGGGTTCCAGTCGGTCTGTACGACGACAGTCGAGGGGCACACGCCCGAGAGGTCGACGGCCGGACCACTCGCGGTCGAGGAGGCGGCGGCAGGCGTGCTGCTGTCCGCGTCGGCTGCGCTGGTGTCGGACGAGTTGCTGCTGCCGCAGGCGCTGGCGGCGAGTGCAAGAGCGCCGAGAATCGCTCCGGCCGCGGTCATACGCGATCGAGTGCGCATGGTTCTCCGTTTCCTAGGGGTGGTGCGGGATGGGTGCGGGTGGGACGGTGCGGACGACCTCGGCCGCGGGTTCGATCGGTCGGGCCGGCTCAGCGGAACGAGTACCAGCGGCCGATCGCGAGCTTCCCGAGAAGCCCGAAGAGCAGGAACACGACGACGCCGAGCAGCGACGCGGTGAGGATGGCGGCGTACGTCTCCGGCCCCAGCAGGCGGGAGACGTCGACCTGGATCAGCACGCCGAGGCCCCCGTTGCCGCGCTGGAAGAACTGGTCGCCGACGATGGAGCCGATCACCGAGAGCCCCGCGGCGGTGCGCAGGCCGACGAAGATGTTCGGCAGCGCGGCGGGGATCTGCAGCTTCTGCAGCCGGGTCCACGCGCTGGCGCCGCGCAGCTGGAAGAGCTCGCGCTGGCCCTGGTCGGTGGCCTGCAGCCCGAAGAGCGTGTTCGAGACCATCGGGAACAGCGAGATCATCACCGTGACGATCACCCGGGACTTGAACTCGTAGCCGGCCAGCGCGCCGATCATCGGCACCAGGGCCAGGATCGGGATGCACTGCAGGACCACGGCGTAGGGGTAGAGCGACTGCTCGACCCACCTCGCCTGCGCCATCAGCACCGCCCAGACCACCCCGATCACGATGGCGATCGCCAGGCCGGTCAGCGCCACCTCGGTGGAGCGCCACAGCGAGACGAGCAGGTCGTGCCGGGTCTCGGAGTCGATGAACATCGCGTGGAAGACGTCGTGCGGGTAGGGCACGAGGTAGCCCAGCCCCTTGTCGGCGTAGTGCTTGGCGGCGCCGTACCACAGGCCGATCAGCGCGCCGAAGACGAGGATGACCTTCCACCACGACGTCTGCACGAGACCACGCAGGGTCGCGTTGCGCCGGGTGGTGGCCGACGGCGTCAGCGCGGTCGGGGTGGCGGCTTCGGTGGCGGCCATCAGCGGTGTCCTTCCCTCAGGGCGTGCGAGACCTCGCCGACGAGCTCGGCGAACTCCGGGGTGAAGCGGATGTCGGGGTCGCGGGGCATGTCGAACGGCACCTCGAAGGTGGCCACGACGTTGCCGGGCCGGCCGGACATCACCACGACCTTCGTGGAGAGGTAGACCGCCTCGGAGACCGAGTGGGTGATGAAGAGCCCGGCGAACTTCTGCGCCACGAAGAGCCGCAGCAGCTCGTCGTTCAGCCGCTCGCGGGTGATCTCGTCCAGAGCGCCGAACGGCTCGTCGAAGAGGAACAGCTCGGGGTCGAGGGTGAGGGAGCGGGCCAGCGACACGCGCATCCGCATGCCGCCGGAGAGCTGGCGCGGCAGCGACTTCTCGAAGCCGCTGAGGCCGACGAGCTCGATCGCCTTGGCGGCCTTGGCCGCCCGGGTGGTGCGCGAGGAGCGGCCGTCCAGCTCGGCGAGCAGCTCGACGTTCTTGGTGACGTTGCGCCAGGGAAGCAGGGTGGCGTCCTGGAAGACGTAGCCGATGTGGTCGGTGTTGACGGTGGTGACGCCGTCGGAAGCGGTCTCCAGGCCGGAGGCGATCCGCAGCAGGGTCGACTTGCCGCAGCCGGAGGGCCCGACGACGGAGACGAACTCGCCCCGCTGGACGGTCAGGTCGACACCACGCAGCGCGACGGTCCCGTTGGGGAACGTCATCTCGGTGTTCTTGAAGTCGAGCAGCACCCCGGTGGGAGGTGCGGTCGGCTCGGCGGTGAGAGTCACGAGGGCTCCTTGCGGTCTCGGGCGGTCTCGGGCGGTCTCGGGCGGTCTCAGGCGGAGAACGCCGGTACGGCGATGCTGCGGCGCAGCTCGGATCGGGCGACCACGCGGCCGTCGTGGAGGACGATGCGGTCCGCCGGAGCGTTGGCGATCGCATCGAGCAGGTTGCCGGCGCGGACGGCCAGCAGCTCGGCCCGGGCACCGACGCGGGGTCCCGCTGCCGGCAGTCCCATCACCGAGCGGGCGCCGTCGCTGACCAGGTGCCAGGCCTCGACCGGGCTGAGGTGGCCCGCGCTGATCAGCAGCGAGGCCGTCTCGAACGCGCAGCTGCGGCCGACCGGGTTGAACGGGTCGCGCACGTTGTCGGCACCGGCCGCGACGCGCACGCCGGCATCGATCAGGTCGCGCAGCGCCGTCAGGCCCCGCGGCGTACGGGTGGGGTGCTCCCAGCCCTGCAGGTAGAGGTTCGTGATCGGGTTCGCTATCACGCCGATATCCGAGGCGCGGACCTCGCCGATGATCCGGAAAAGCTCCTCGCGCGGCATGCTGCCCAGCCGGACGCAGTGCCCGGCGGAGTACTGCCGGTCCCGGCGCAGCCCGCGGACCGCCAGCGCGTAGGTGTCCAGGGTGACGGGGCCGTCGAGGCTCTCGTCGGTGTGCAGGTCCATGCCGAGGCCGCGGCGAGCGGCGAACCCGACCAGCCGCTCGACCTCCGCGACCGGGTCCTCGGCCAGGTGCGGCGCACCACCGACGAGGTCGACCCCGGCGTCGAGGGCCGCCTCGATGTCGGCGTCGCCGGCCTGGGTGCTGCACAGCGCCACCAGCTCGATGTCGATCAGGCCGGCCAGCTCCTCGCGCACCCGGCCGAGCGCCTCGAGGCCGCGGGTGGGTGCACCCGGGTGGACGTCGACGTGGGTGCGGATGGCGGTGATGCCGTTGGCGAGCATGGCCAGTGCCTGGGTGCGCGCCCGCTCGACGATCGACTCGAGGCTCATCGTGGCCGCGTACGTCGTCCAGGAGAGGATCGCCGAGCCGAGGTCGCCGTACGGCGGGTCGATCAGGTCGAAGCTGAGCGCCTTGTCCAGGTGCGCGTGCGGCTCGGCCGGGGCGGTGAGCAGCAGCCACCCGTCCAGGTCGAGGGTCGTCTCCGGGTCGGTGACCGGCACGCTCCCGGCGGCCGTCACGGCGACGACGACACCCTCGTCGAGCACCACGTCGTGGCGTCCGCCGTCGACGAGGGTGGCGTGCCGCAGCAGCGTCACGGAGCTCGGAAGCGAGGTCATGGAAGGAACGTACGAAACGCTCGTTTCCTCGGTGTAAAGAGCAGGGCCGGGCAATATTTCGGGTGAGGGCCGCGTGTTACCGGCGTCTGAATTTCGCTCGTCGCCCCCGCGTGAGCACCCGCCGAGCGGTCCTGAGACGTTCGTTCCAGGGCTAGGTTGACGGCCATGAATCCGGACCACCTGATCCCCCTGCGCGTAGCGGCGCGCCGCGACGTGGCCAACGACGTCGTCGAGCTGCGGCTCGTGTCGACGGACGGCTCGGCGCTGCCCGGATGGGAGCCCGGCGCCCACATCGACCTGGTCCTGCCCGACGGCACGGAGCGGCAGTACTCCCTGTGCGGGGCGCGGGACGCCGCCGCCTGGACGGTGGCGGTGCTGCGCGAGCCGGCCGGCCGTGGCGGGTCGGCGTACGTGCACGACGGGCTCGCCGTCGGCGCGGCGGTGGCGGCCAGGGTGCCGCGCCACCACTTCGTCTTCGACGCCGATCGACCCGCGCTGTTCGTGGCCGGAGGCATCGGCATCACCCCGCTGCTGTCGATGATCGCCGCCGCCGAGGAGGCGGGCCTGTCCTGGTCGCTGGTCTACGCCGGTCGGCGGCGGACGGCGATGGCCTACCTGGCCGAGCTCGAGGAGCGGTACGGCGACCGCGTCGCGGCCTATCCCGCCACCGAGCGCCGGCTGGAGCTCGCGGCGGTGCTCGACGAGGCGCGTGCGGCGGGCCGGACGATCTACTGCTGCGGCCCGGCGCGGCTGATCGAGGCGGTCGAGCAGCTGAGCGCCGACGCGCCGGCAGGGTCGGTGCGCTTCGAGCGATTCGTGCCGAAGGCCGTGGCCGCCCACGAGGAGGTCGCCTTCGAGGTCGAGGTCGGCGGCCAGCTGCTCACCGTGCCGCCGGACCGGTCGATCCTGGAGGTCTGCGAGGAGGCCGGGATGCTGGTGCTCTCCTCGTGCCGCGAGGGGACCTGCGGCACCTGCGAGACGCCCCTGCTGGAGGGTGAGGCCGACCATCGCGACTCGGTGCTGACGCCCCAGGAGCAGGCCGACAACCGGACGCTGATGATCTGCGTCTCGCGCGCTATCTCGCCGCGACTGGTGCTGGACCTGTGAGCGGCACGCTCACCCTCACCGGCGCCGTCGCCGTCGTCGGGCACGGCCCCGAGCGCACGGGCGACCTCGTGCTGGCCGGCCCGGACGGAGCGCTCGACGAGACGCTCGACGTCGCCGGTTGCGTGATCACCCCCGGCCTGGTCAACGCCCACCACCACCTGCTGCAGAGCGCCTTCCGCACGTTGCCGGGGACGCGCGGGGTGCCGATGCGCGACTGGCTGCCGGTGATGGCGGCGGCGTACGCCCGCGCCGGCCACGATCCGGAGATGTATGCCCTCGCCGCGGCCGTCGGCGCTGCCGAGGGGCTGCTCTGCGGTGTCACGACGGTGGCCGACCATCACCTCAACTGGCCGCACGGGGCGCCGGTGGCGGACACCGTCGAGCTGGCCGCCGCCACCGCCGCGTCCGTGCGCAGCATCGGCCAGCGGCTGGTCTTCGTCCGCGGCTCGGCCCGGGACGACCCCGCCTGGGCAGCCGCCTCGGCGGAGGCGATCCTCACAGCCCTGGTGCCCGCCGACGGGCCCTCCGGCGGGGTCACCTCCGACGGCATGCTGCAGGTGGCGGTCGGGCCGGCGGGAGTGCACTCCGACAGCCGGGAGACCTTCACCGCGCTGCGGGAGGTGGCAACCAGGCACGGGCTGCGTCGGCGTACGCAGGCCAACGAGCAGGTCGACACCGCCATCGCCCTGGAGCGCTACGGCCGCCGACCACTGGACCTCCTGGAGGAATGGGGCTGGCTGGAGCCGGGCGTGACGATCGCGCACCTGTGCGACGTCACCGACGCGGAGATCGAGCGGCTCGCGGCGGCCGGGGTGAGTGCTACCCACGCTCCGGGCTGCGACGTGCCGATGGGATGGGGCGTGGCACCGGTGGCCAGGCTGCTGGAGGCGGGCGTCGCGGTCGGGCTGGGCACCAGCGGCGGCGGCAGCAACGACGCGGGGCACCTGCTCGCGGATGCCCGGCTGGCGATGCAGGTCTGCGGGCTGGTGGGACCGCAGCTGCCGGCGCGCAGCGTCCTGGCGATGGCGACGTCGGGCTCGGCCGCCGGGCTCGGCCGCGCCGACCTCGGCCACCTCGGCGCGGGTACGGCGGGCGACGCATGCGTCTGGGACGTCTCGGGCGTCGCCGACGCCGGCATCGCCGACCCGGTCGCGGGTCTGCTGTGGGGCTCCCCCGGCCGCCGCCCGCGGCACGTGATCGTCGGCGGCCGCGTGGTGGTGCGCGACTACCGGCTGACCCTGGTCGAGGAGCGGGAGCTGGTGGCGCGGCTGCGCGAGCGGCTGAGGCGTACGCCGGTGGCGTGAGCGCCCAGGCTCACCCCGCCAGCACCGACATCCGTCCGAGCCCCGCCCGGGTCACCAGCTCGGCGGCGAGCGGTCGCGACCGCTGGGTGATCTCGGCGACGTCGACCGTCACGACCTCACCGCCGACCACACTGGGCGCGCCGCCGACCCAGACCTCCTTGACCTCCCGGCTGCCGGCCACGAAGACCACCGCCTGATAGGGGTCGTGCACGTTGGCCAGCGTCGGCCCGTCGCCGTCGAGGACCACGATGTCGGCCAGCTTGCCCACCTCGAGCGAGCCGATGCTCTCCTCCATCCGCAACGCTCGCGCGCCGCCGATGGTGGCCATCTCGAACGCCTCGCGGGCGTGCATCGCGGTGGCCTGCAGGTCGCGCAGTCGCGCCAGCAGCGCAGCCGTCTTGATCGCCTGCAGGTAGTCCTGGCTGTCGTTGGAGGCCGCCCCGTCGACACCGATGCCGACATCGACGCCCAGCGCGCGCAGCTCCGCTACAGGCGCGATGCCGGAGGCGAGGATGCCGTTGGCCACCGGGTTGTGGGCGACGCCGACCCGGTGCTCGGCCATCAGCCGACGGTCGTCGCGGTCCATCCAGACGCAGTGCGCGGCCAGAGTCGGCGCGGCGAAGAGGCCTTCGTGCGCGCAGTGACCGACCACCGTCCGGCCGGTCCGCTGGTGGGTGGCGGTGACCTCCTCGCGGATCTCCTGGACGTGCATGTGCACCCCGTGGCCGCCGTCGACGGCGTAGGTGATCGTGCGGGCGAACATGGCGTCGCTCTGCAGCCCCAGCGCGCCCACGCCCACCCGGAACGTCGAGAGCCGGGACGCGGCCGCGGCCTCCCGCAGCGCCTCGTGCTCCTCGAACTCCGCCTCCGCGCAGGCGCCGGGCCGCTGGTCGCCGGCACCGAAGGAGACCACGCCGCGCAGGCCCAGGTCGTCGAGGGCGCGGACCACGTGCGGCGTGATCGGTGCACCGGTGCCGGGGTCGCAGACGAACATGTCGTTGGCCGTGGTCACGCCCGAGCGCAGCATCTGGATGCCCGCGACGGCCGTGCCGACGTAGGCGATGTCGGGGGTGTAGAACGGCCGCAGCGGGTTGATCAGGTCGTGGATCCACTCCCACAGCGTCAGGTCGCTGGCGATGCCGGTGACGAGCCCCTCGGAGAAGTGCCCGTGGGTGTTGACGAACCCGGGCGAGACGATGTCGTGACTGCCCCCGTGCACTGTCGCGTCGGGATGGGCTGCGGCCAGCTCGGCGTAGGTCCCGACGGCGAGGATGCGATCGCCCTCGACCAGGACCGCGCCGTCCCGGATGGGCTCGGGCGCCATCACCCACCGACCCCGGATGAGGCTGCGGATCGGTGGGGAGGCGGAGGAGGTCACGCGCCGAGGCTAGGCGCCGATCGCGCTCCCACCGGACCGTTTCACGAGCTGTTTACACGCTCTGAACACGCCCGAGACGCGCCGCTCACGATCGGCTCGCGCCGGCCGCCTGGGGGATCGGGAACGAGGCCGAGCCGATCCTGACGACGTACGACGCGGCAGCCCGCGGAAGGGGCCGGTCCGGTACGACGGCGTAGCTGGGGCGGACCGTCGGTGCCGCACAGGCGGGTGCGGGCCGGCAGGTCGGCGGGACCGGTGCCATCGTGCACCGGCCGAGGGCGCCGCGCGCCAGCGTCACGCCGGTGCGTCCGTCGAGGATCAGGAAGCGCTGGCCGGGGGCGTAGCGGGTGTTCGGGCAGCTCGCCGGGGCGGTGCCGGCGGCGTACGGGCCCTCGGGACCGGGGACGGCGGTGCTCAGCGTGACGGTCGGGCCGAGCGCGGAGGTCCACGCACGGCCTCGGGACGAGGGGCTGACCCCGACGGCCACCCCACTGCCACGGCCGCGGACGCGCGGCACGAGCAGACCGGGACGGCAGGGCGTGGTCGCGACGACGGCGAAGCGGTTCCCGTGGGTCCACGCCGCGCCGACGGTCCGGTCACCCGACCAACCGAGCCGGACCCGCATCCGGTGGCCGTGCTCGCCGGCGACGTAGCCGCTCACGCTCAGCACGCAGCGTCGGCCGCCGCGGGTCCGGTGGGTCGTTCCGAGGAACGTCACCGTCCGGATCACCGGCTCGTCCACTGCCTGCGCCCCGTCCGCCGAGCCTGCCGAGGCGCCGGCGGTGACAGCGGGTCCGCTCGTGCCGGCGGCCGCTGCCGGTACGGCATCCGATGCGGCGACCAGGACCGTTCCCAGCACCGTCGCCGGCAGCGTCGCCAGCAGTGTCACAGCGGTGATGACGATCGATCGCATCGCGTCCCCCCAGCACCCGTACCTGCTTCGGAGTGTGCGATCCGCCGGCTCCGGAGGCCCGGGACACCGCGCGGGACACCCCATCTTGGGTAGACCGTCCCCCCACGCGCCGCGGCCCGGTGGGGGTCAGGCCCGCGACTCCTCGGATCGGGCGCCGGGGGGAGGCCGGGACTCGTCGTGGCGCGCGGCGGCAGGTGGTGGCCTGCGATGACGCAGGCGCCCGACGCTCGCCCCGGCGGCGAGCCCGGCGGCTGCCGTCGCCCAGCCTGCCACGACGTCCACGGCGTAGTGCTCGCCCGTGTAGACCAGGGTCAGCGCCATCAGAACGACGTAGAGCGCGAGGACGGGACGCCACCAGCGGTGCGCCAGCGGCCACAGGAAGCCGGAGACGAGCAGCGCCGCGCCGGCGTGCAGGGACGGCATGGCCGCCACCGGATTGCTGTCGCCCTGGCCGATGGCGCTCACCCGGGCGATCGGGTCCAGCTGGAGGTAGTGCCAACCGAGCCGGGAGATCCGCTCCACGTGCGGGGAGCCCAGCCAGGGCGGGGCGGCCGGGTAGACGACGTAGCCGGTGACCCCGATCAGGGTGAGGCCCAGCACCGACACCAGCCAGGCGGCGAACCGATCGCGCGCCCGGAACCACACGAACGCGGTGACCAGCGGGATGGAGACGAAGTGGGTCGCGTAGACGAGGGCGGCGACGGCGTCGTACCAGTGCGTGGAGCCGTCGACGAGGTGCCGCTGCAGCCAGGCCGAGGGGAGCACGCCGAACACCGCCTCGTCGATCCGCCGAGGACCGGACGTGTGCAGCGCGAAGCCGAGGCGGTTGGCACCGCCGGCGTGCGTGCGCCCGGCCAACGGCGCGCTGATCCACTGGGCGACGGCGTAGAGCACGAGGATCGCGCTCAGCGGCGACCACGCGATCAGCAGTTGGGCGACCGGTCCGTGCCTCGAGTCGCGACCGGTCATCGCACCACCCGAGTCGCGAGCGCCTGGATCCGGGCGCGGTTGTAGCGCTGGATGACGATGAAGGGCAGGTTGACCAGCACGCCGTAGGCGATGAGCAGGGCGGAGGCGAGCGGGGGGTTCCAGAGCACGAAGAGGGGCCCGCAGGCCATCGCCCACAGGTGCGCCAGCTCGGCACGGCGCGTCTCGCGCGCGAACAGGGCGAGGCCCTCCACGTCGTACGTCGGCAGGTGGCGCTTGCTCACCCCGCCGAACAGGCCGCCCGCCTCGGGCAGCCGGTCCTTCCAGCGATGGATGTGCAGCCGTCGGCGATACCAGCCGCCGCCCTCCTCGAAGCGCCGGATCCGCAACAGCTGGCCGTCGTGGGCGAGCCGGGCCGCGCCGAGCCGGTGGGCGGCCAGGCCGGTCAGGCTGTGGAACGCGCCCCACGCGAGCACGTCGACGGCGACGGTGACGGCCTCGGGCATGAGCAGCCGGAGCATCAGGCGCCCCCGACCCGCACCGCCCGGCCCCGCCAACGGACGGAGCGGCGCAGGGCGGTGCTCACCAGCGAGCGCACGAAGACCAGGTCGAAGAAGGCGAGCGGCAGGGGGAAGAGCACCCACGTCCACCACCGGAACGAGCCGAGTCGGCGCAGGAGCCAGCCGAGCTGTCCGGCGACCAGCACCCAGGCCAGCGCCCACGGCTCCCACCCGTCGTGGTCGACCAGCGCCGTCGCCGCACCCACGGCGACAGCGTGGTGGACGCCGATCCAGGCCACCGTCGCGACGGCCGGGCCCGGTGGTGCGTCGGCGGCGCCGGAGGCGACGTTCTTCGTCCAGCCGCCGATCAGCTCCCGCAGGCCGCCGGGATAGCTGCGCATCGTCACCGCCCGCGCCCCTGTCGCGCACCACACCGGCAGTCCGGCCTGCTGGTAGGCCCGGGCGAGCCGGGCATCGTCGAGGACCTCGCCCCGCACGGCGGCATGGCCGCCCGCGCGCTCGTAGTCGGCGCGCGAGGTGAGCAGGCACGGCCCGAACGCCATCGCCCGGCCCGTGGGACGGCGCCGGAACGAGCCGCTGGCCAGCACGCTGACGGCGTTGAAGTACGCCGACAGCTGCTCGTAGGGCCGGCTGACCGTGTGGAAGGGCTGCACCGAGACCAGTCCTCCTGCTCGGTCGCGGGCCTCGAGCAGAGCGCTCAGCGCGTCCGGCGCGAGCACGGTGTCGGCGTCGAGGAAGAGGAGCAGCTCACCGCAGGCCTGGGCGGCGCCGACGTGGCAGGCCCACGCCTTGCCGGTCCAGCCCGGCGGCGGCTCGCCCGGCGCCACCACGCGCGCCCCGCCGGCCCGGGCGACCTCGGCGGTCCGGTCGCGCGAGCCGTCGTCGACGACCACCACCTCGCCCGGAGCCGGTCTCAGCGCGCCGACCGCACGGAGCACGGCGGGCAGCGAGGCCTCCTCGTCCCGGGCCGGGATGATGACCGAGACCGGCCGGACGTCGGGGTGAGCCGCGCGGTCGACGCGGTCGACGCGGTCGGCGCGGTCACGCGGCAGCGCTCGCAGGTCGCGCGCCAGCCAGACACCGGCCGCGAGCCCGAGCACCACCAGCGCGGCGGTCACGGGCGGGGGCATCGGACGCTCCGCGCGAGCGGCCGCAGGAGCAGAGGCATCCCGCCCGCCGGGTGCACCGCGACCTGGGCACGCGGCGCCGGTCGTGCCCAGCCCCGCGGTACGTCGAGCCGGTGGGTGCTCAGCAGACGGGTCAGCACGATGACCATCTCGCCCAGCGCGAACTCCCGGCCGATGCACAGCCGTGGTCCCTGGCCGAAGGGGAGGTAGGCCGGGGCGGCCCGGGTGGTGCCGAGGAACCGCTCGGGGCGGAACGCGAGCGGGTCGGACCACGCGTCGGCGCGACGGTGGACCAGCCACGGGCTCACGATCGCCAGCGTGCCGGCGGGGACCTCGCGCCCGCCCAGGACGTCGGGTGCGGTGCTGCGGCGCGAGATGGCCCACGCCGGCGGGAAGAGGCGCAGCGCCTCGTCGACGACAGCGCGTGTCCACGGCAGCCGCTCGCGGTGGCCCAGCAGTCCGATCGGGCCGTCGTGGCCGGCCACCTCGGCCCGCAGCCGCTCCTGGGCCGGTCGGTCCTCGGCCAGCAGCATCAACGTCCAGGCGAGGGCGGCCGCCACGGTCTCGTGGCCGGCGATGACCATCGTCACCAGCTCGTTGCGGATCGCCTCGTCGGGTAGCCCGCTGTCGAGCAGCAGGCCGAGCAGGTCGTCGCCGTGGGCGCCGTCAGCTGTGCCGCGGCGCCGCCGCTGGGCGATCAGGTCGGCCGAGATCGCGTCCAGGCGCCGCCGGGTCACGGCCAGGCGCACGTTGGTCGGGGTCGGCGCCCACCACGCCGTCGGGAGGACCGAGCGGCCCAGCCGGACCACCAGGGTGGCGGCGTCGCTGGTGGCGTCCAGCAGCCGTCGGGCGTGACCCGAGAGATCGGCCGAGAAGAGCGCGCGGCCGACCGCAGCCAGCCCGATGCGGTGGGTCAGCGCGGCCACGTCGACGATGCCACCGGCGAACGACTCGCCGAGGTGCTCGGCCAGGACGGCGTCGGCCGCCGCCTCCACCTCGCCCGAGACAGCGGTGAGGCGCTGATGGTGGAAGGCCGGCGTCGCGAGACGCCGGTGCTCGAGCCAGCTCGGCTCGGCCGAGGCCAGCAGCCCGGGGCCGGTGACGCGGGCCAGTGCGGCGTACTGGACCGTCTGCTTGCCCCACGTGCGGGCGGCGGTCTGCAGCACGTGGCGGACGTCGGCGGAATCGTTGAGCAGCAGGGCCGGTGGGCCGGGCACGGGGAAGGCCACCGTGTCGCCCCACCGGCGCGTGGCGGAGTCCAGGAAGGACAGCGGGTCGGCGCGCACCGAGCGGAAGGCCCGGGCCATGTCGAGCGGGGTGGGGCCCGGAACGCCGATGTCGGTGGGCCCTGCCAACAGCTTCACCGGGCCTCCCGCCGTCCCAGCCAGGTCCAGGCCACGCAGGTGGTGAGCACCAGCGCGAAGCCGAACGCGAGGTCCTCGACCGGTGCGTAGACCAGGCGCCCGTGACCGACGAAGCGGATGTCGGCGTCGCCGACGATCGCGGCGGGGTCGTAGCGCACGATGCCGCGCCCGGTCAGCCACCCGTTGGTGAGGAGCTGGAAGAAGGCGATGATGGCGTACGCCGTCCACCAGGTCCTCGTGCTGGTCAGTCGCGTGCGGGCCACCCACCGGTCCACGACCAGCGCCAGCGCGACCGCCGCCACGGCGATCGCGGTGTAGCTCATCGGTCCGCC
The DNA here is from genome assembly GCF_029873215.1 of Nocardioides sp. BP30. Lineage (NCBI taxonomy): Bacteria > Bacillati > Actinomycetota > Actinomycetes > Propionibacteriales > Nocardioidaceae > Nocardioides > Nocardioides lacus. The sequence goes on along the minus strand of NZ_CP123620.1, from coordinate 440,546 downwards.
CCGTTGCGTCGGCCAGTCCCGCGGCCTGTCCCGCGGTCGACCCGAGCACGGACCACCCGTACGGACTCGTAGGTCAGGACCGAGACGAGGGGGATGACCACGAAGAAGGCGATCTCCTCGAGGGGGAGGCCGCCGAGCCGCCACGGAAGCGTCTGCGCGTGGTCGAACCGCCACTGCCCGGCGTGGGTGGCCCACAGGTCCCACACCAGGAACGGCACCCCCGCCACCAGGACGGTCGTCGCGAGGCGGACCGGCTGGCGCAGCACGCGCAGCCGGAAGAGCCCGACGAGCGGCAGCGTGCCGGCGAGGCAGAACACGAGCATCGCGACGTAGGACCAGTGCCGCAGGCTCATCGGGCCACCGGCAGCGCCGAGCGGTCGCCGCTGAGCCGCTTGAGCACGAGCTCGGCGCTGATCAGGCACATCGGCAGCCCGACCCCTGGCACGGTGCTCGCCCCGGCGTACAGCAGACCGTCGACCTTGGCGGAGACGTTCCCGGGCCGCAGGAAGGCGCTCTGGCGCAGGGTGTGCTCGAGGCCGAGCGCGCCGCCGCGCCACGCGTGGTAGCGCTCGGCGAAGTCCGCGGGGCCGAGGGTGTGGCGCACCCGGACGCGGTCGCGCAGGTCCGGGATGCCTGCCCAGGCGGCGACCTGGTCGAGTGCCGCGTCGGCCGTCCGCTCGACGAGCGGGTCGCCGGTGCCGCCGGGGCCGCCCGCCCCGATGGAGACGTCGGCGGGGACCGGCACGAGCACGAAGAGGTTCTCGTGTCCGGGCGGGGCGACGCTCGGGTCGGTCTCCGAGGGCTTGCACACGTAGACCGACGCCGGCTCCGGGACCCGCGGCCGGCGGCCGAAGATGTCGCCGAAGTTCTGGTCCCAGTCGGCGGTGAAGAAGAGGGAATGGTGCGGCAGCTGCCGCACCCGGCCCTCCACGCCGAGCATCGCCAGCACCGCCCCCGGGCCGGGGGTGCGGGCGTGCCAGGCCTTCTCCGGGTGGCTCTGCAGGTCCGCAGGCAGCAGGGCGGTCTCGACGTGGTGGAGGTCGGCGGCTCCGACGACCACGTCGGCGGCGAAGGTACGGCGCTCGCCGCCGAGCGACGCGGTCACGCCGGCGACCCGGGCTCGGCGACCGGCACCGGCACGCTCGGTGAGCACCCGAGTGACCTCGGCGCCGGTGTGCAGCCGCGCACCATGACGTTCGGCCAGGCGCGCGATCGCCTCGATGAGCCGGGTGAAGCCGCCCTGGGGGTAGAGCACCCGGTCTCCGAGGTCGAGGCGGCTCATCAGGTGGTACATGCTCGGGCTGCGTCCCGGGGAGGAGCCGAGGAAGACGGCCGGGTAGCCCAGCACCTGCCGCAGCCGGCGGTCGGAGAACGACCCCGCCACGTGGCGTTCCAGCGAACGGGTGAGGAGCCGGCCCAGCCGGGGGCTGCGGCGCAGCACCTCCGCGTTGAGCAGGCTGCCCGGGGAGTCGAAGTTGCTGTAGAGGAAGCGGCGCAGGGCCACGTCGTACGTCTCGTCCGCCGAGCGCAGGTAGGCGTCGAACCGACGGCCGGCGCCCGGCTCGATCGCCTCGAAGACCGCGCGGTTGTGCGCGCGGTCGGGCCGGAGGTCGACCGGCTCGGTCTCGCCCTCGAAGAACACGCGGTAGCTGGGGTCGAGGGCGACCAGGTCGAGCTCGGCGTCGGCAGTCGTGCCCAGCAGGGAGAAGAAGTGCTCGAAGACCTCGGGCATCAGGTACCACGAGGCGCCGGTGTCGAAGCGGAAGCCGTCCTGCTCGATGCTCCCGACCCGGCCGCCGAGCTCGTCGTTCTTCTCCAGGAGGTCGACATCGTGACCGCGCGATGCCAGCAGTGCGGCGGTGGCCAGACCGGCGATCCCGCCGCCGATGACCACCACCCGGGTCCCGTCCGGGCCGCTGGCGGCGGAGGGCACAGGACGCTCGCGCAGGAAGGAGCTCACCGGTCTCCTCCGTACGCGGCGGCGCGTGCGGCGATGCGCAGCTTGACCGGGCTGGGCACCCGCACCCGCTGGCGGCGGATCTGGGTCGCCGGCGTCGCGCGCAGGCGCCTGGCGAGCTCGTCGAACGTGGCGTGGGCGGCCCTGACCGCGCGCCGGCTGCTCGCGGGCAGGTCGCGGATGACCCCGGCGGCGGCGGCCAGGTCGCTGTCGATGTCGTCGAGGATCCGGTCACGAGCCGCGTCGTCGAAGCGCTCCACCTCGAGGCCGGGGAAGTAGCAACGGCTGAGGTCGTCGTGGTCCTCGGCGAGATCACGCAGGAAGTTGAGCTTCTGGAAGGCGGCCCCGAGCCGTCGGGCTCCGGGCGCCAGCCGGTCGTAGGCGCTGGCCCGCTCGCCGGCCGGACGCTCGAGGAGGAACGCGTGCAGACACATCAGACCGACGACCTCCGCGGAGCCGTACACGTAGCGGGCGAAGCTGTCGGGGGTGTGGGTCCGGGTGTCGAGGTCCATGCGCATCGAGGCGAAGAACGGGTCGACGAGGTCGGCTCCGATGCCGCAGGCGACGGCCGTGCGGGCGAAGGCGTGCACCACGAGGTTCGCGCTGTACCCGGTCTGCAGCGCCTGGAGTGCGTCCTGCTGCAGCCCGGTGAGCATCCGGTCCCGGGAGTCGCGGCCGAGCGTCCGGTCCGGGTTGTCGACGATCTCGTCGGCGACACGCACCAGCGCGTAGATGTTGCGCACCCGGGTGCGTACGGGTCGGTCCAGCAGGCGGGAGGCGAGCCCGAAGGAGCTGGAGTAGCGCCTGATCACGACGGCCGCGCTGGACTCCGACACGTCGTCGTACAGCATGCTGGCCGGGTGCCGGCCGGGCCGGCCGACCCGGCTGATGAGGAACGCGCTCACGCCGCCTCCTTCGTGGTGGTAGCGGCGGGCAGGGCCGCCGCCACCGCGTCGAGCAGGCCCTCGGCGACGCCGAGCTCCTCCAGGATCCGCCGGGCACGGGCCATCTCGGTCTCCACCAGCTCCTCGACGAAGCCGCGCGAGCCGGCCGCATCGAGGAGGTGCTGCGCCTCGGCCAGCTCGGCCTCGGTGAGCTCACGGCCGACCAACTCGCGCAGGCGTGGCCACGCCGAGGTGGTGGCGGCGTGCACGAGCAGCGGTGTCTGCTTGCCGGCCCGCAGGTCGCTGGTCGCGCTCTTGCCGGTCCTCGTCGGATCCCCGAAGACGCCGAGAAGGTCGTCGAGCAGCTGGAAGGCGACACCCATCCGCCGTCCGGCCTCCCCGAGCTGGGTGATGGTCGCGGTGTCGGCGCCCGCCAGCAGGGCGCCGGCCTGGAGGGGCAGCGCGAAGGAGTAGACGCTCGTCTTCTGCTCCTCCATCCGCAGGCTGTCGGCGAGTGTCGTCGCCTCGAGGTGCAGGGAGTGCCTCACGTCGGCGAGCTCACCGCAGGCGGTCGCGTGCAGGGCTGCGTCGACGAGGTCCAGCAGACGGTCCACCACCTCGGAGCCGGCGCCGCAGCCGGCGATCGCCCGGACCGCCGTCGTGAGCGCGAGGTCGCCGGCGAGGATGCCTGCCGCCCGGCCCAGCTCGCGCGCCTCGGCGGCCGACGCTCCGGCCGCCCGGGCCGCGGCGTGGTAGGTGCCGCTCACGTTGAGCCGGCCCCGGCGGACGTCGTCGCCGTCGATGACGTCGTCATGGACCACGAACGCGGTGTGGAGCAGCTCGACCGCCGCCGCGACCGTTGCTGCCGACTCCTGGCTGGACGCAGCGGTCTGCGTGGTGAACGCGCGGTGTGCGGCCATCACCAGGGCGGGCCGGAACCGCTTGCCCCCACGGGTCGCCTCGGTCAACGCCTCCCAGAGGCGCACCTGGGCGGCGTCGGTCCGGGCGGCGCGCTCGCGCCCGTCCTCGAGCAGCCTCTCGAGCGCCCCCTCGGGCGACAATGTGCTCACGGTGCCTCCTCGTGCCGGATGTCCCAACAAACTTATGCGACACTCATAAGAAAAACTAGGCACTACGTGGAGGATAGGCGATGGGAGAAGCGCAGGGCCGCCCGCTGACCATCAGCGAGCTCGCCGACCGCACCGGGGTGGCGGCTCCCACCCTGCGCAGCTGGGAGGCCCGCTACGGCTTCCCCACACCCCGCCGGATGACAGGCGGTCATCGTCGCTACGACGAGGCCGACGTGGCCGCGGTGCAGGAGGTGCTGCGTCACCGGGACTCCGGGCTCGCGCTGGAGGCGGCCGTGCGACGGGTACGCGAGGTGGCGACCGAGCCGCGCTCGGTGTACGCCGAGCTCCGCCGCGCGCACCCTGCGCTGGTGCCGCAGGCGCTCGCCAAGGAGAGCCTGGTCGCGCTCAGCCGCGCGATCGAGGACGAGTGCTGCGCCCGCGCCGCCCGCCCGGTGCTCTTCGGGAGCTTCCAGCAGCTGCGGTTCCTGCGCGCCTCGCGGCGCCGGTGGGACGAGCTGGCGCGTACTGCCGCCGCTGCCGTCGTCTTCGCCGACCTCCCGGCGCCTGCGCAGGCTCATCCTGGCCGTCCCATCGAGGTGGCGGTGCCCCCGCAGGCGCCGCTCAGCCGCGAGTGGGCGCTGGTCTGCGACGCCCGAGACCTCCCCGCCTGCCTGGTGGCTGTCGAGCGGCCGGGCCAGCCCTCCGAGCCGGACGGGCGACGGCGGTTCGACGCGGTGTGGACGGTGGACCCTGCCGTGGTGCGTACCGCCAGCCGGGTCGCGGCGAGCCTGGCCGACGCCTACCGCCCGGGCTGGCGCCCCCAGGGCCTCGAGATCCTCGACGAGCAGCCGGCGGCCGCCTCACCCGACCTCGCCCGGGCCGCCGATCTCCTCAACCGGATGGTGGGCTATCTCGACGCCCTGCGCTGAGCGAGGGCATCGGCCATCTCGTCGATGAGGGTGCGCTGGAAGTCGACCACCCGAGCGGTCGGTTGCTGGGCCACGAAGGTCTCCTCGAACGGGTCCACCACCTCGGTGCGGATCCCCGAGAGCGCCTCGAGGATCGCAAGCCCGCAGAACGGCACCGCCGACTCGGCGTACCCGCCCTCGTGGACCGCCACCAGACGCCCGTCGCAGAGCTCGTCGGCCACGTCCACCATGAGCTCGGTCATCTCGCGGAAGGTGCCCGCGTGGGCCATCTGCCGGGCCAGCGGGTCCACGACGTTGGCGTCGAGTCCGCTGGCGATGACGATCAGCTCGGGCCGGTAGTCCCGCAGTGCCGGCAGCACGATCCGGCGCAGAGCGTGGAGGTAGGCCTCATGGCCGGATCCCGGCGGCATCGGGATGTTGATGTTGTGCCCGGCGCCGGCACCGGCCCCGTGCTCGTCGAAGGACCCGCTGTCGACCGGGAAGCAGTTCTCCTGGTGGAGCGAGATGGTCAGCACATCGTCGCGCTCGTAGTAGATCGCCTGGGTCCCGTTGCCGTGGTGGACGTCCCAGTCGACCACGGCGACCCGACCCAGGCCGCGCTCCGCCTTGGCCGCCTCGATCGCGATGGCGATGTTGGCGAGCAGGCAGAAGCCCATGCCTCGGTCGGGCAGGCAGTGGTGACCCGGGGGCCTCGACAGCGCGTACGCGTTGCGGAAGCGGCCGTCGAGCACGTCGAGGACGGCGCGCTTGGCCAGACCCGCCGAGAGGGCGGCGATCTCGAAGCCGCCGTGGGAGAAGACGGCCTCCTCGCCGATCTCGCCGCCGGAGCCTGCGCTGAGCTCCTGGAACCGCGCGAGGTACTCGGGCGGGTGCACGCGCAGCAGGTCCTCCTCGCTCACCGGCGCCGCCGACGTGACGACGAGCTGCTCGGCGAGACCCGACACGTCGACCAGCGCCTTGAACCGGCGCTTCGACTCCGGTGACTCCGCATGGCCCCCGGCCGCGAGCGGCTGCAGCCACCCCCCGACCGGCAGGAACAGCACGGCCTCTCCCGTGCTGTGCCACAGGCACCGCTCGTCGTGGAAGAACGCGGTCTGGGTCATTGCTCTCGCCTCACCTTGGTCGATTCGAAAGAGATGGCATCTATTCAGCAGATGTCATCCGTGCGTAACATCCGAGTGATCTATTGAGCCGGCCGACAGAATCTGATGGACCCATGGCGGATCTGAGAGACATCTCCCTCAACCAGCTCGTCTACTTCGCGCGCTGCGCCGAGCTGTCGAGCATGACCGAGGCCGCCGCCTCCCTCCACATCGCCCAGTCGGCGGTCTCCACCTCGATCGCGAACCTCGAGCGGCGGCTCGGTGCGCCCCTGTTCGTCCGCCGTCGGGCCAAGGGATTGGTGCTGACCGCAGCCGGGGAGATCTTCCTCGTCCGCGCTCGGCGGGTCCTGGCGGACGTCGCCGACGCCATCGCCGCCGTCGACACCCGTAGCCTGACCGGGCGGCTGCGGGTCGGTGTGTTCCCGACCCTCGCACCCTTCTACGCCCCCGAGATCGCCCAGCGGCTCGCGCAGGCCCACCCCGGTCTCGACCTGGAGTTCGTCGAGGTCAGCGCCGGCGATCTCGAGCAGGCCCTCGGGGACCACGCCATCGAGGTGGCGCTCACCTACGACCTCGGCATGAGCGTCGCCATCCACCGCGAGCACCTGCGTCAGGCGTCCATCTACGTCGCCGTCGGGCCCGAGCACCGGCTCGCCGACCGGAGCCGGGTCGACGTCCGCGAGCTGGCCGAGGAGCCGATGGTGCTCCTCGACCTGCCGCACAGTCGCGACTACTTCACCCAGACCTTCACCCGGCTCGAGATCGCGCCGGTGATCCGGCATCGCTTCACCAACTTCGAGGCGGTGCGGGCCATGGTCGCCCGTGGCCACGGCTTCACGCTGCTGAACCAGCGTCCGGTCCACGACCTCACCTACGACGGCGGTCGGCTGGTCGTGATCGAGCTCGATCACGACCAGGCCGGCAGCCTCGACATCGTCCTGGCGAGTCCTGCGCCGATCGCCGCTCTGAGCCGCCGCGCCACCGCCTTCGTCGAGCAGTGCCGGGCCGTCGTCGGGGAACGTCAGCGCTCCGATGTCATGGCGTCGGCGGGGGCCTGCGAGGAGTCGCCGCGAAGTGAGCGCCAGGCGTAGCCGAGGACGGCGATGCCGATCACGACGACCAGGGTGCCGATCGTGAACGTCTCGAAGGTCAGCCGCGAGACGCTCCAGGTGTCCTCGAAGTCGTAGTCGACCCCGAGGAGGTGCTCCAGCACGCCCGGGAAGACGGCGACGAACGATCCGAAGGCGACCCAGACGAAGGCGAGGCCGACGCTGAGGTACAGGCCCGCTCGGGCGCCCGGGATCCGGAACGGTCGCACCACGTCGGGATGCGTACGGCGCAGCCGCCAGACCGCCGGCAGGATGATCAGGTAGCTCAGCAGCAGGGTCGTGATGGCGATCGTGAGGACGACGGCGAAGATCGCGCCGGTGGTGCCGGAGATCAGCCGGGTGGCGAGGACGCAGAAGACGCTGGCGATCACGCCCGACAGCAGGTTGACCCGGACCGGCGTCTCCAGCTTCGGGTGGAACGTGCCGAAGTACCTCGGGAAGGAGCCGTCGGCCCCCGCCATCGCCTGGACCCGGTCCGAGCCGATCATCCACGCCGCGCCCTGGTGCAGCAGCGTGAAGATGAACAGCACGGCGATGATGTCGAGCATCGTGTGCTGCGCCCCGCCGTACACGGAGAAGACCGTCTGGATCGCCGACATGAAGCCGCCCGCGCCGGTGACGCTGTCGACCGGGACCACCATGATCAGGGCGACGACCGGGACGAGGTAGGCCAGCGTCGAGATGGAGCCGGAGACGGCCACCGAGACCGGGACGTCCTTCTGCGGGTCGCGCATCTCCTCGGCGGCCCCGTTCTCCGCCTCGTACCCGGAGAAGGCGAACAGCATCAGCGGCGTGACTGCGAGGAAGCTGGCCAGGGTGGGCTTGTAGTCACCCGCCGCGGCGCCGTGCAGACCGTGCGTGGCGGCGTAGATGACCACGCTGAGCAGGAAGAACCCGACCAGACCGAGCTTGATCACGGTGCCGACGTTGAGGAAGTACTTGCCCAACCGGATGCTGACGACCGCGGCCAGGATGCCGAGCCAGATGAAGATCAGCTTGAACGCGTAGTCGCCGAACGAGCCCGCCCCCATCGGATGGATGTAGGTCTCCCAGGTCGTCGCGGCCAGGAAGGCGAGCGAGCCGCCGAGCCACACCGGGTTGGTGACCCACCACAGCATCGTCGCGATCGCCGCGGCGAACCGGCCGAAGGCGAACTTCACCCAGAAGTACGGCCCGCCCTCCTGCGGGAAGGCGCTGCCCAGCTCGGCGGTGATGAACGCGTACGGCACCAGGAAGGTGACGGCGACGACCACACCCCAGATCAGGGACTGGCCGCCCCCGCCCGCCGCGATCGCACCGATCGTGTCGATGGACAGCGTGGCGGCGATCGTGAAGAAGATCAGGTCGAGACGGCCCAGACTCTTGGTCAGGCCGATGTTCGCGTCGGTGGTCTGCTTGCTCATCGGGCGCCTGCCGTCGGGGTGAGGGGGAGGTCCGCGAGCTGGGTGACCTCGCGGCGGAACGGGACTTCGTCGTTGGAGGGCAGGGCCGCCTCGAACTCCTCGGCGGCGCGACGACCCGACCAGACCGCTGCAGCGATCGTGCCGGGCGCCCAAGCATCGCCGACGCCGCGCACGGAGGCCACCTCACCCGCGAGCCGGCGGCTCTCGAGCTCGAGGTAGAGCTCGTCGCGCGGGAGCCGAGCGGTCACCATCACCACCGCATCGCACTCCAGCTCGCGCGGCGTCCTCGTGTAGACGTCCGCGATGGTGACGCCGCCCCGGGCGACCGAGGCCAGGTAGTGGTCGGGGACCCGGTGGATGCCCTTCTCGATCAGCCGGCGCTGGATCTTGGTCACCTCGAAGGTGTTCACCGTCCACTGCGAGACCTGAGCGGCCGGCGTCACGATCGACACCTCGTAGCCCGTGCCGCGGAGCAGCTCCGCGACCGCCCCACCCATGTAGTAGTGGTCGTCGTCGTACACGACCACCCGCCTGCCCTCGGGCAGCCGCCCGGCGAACAGATCGGTCGGGCTGAGCACCTCGGCTCCCTCGGCGATCGGCAGGGCATGGGTGTGCCACCGTCCGACACCGTCGCGGCGCCAGTCCGCACCGGTGGCCACGATGACGTGCTCGAACTCGAACTCGACGACGTCCGCGGCGGCCACCGGGCTCTCCCGGAAGATCTCGACGTGCGGCAGCTCCTTCAGAGCCGCCTCCCGGTAGTCGCGGACCCGCCCCCACGCGCCGAGCCCGGGCAGCCGCGACTCGGCGCTGACCCGGCCGCCGAGCTCGCGGGAGGCCTCCATCACGGCGACGTCGTACCCGCGCACCCCGAGCGCGCGAGCGGCCTCGAGTCCGGCCGGGCCGGCGCCGACGATCAGGATCCGCTGGTCGGTCTCCTTGCGGCGGATGAACTCCGGGTGCCATCCGCGCCGCCACTCCTCGCCCATGCTCGGGTTCTGGGTGCAGCGGATCGGGGACATGGTCTGGTCGCCGGTGACGCAGATGTTGCAGCCGATGCACTCCCGGATCAGGTTGAGGCGCCCGTCGCGGATCTTGTTCGGCAGGAACGGGTCGGCGATCGAGGGACGGGCTGCGCCGATGAGGTCGAGGATGCCCGCCTTGACCTGGCGCACCATCGCGTCCGGTGAGGTGAAGCGGCCCACGCCGACGACCGGTTTCGAGGTGAGCTTCTTGAGCCCGACGACGAACTCCTCCTGGCGACCCTCCGGCGCGAAGCGAGAGGTCATCGAGTCGCCCTCCCAGCTGCCCATCGCGAAGTCCCACAGGTCGGGAAGCTCCCCGAGCGCACGCAGGACCCCTTCGATGTCGGCGCGGGTGATGCCGCCCTCGACCTCCTCCTCCACGGTGATCCGGCATGCCACGGCAGCCCGCCCGGCCACCTCCTCGACGGTGTCCTCGAGGAGCTCCTTGAGCAGGCGCATGCGGTTCTCCAGCGAGCCGCCGTACTCGTCGGTGCGGGTGTTGTAGCGCTGGGACAGGAAGTGGTGCGGAGCGCCGTAGCCGTGGGCGCCGTAGACGTAGATGACGTCGTACCCGATCTCCAGCGCGCGACGGACGGCGTTGCGGTGCCACCGGCGAAGGTCCGCGATGTCCTGCCTGCTCATCGCGCGGGCCTGGACCGGAGCGATGGTGTCAGGCGCGACCGGCAGGTGCGAGGGGCCGAGCGGGACCTCGCGGCTGAGCTGGTTGGGAGCGTTCATGCCGTTGTGGGCCAGCTCGATGCCGGCCAGGCCGCCTCCCTCGTGGATCGCGTCGCAGATCCGCTGGAGCGCGGGGATGTCCTGGTCGTCCCAGATGCGCAGCTCGATGAACGGGGCGATGTCCGAGGTGGCGTGGATCTCGACCTGCTCGGTGCAGACCACCGCCCAGCCGCCCTCGGCCTTGATCTTGCGCATCGAGGCCTGGGCGCTGGGGTCGCGATAGCCCATGCCGTTGCAGTGCGGAACCTGGTAGAAGCGGTTCTTCGCGGTGACGGGACCGATCGTCACGGGCTCGAACAGGATGTCGTAGTCGCTCATAGCTGGATCCAGGTGGTCTTGAGACTGGTGAACTTGTCGAGGGCGTGCAGGGACAGATCGCGCCCGTAGCCGGACTGCTTGACTCCCCCGAAGGGAACGGTGACGTCGAGCGCGTCGACGGTGTTGACCGAGACCGTGCCGGCGTCGAGGCGACCGGCGACCCGGTGAGCACGTCGCAGGTCGTCGGTCCACACCGAGGCGGCCAGGCCGTACGGACTCGCGTTGGCGAGCCGGACCGCCTCCTCCTCGGTGTCGAACGCGGCGACCGCGAGGACGGGCCCGAAGATCTCCTCGCGCCACACCGCGGCGCTCTGCGGGACGTCGACGAAGACCGTGGGCTCCTGGTAGGAGCCGCCGGTCTCGGTGTGCAGCCGCGCGCCACCGAAGGCCAGGGTCGCCTCCCGCCGGCCGCTCTCGACGTAGCCCTGGACGCGGTCGAGCTGCTTGGCACTGACCAGCGGCCCCATCGTGGAGGCCGCGGCGAGCGGATCGCCGACGACCTTGGCCGCCACCCGGTCGAGGAGCAAGGCGACGAGCTCGTCGTGCCGGCTGCGGTGCACCAAGAGGCGCGCATTGGCCGAGCAGACCTGGCCGGAGCAGGCCAGGAACCCGAAGACCGCGAGGTCCGCTGCGGCGTCGAGGTCCTCGACGTCGTCGAAGACGACGTTGGCGCTCTTGCCACCGCACTCGAGCCAGACCTGCTTCATGTTCGACCGGCCGGCGTAGGTCTGGAAGAGCTTGCCCACCTCGGTCGACCCCGTGAACGCCACCGCGTCGATGTCCGGGTGCAGGCCGATCGCCTGCCCCGCCTCCACCCCGAGCCCGGGCACGACGTTCAGTACGCCGTCCGGCAGTCCGGCCTCGACCGCCAGCTCGGCCAGGCGCAGCGCCGAGAGCGGCGACTCCTCGGCCGGCTTGAGGACGACGCTGTTGCCGGCGGCCAGCGCCGGTGCGAGCTTCCAGACCGCCATCTCCAGCGGGTAGTTCCAGGGGATCACCGCGCCCACGACGCCGAGCGGCTCACGGGTGACGGTGGCCAGCGCCGACGGACCGACAGGGGCCACCTCGCCGTAGAGCTTGTCGATCGCCTCGGCGTACCACTGGACGATCGCGGCGCTGCCCGGGACGTCGACGGTGCTGGTCTCAGCGACGAGCTTGCCCCCGTCGAGCGCATCGGTCAGTGCGAGCTCCGCGCCGTTGCGCTCGATCAGCTCGGCGAGGCGGAGCAGGACGCGCTTGCGCTCGGCCGGCGCCGATCGCGACCAGCGGCCGTCCTCGAAGGCGCGGCGGGCCGAGTCGGCGGCGGCGTCGACGTCCGCCGCAGCGCCGCGGGCGACCTCGGCCAGCACCCGGCCGTCGCGCGGGCTCACGGTCGCGAAGGTCTCACCCGAGACGGCGTCGCGCCAGTCGCCGTCGACGAAGATGCGGCGACGCGGGGTGAACGCCTCGGCGAGCGCGGCCCAGTCGGGACCGGAGTCGGGAGAGGTCACGATTCCTCCGTGGCGAAGTCGTAGGCGGTCTGGGCGAGCAGCACCGCGCCGTCGAGCACCGCACGGTCGGCGGCGTCGGTGACGGCGGCGTCGGCGAAGGCCGCCTGATGGTTGACGGCCTCGGTGTCGATGCCGATGTAGGGATGGATCGCGCGGACGACCTGCGAGACGTTGCCCATGTCGGTGGAGGCGGTGTTCATGCCCGCCCGGCCCCTGTCGAAACGGCGGCCCAGCGCGGTGGCGTTGGCGTCGAACATCTCGACCATGGCCTCGTCGTTGCGGAACTCCGCGTAGCGCGGGCTGGTCTCGTGGAACGCCAGCTCGCACCCGGTGGCGAGCGCGCCGGCCCGGAAGCAGTCGAGGACCCGCTCGACCAGCGGTTCCAGCTCGGCCAGGCTCTCGGCCCGGACGTACCAGTGGCCGACGGAGTGCTCCGGGATGGCGTTCGCCGCGGTGCCGGCCTCGATGACGATGCCGTGCACCCTCGTGCCCGCAGGCAGCTGCTGGCGCAGCAGGCCGATGGCGACCTGGGCGAGGGTGAAGGCGTCGGCGGCGTTGCGGCCCAGCTCGGGGTAGGCGGCCGCATGGGCGCCGTACCCGCTGTACTCGACCTCCAGGTGCGCGACGGCGAACGGCCGCGCGTAGAGGAAGTCGCGGGGCCCGGGATGCACCATCAGCGCGGCGTCCACGCTGTCGAAGACACCGGCGTCGAGCAGCGCGATCTTGCCACCGCCGCCCTCCTCGGCCGGGGTCCCGATGACCGAGACGGTCAACTCCGGTACGACGGCGGCGAGGGCCGCTGCCGCGCCGCAGGCGGCGGAGGCGATGATGTTGTGCCCGCAGGCGTGACCGAGTCCCGGCAGCGCGTCGTACTCGGCCACGAACGCCACCCTCGGGCCGGAGTCGGAGCCGGAGCCGGTACGGGTCGCGACGAACGCCGTCGACAGGCCGGCCTGACCCGTCTCCACGGTGAAGCCCTCGGTGGCCAGCCACTCCGTCAGGGTCTGCGCCGACGCGTGTTCCTGCCAGGCCACCTCGGCGAGGGCATGGATCGCGTGGCTGAGCCCGACCAGGCTGCCGGACCGCCTGCGGACCTCATCGGCCACGAGCTGCTTCGGGTCGCCCATGGCTCACTCGTCCCCGGGAACGCCGTACGACGGCGCCACCGTGGGGTCGAGGCCGCGGACGCGGTAGTCGGACTTCTGCGGGAGCCACAGCGCGAGCAGCCTGGCGAGCTCCTGGAGCGGTGCGTCGTGGTCGTCCACGCGCAGATCGGTGACCCGCCAGGCGACGTCCTCGACCACCGAGAGACCGGCCGACCGGACCGGACCGGCCTCGCCGCCGGCGGCCAGTCCACCGAGCAGGCCGTCGAGCAGCCGGCCCTCGAAGCAGGCCGCGGGGCTGGCGGCGTAGGCGGCGACGACGGCCGTGGGGATGCGATCGTCGGCCAGGAGGTTGCCGGCCGCGACGCACTCCTCGCCGACCGCGACGGCGTGCACGCCCAGCGTCGCGGCGCCCTCGTAGGCGGCGACCGCTCCGCGGCCGTCGACGACGGCGAGCTGGCGGTACTCGGGGAACCGCTCGCCGACGACGAGCCGGTCGAGCACCTCCTGCGCGGAGGTCCCGTCCGCCAGCAGCTCCAGCCCGCGCATGCCTAGCGCCGGGTTGGTGACGTTCTGCGAGGCCACCGCCCCGACGCCCGCGGCGAGGTGGGCGCAGCGGGCGGCCACCGCAGGACTCGACGAGGTGACGGCGATGCCGAACGCGCCGGTCTCGGGGTCGCGGGCGGTCAGCGAGAAGGTCATCGGGACTCCGCCGGCAACACGGCGGTGGCGTCGATCTCGACCAGCCATTCCGGCCGTGCGAGCGCCGAGACGACCAGGCCGGTGGAGACCGGGAAGACGCCCGTGAGCCACCTGCCCATCACCCGGTAGACGGCCTCGCGGTACCGGACGTCGACGAGGTAGACGACCACCTTCACGATGTCCTCGAGCGAGCCACCGGCCTCCTCGACGAGCATCTTGATGTTCGCCATCGCCTTCTCGGTCTGCGCCTCGACGTCGCCGATGCCGACGCTCTCGCGGGTGTCGAGGTCCTGGCCGATCTGGCCGCGGATGTAGACGACACCGTTGGCGACGACGGCCTGGCACAGGTCGTTGTCGAGGTTCTGCTCCGGGTAGGTGTCCTTGGTGTTGAACGGCCGGATGCGGGTGTGGTGGGTCACGAGGGCTCGGGTCTCCTTATTCGGCGTGGCTGTAGGCGGCGGCGTAGCCGCGCTGGATCACGATCTGGTCGGCGATGTACTTGGCGTCGTGCCACACACCCCAGATGAAGCTGGAGCCGCGGCGCGAGAGCCAGGGCAGTCCGAGGAAGTAGACACCCGGCTCGGCACCCACGCCTCGCTGGTGCCTCGGCCGGCCGGCCCCGTCGAAGGCGTCGACCTTGAGCCAGGAGAAGTCCTGGCCGTAGCCGGTGGCCCAGACGATGGACCCGATCCCGGCCTCCGCCAGGTCGAGCCGGGCGAGGGGGTCAGTCACGCAGGCGGGGTCGGGCCCCAGGACGTGCGCCTCCGGCTCGGCCGGAAGGTCGAGGCCGTTGCGCTCGACGTACGCGTCGGCCTCGGCGAGCAGGGCGAGGAGGTTGGCGTCGCCGGCGTGGATGTTGCGGGCGAGATCGTCCTCGAACTCGACCACGCCGGACCGGCAGGCACGGGTGCGGCCGACCAGGGTGATCCCGGCCGCGGCCAGGTCGCGGAAGTCGACGGTGCGGCCGCCGTCGGCGCCGCTGACGGCGATGGTGACGTGCTCGGCACCCAGGGGCGGCGTGGTCGCGTCCCACTTGCCCAGCACGCCGAGCCACCACACGAAGTCCCGTCCGCGGTATCGCCGCGGCGGCCGGTCGTGCGGCCCGACCGACAAGAAGACGTCCCGTCCCGAGGCGCGGAGCTCGGCGGCGATCTGGACCCCGGACGAGCCGGCACCGACCACCAGCACGCCTCCGGCCGGCAGCTGGCCGGGATTGCGGTACGCCGCCGAGTGGATCTGCTCGACGCCGGTGCCGGCCGGGACCACCGGCGGGATCACCGGCGTGTGGAACGCACCCGTCGCCGAGACGACGTAACGGGCGTTCAGGGTGCCCGTCGCGGTCTCCACCCGGAAGCCGGGAGCGCCCTCGTTCTTGGTCACCGACGTCACCTCGACGCCGGTTCGCACCGGTGCTCCGATCGTGGCCGCGTAGGTCTCGAAGTAGCTCGCGACCTCGTCCTTGGCCGGGAACCCGTCGGGGTCGGAGTCGAAGGAGAGGCTCGGGAACCGGTCGTGCCAGGCGGGGCCGTTGGCCACCAGCGAGTCCCAGCGTCCCGTCCGCCACTTCTCGGCGATGCGGGCCCGCTCGAGGACGACGTGCGGGATGCCTGCGTTGCCCAGGTGCTCGCTCATCGCGATCCCGGCCTGTCCGGCGCCGATCACGACGACCTCGACGTCTTCACTCGTCACGCTTCTGCTCGCCTTCCTTCAGGGGTAGCGCCACTGCTTCGGATCAGGTCCACGGCCCGCTCGGCGACGAGCATCACCGTGACGACGGGGTTGGTGGAGACCAGTTGCGGGAAGACCGACGCGTCGACGACGCGCAGCCCCTCCACGCCCCGGACGGTCAGGTCGGGGGAGAGCACCGCCATCGGGTCGTCGTCCGCGCCGATCCTGCAGGTGCCGGAGACGTGGTAGACGGTCTGGTGGGTCGCCCGCAGGATCTCGCCGAGCTCGGCATCCGTCTGCCGCTCGGATCCCGGGAAGACCTCGCGCACGAGATGGCGGGCCAGCGGCTCGGTCGCGGCGATCCGGCGTGCGAGCCGGATGCCTTCGACGAGGATCCGCTCGTCATGGCCCTCGGGGTCGGTGAAGTAGCGGTAGTCGATCGACGGTGCCGCCTCCGGGTCGGCGCTGGTGATCCAGACCCGGCCCCGGCTCGCCGGTACGGCGACGTTCGGTGCGATCGCGACGATCCGCTCGGGCAGCTCGACCCCGTAGGAGACGGCGTGGTCGGCGACCGCCTCGACCGGGAAGTGCATGAGGATGTCGGGCCGGTTGCGCGGCTCGTCCACCACCACCAGGGCCCCGGCGTCCCAGCCGGTCGCGCTGACCGAGACCGGCGGCACGTCCCTCGCCTCCCAGACGATGAGACCCTCGGCGTGATCCATCAGGTTCTCGCCTACACCCGGCAGGTCGACCACGACGGGGACACCCGCCTCCTCGAGGACGGCCTTCGGCCCGATGCCCGAGAGCTGGAGCAGCCGCGGCGAGTCGATCGCGCCGCAGCACAGGATCGTCTCCCGCACGGCCTCGACCACGAGTCCCTCGGACGTCTCGACCCCTGCGACCCGGGTGCCGTCGAGGACCAGCCGGGTCACCCGCCGGCCGAGCAGGACCGTGAGGTTGGGCCGCTCGGCACGCAGCGCCGTCGGCAGGTAGTGCTGCGAGGTCGAG
This sequence comes from Nocardioides sp. BP30, assembly GCF_029873215.1. Lineage (NCBI taxonomy): Bacteria > Bacillati > Actinomycetota > Actinomycetes > Propionibacteriales > Nocardioidaceae > Nocardioides > Nocardioides lacus. The sequence continues at coordinate 424,039 of NZ_CP123620.1, read as the reverse complement.
GAGCGCAGGTTGGTCTCGGGCGTGTACCCGATCTCGAAGAACCCTGTCCCGACGGCCTCCTCATCCAGGGAGCCGTCGTTCCAGCGCTCCTTGACCGGCAGGTCGAGCGCTGTGGAAGCGGCCTCGACCATCTCCGCGACGAAGGGGTTGCGGTCCGCCGGGGCGACCGGGACGATCGGCGTCAGCAGCCGCTCGTAGTAGGGCTGCACGATCTCGGCGCCCCAACCCGCGGCGCCGCGGGCGACCCAGTCGTCCAGGTCGGCGGCGAGCGTCCGCCACGAGATCATCGTGTTCGCCGTCGAGCACCCGCCCAGGATCCGCATCCGCGCCTGGCGGATGTTCGAGTTGCCGCGCTCCTGCGGCACGCTGCGGTAGTCGAGGTCGTACTCGCCCTCGAGCATCTCCGCCCAGCGCCGGATGGAGTGCGCGCGCGGCTCGTCCGCGTCGTCGGGCCCCCACTCGACCAGCGCCACCGAGACGGCCGGGTCCTCGGACAGGCGACCGGCGAGCAGGGATCCCGCCGTACCGCCTCCCACGACGACGTAGTCATAGGTCGTCATCGCTCAGGCGACCTCGACGGCCTCGACGCGTACGCCGGACAGGCGCGGGAACCGCTTCATCAGCACGTAGTAGAGCGGGCAGATGACCAGCAGCCCGACGATCCAGGAGATGTCGACCCCGCCGAGTGACTTCGCGATCGGTCCCTCCCAGATCGTGGTGTCGATGAAGGGCAGCTGGATCGCGATGCCCAGCACGTAGCAGCTGACGGCGATGACGTTGACCCGCCCGTAGCGGCCGCCGTCGGCCTCGAAGAGCGACTCGATGTCGTAGACGCCGTGCTTGATCGCGTAGTAGTCGACCAGGTTGACCGCCGTCCACGGCACCAGCACGCACAGCAGCAGGAGCATGAAGTTCGTGAAGTTCACCAGGAAGTTGTCCTTGCCGGCGATGCCCATCACCAGGGCGACGGCGCACAGCGCGATCGAGATGACGGCGCGGGTGCCGGCCTTCGGCTTCCAGTGCGGCGCCAGCGTCTGTCCGACGGTGATCGTCGAGAGGGCCCCGCAGTAGAGGTTCATCGAGTTGGTGATCGCGATGCCGATGCCGAAGACGCCGACCACCAGCCCGCCGATGCCGCCACTCAGGTCGTGCAGGCCGGTCACGGTGTCGGCGTCCGGCAGCGCGGCACCGACCAGGCCGCCGAGGATCATCGGGAAGAGCGAGCCGAGCGTGCAGCCCCAGTAGGTGGCCCAGAACGCCGGCCGCACCCCTGTGTCGCGCGGCATGTAGCGGGTGTAGTCCGAGACGTACGGCGCGTAGGCGATCTGCCACAGCGCCGCGAGTGAGACGGTGCCCATGAAGCCCGAGACGGTGAAGCCGCCGGCGTGCATGGTGCCCGCGGGGAGGTGGTGGACGAAGAGCACCCAGACGAACGCGAGCACCATGACGATGCCGGCGACCAGGCTCATCAACCCGCCGAGGGCATGGATGAGGCGGTAGCCGACCACCGCACCGAGCGCGCTGATCGCACCGATGGCGATGATCGCGACGGTCTCGTCGATCCCGAACAGGGAGGCGATCGCCTGGCCGCCGAGCACGGTGTTGGAGGCGAAGAAGCCGACGTACATGAAGATCACCAGTACGACGATCAGCAGGCTGCCGTAGGAGCCGAACTGGGCCCGCGTCTGCAGCATCTGCGGCACGCCCATCTGCGGTCCCTGCGCCGCGTGCAGGGCCATCACGACCGCTCCGACGGCGTTGCCGAGGACCAGGGCGATGATCGCCGCCCAGACGTTCAGGCCGTAGACGGCGGTGGCGACCACCCCGGTCGCGACCGTGAGCAGCATGATGTTCGACCCGAACCAGATGGTGAACAGGTCACGTGCCTTGCCGTGCCGCTCGTGCACGGGAATGTGGTCGATCGTGCGCTGCTCGATCGCGAGGGTTGACTCTGTGGACTGGGACATCGGTTCTCCTAGCGAGAGAATCGGAGTGGGCGTCTGCAGGACACCGTTGTCCTCCCCCGAACGGGGTGCTGGAACTATGCGTCCCGCGACTCCGTCGATGCCAATACCTGTTATCGCTCCAGTGCATCGGAAAAACAGATGGAGCATCGTCGAACGCTCGGCCTGTCGTGATGCCGGACGGGAGGGCCGGGGGCGCCCGCCCGGTCTCGCCCGCTTCGGGTGACCCGAGGTGGGGTCGGTCGGTGTGTTGCTGCTGTGGCCGCCGGCGCGGGACCGGCGCACACACGACGGGGTGATGACGATGCCGGAGGCTCAGGGCTCGATGAGGACCTACCTCGAGGGCGAGCGGTTCCCTGGCGAGATCGGACGCACGTGGGAGGACTCCGAGCCGGCCTTCCCGATGCCACCGACCGCGCCGGCCGACGCCCCGAACGTCTCGTACGTCATCATCGACGACATCGGGTTCGGCTGGATCGAGCCGTTCGGAGGGCTGATCCGGACCCCGAACACCGACCGCCTGGCTCAGGACGGGTTGAAGTACACCAACTTCACGACGACCGGCTGCTGATGTGACCCAGTTCCGCACCGAGGAAGGCTGGCTCCACTTCAACTTTCTGGTGCGCCGGAGCGCGTTCACAACGCGCTGAAGGTCATACACATCGGAGGCCGAAATCGGAAGAGCGATGGTTAGTAATGGAGCCTCAGGATGTCGAGGGGTTGCGTGCATCAAGGGTCCTGGGCCCTGCCTGAGGCGTCGCTCGATCCGTGCCGCAGACCTGGCGGGACCCCCCGCTGAGTCACACTTGCTGGCGTGCAACCGTCTCCCGTGCCGAGCGAACCCCCGGAGCCCCGCACCGCGCCTCATGATCGAGTGCACGCGGTTACCAGTTTCGAGCCGGCCTTCATCCAGGCCGAGCGACGCGGGGCAAGACGTCTCGCCGACGTAACCAGCGACGCACTTCGTGAGCTTGAGGCCGGGGGCGCGAGCGCGAACCACATCGAACAGATGGCGATGGACATGGGCGCGTTACTCGCATCCACGGTTCCGTCGCAGGCCCACCGCGCGCAGGAGATGCGGATACCGAACTTCTTGGGCCGGATGCGGGCGGGCGCGGCGATCCTATGGGCCGAGTACGGCGAGGACGTCTACGGGCAGGCGGCGCGATGGTCGAGCGACACGGTGCGTGGTTGGGTCGCGTTCAGCATCCCGATGACCTCGCGCCCCATTGCGACGCAACTCGCACTCGGACAGGGCTTCGCGGCGGACCCACATTTCGCCGTGCGTGAGTGGGCATGGCTCTCTCTTCGTCCGATTGTCGCGGCGCACCTCGATGTTGCGATTGCAGAGCTCGAAAGATTCGCCGAGGACCCGGACCCGCGCGTGCGGCGATTCGCATCCGAGGTCATCCGTCCACGCGGAGTCTGGAGCACACATATAACGCTCCTCAAGGACGAGCCTGGCCTGGCGCTACCGATCCTTGATCGCCTAATCAACGATCGAAACCGCTACGTACAGGATTCGGTCGCGAACTGGCTCAACGACGCATCGAAGAGCCAGCCAGCGTGGGTCACGCAGCACCTCGAATGCTGGCACACAAGATACGGGGACGACATCGCTTACGTTCGCCGACGAGCACTGCGCACCCTTCGGCGCGGCCAATCGCAAGTCTGAAGCCCGATCAGTCCCACGCCGGCTCGTCGTGGTGGTCGAACCACGCAGCCGACTCCCGTCGGACGCGCCAAGACCACTCCGCCATCGTGGTCAGCCCATGTCGGCCGGAGAGTCCGGTACGAGAAGTGAAGTAAGTGCGTTCCCAAGCGACTGGTCGCGCAACTCCAGAGCATCGATCCGTGCGGCGGCGAACGAGAGATCCCCACGTGCGGTCTCCAGCTCGGCCCGAGCGGCCGCCAGCTGTGCCGCAAGGGACCGGTTCTCCTCGATACGAGCAGTTAGCCGTTCGTAGATGCTGTCGGCGCCGGCCTTGAGCTCCATCGCAGCCTGTCGCGCAGCTCGCTCTCGTGCCTCTGACCCACGCGTCAGTCGGTCCACGTCCGCGCGTAAAGCCTTCACCTCGGACTCGAGGATCGTCCGGTTTGGGATCGCGCGACCGGACGTCCTGGCCGGTCTTTGTCGCTCGTACTCTGCCACTGATTCGAGAGACACCCGTGGCACGTTGGCCGGCGCACGGCCGGGGCCGTAGGACGGCCCTGTCAGCACGCCCTGCTTTAACAGTTGGCTGATCCTTTGCGGCGTGACAGCCAAGCGCTCGGCCGCCTCATGCAGCGTCAGCGCGGTCGAAGTCACCGCTCGTGCCACGGTCCCATGGTGACGTAAGTAAGCGACGACAGCAAGCGTCGGCCTCGCTGCCGGCGGCTGGCCGAAGTGCCGCGTGGCGCGACACGGAAAGGCACGCACGTGTTAAACTTACTTACGTGAGCGGAGCTAGCGTGAGTCGCGTGGTGCGGGCGCCCGCACCGCAGTCCGACGGAGGATCGTCGCCCGCAAATACCGCCCCGCCTCAGGGTGCAAGCGTTGAGGCCGACCGACCGCTACGCGTCGTACTTTGCGGCTCGTTCCGCCGCGACCGTGTCCGGCTCGCTGAGACGTTCAACATCCTGATGGACACCTACGAGGTGCTTTCCCCGCTCGGGATCGACTTCGTTGACCCAGACGCAGAGTTCGTCCGGCTGCGGCACGAGCTGAACGCCTCCGCAACTGAAATTGAGGAGCAGCATCTCTCTGCGCTTGTCGAGGCGGACTTCGTCTGGCTACACGCGCCCGAGGGATACATCGGAGCTAGCGCGATGTTCGAGCTCGGACACGCGAAGGCCCTCGGCATTCCGATCTTTTCTGACAACCCGCCGACCGAGGAGACCTACGAGGCGTGGGTGACAGTCGTCTCTGATCCGACCGAGGTTGCTCTCACCCAAGAACTGAAAGCGCCCGGCAACGGATTGCGCGGTCTTCAGCACTACTACGAACGTGCCGCCGCCCGTCGTGGTTGGGACAGCGAAACGGTCCAAGACACCCTGCTGCTCATGACCGAGGAGATGGGTGAACTGGCACGTGCGGTCCGTAAGTCCATCGGACTCTCGCGCAACCATGACTGGGATGGACAAGACGTCGCTGAAGAACTCGCAGACCTCCAGCTGTACCTGGTCCACCTTTCGAGCAGTCTCGGCGTTGACCTCGCGGAGGCCGTTACGCGCAAGGAGGCTGTGAACGCGGCGCGTGCTGCAGCCGCTCCATCGGTCGCTTGATCACAATGGGGCTGTGGCCCAACTCGAAGACTTTGCTGCCGCCCGTGTCCGTGTCCTTGAGTTCCTCCGGGCGCAGCGTGCGAGCATCGGACACTTCTGGGACGAAGTCGATGATGTCTTCTTCCGGACTGACGCTGACAAGCAGGAGTCGGGCCCTAAGTCGGACCGCACACGGACGGCCGGTGTTCACCGGCTGACAAGCACGGTTACCTGTATCGAGTCACTGCTCGAAGCACCCGCGTGGGACCTTACGACTGGCGAGGTGTGGACGAACGAGCACGCGTCAGAGGTGCTGTCGTCGTTCATTTCCCACGCCTTAACCACCCAAGAGGGTTGGCAAAGCGACGACGCCGCATGGGTGTATTGCCGGGTGCGTACGCTCGGAAGCGCGATGCGGCTACTGGACGTCGACTCGGCTACCTGGGACGACGCACGGCGAACCAACCTCCGTGCGCTCATCGAGCAGGCCTGGCAGTCTCGGTTCGATGACGGCGGAAGTTTCGGGCTCAGAGAGGCGACCGCATCGCCGATCGGAAATTTGGGGCTCGGCGAGAAGGCCGGGCCGCGGCAATATCCGGCGAACGCGTTCCTGACCTACTGGGGTCTACTGGCCGCGAAGCTTGCGTCCGACGCAAACCTCCTTTCAACCGAGGAGGACGCACCGACGTCTCCGCGCTCACTCGCCGCGGCTGAGGACTGGCTCCAAGAGGCACTCGCTTCACAAGTGGCCTTCCACTTCAACCGATCCCGCTTCGCTGATCCGCAACAGTTGATTTGGGCCCTTTGCGGCCTTGTCCGTTTCGGTGATCCGCGGAACCTGTCGAACTCAGTCTCGGTCGAACACGAACTCATGATCGCCGGCCTGCGCGCGTTCTTCGAACAGCAAGATCGTGGAACGTGGGCAACGGGCGCACCACTCTTCCACTACAAGAACGCCGGGAACGCGTACGCGTACGTGTTTGAGACACTCGCCGAACTCGTCTCGCTCGCCACCAGCCGGGAGGTCGGCGAAGCAGCCGCCGCCGCGCTCGCCGAGGCGCTCAAGAGCCACAGCGCCGAGCTGGTGGCCGCGCTCGACTATGCCGAGGCGACGGGCCAGCTCTTGGGTACCGACGGACGTGGGTGGTCCTCAGGCCATCACCCCCACCGCAACAGTCCGGAGAGTTGGGCGACCGCTTCCGTATACAGGTTCGCACAGGGACTTCGGCGACTCATTGGCAGTTGGAGCTCTCAGGCCGCTCGCACGGCTCTGGGTGCGCGAACGCCAACCGCGAACCTCCACACGCTTCGCGACCGGGGCTCGTCTTGGGATCTAGGCCATGGAACGGCGGGCGGATTCCTATCGACCGCGTTCGTGCATCCGGTACAGATGGCGACGAGGAAGGCGGACAACGTCGCGCGGTTTTGGCTTGATCCTGATGAGCGCGTTCTCGAAGAGACCCAGGCTCGGTCAGCAATGCTCTTCGGGCCACCCGGAACGGGAAAGACAAAGCTGGTCGAAGCTGTGGCCGGTGCGATCGGCTGGGACTTCATTGAGATCACGCCAGCCCAGTTCCTCGATCGGGGGGTCGACTATGTCAGCGCACAAGCTGACGTGATCTTTCGTCAGGCGATGGAGCTCGACCGCTGCGTCATTCTCCTCGATGAGATCGATGAGCTGATCCAGCAGCGAACCCACGAAGCGGAAACCATCGAACGCTTCTTCACCACGACGATGCTTCCGCGCCTTGCGAAGCTATGGGACGCCCGCAAGGTCCTGTTCTTCGTGAACACGAACAACATTAAACGCGTCGACAGCGCCATCGTCCGCAGTCAGCGGTTCGACGCAGCGCGGATGATCCTTCCGCCCGGATACGCGAGCAAGCGGCAGTGGCTGGCCGACCAGGGCTACACCCTCTTGGTGGATGAGGACACAATCCGGAACGCCCTCCTTGACCCGAAGACTCTGCCGCCCGTCGCGACGGGCATCGGATGGCTCGCACTCGTCCGTTACGACCAGTACGGTGCCATCGGGCGTGAGCTGAAGTCGGACGGACAGGGAGCCGCCGTCGACGCCGGTCGGCTGCGTGCCGCGCTCCAACCGATCGCACGCGAACTTCGCCGTCTGGACTGGCACGACGGCACGACCTGGGCAGAGGACGACGAGGAAGGCGTGCCGCTTCCTAACGTAAGCGAACTGTTCCAATTCGAACGCCGCGACGCGCGGATGGTGATGTGGGCGAGGATCGATGGGCTAACGGACGAGAAGGTGGCCGAGATTCTGGCTTCCGTCGGTTCAACGCCGAATGACGATCACGCTCTCTACAAGCTGGGCGGCGAGACATGGATCTCGATGGGCGCACCCGATAACCCCGAAGCTTGGGCCACATCACTGGGACTTGAACTGCAGCCGCACGGCTACTTGCGGATCGCCACCGCGGCTTCGATGTCGGCGAAGGACCTTGCGGATGAGATCAATGAGACCGCGCCACCAGAGAGCTGACCACTACCGCGGCACCCGACCCTGTCCCTCGGCCCCGGTCCGGCGATCGGCTAGGTCCGGAGTGAAGAATGGGTCGCACACGCCCGCGGCCGGCCAACTATGATCATCCTCCTCTCCGGTCCGATCGCCGTCGGGAAGACCTCGGTTGCCGCCGCCTTGACGCAGGCCGGCGCCGCTCGTCTCGTCACCGTTCGCTCCGCGCTCCTGGAGGTTCTCGGTCTTGCATCGGCCGGTCGCGCGCTCATGCAGCGAGAAGGAGCCGCCCTCGACCAGCGCACGTCAGGTCGATGGCTCCTCCACTACCTCGAGCAGCGAACAGATCTGACCAACGACGACTTCGTTGTCGACAGTCTGCGTACCGTGCGTCAAACCGAGCCGTTGCTCGGGTACTTCGCCGATGCACGGCTGGTCTACCTGACTGCCCACGAAGAGACGCGCCGGGCACGGTATGCCGCAGCGGCCGCGACCGACCCGCTCAAGCGAGCCGTCCCGTTCGACGCGGCGATGCAGCATCGAACCGAGATCGAGGTTGTTGCTCTCGGTGCGTTGGCGCACGCGTCGATCGCTACCGATGACCTGGAAGTCGAGGAACTGGCGAACGAGATCATCGCGCGCCTTACCTGAAGGTCGACATTGCGGCGGATGTCCGCAGGTCGCTCAGAGATGCCGGAGCGCGTCCTTCAACTGGCGTGCCGCCGCAGTTGCTACCTGATCACGCTCCTGCTTTTGGTTGTTCGTACGGCTGAGTCGAGAGCTGATGAGTTCAAGGAGATCGTGAGCCCGTCGACCGCCCTCTAGGGGCTCGAGCACCAGTGGAGGCGCACTACTGGGCCGAGTGTCGAGGCCCGCGGCGCCACTGCCGAGCGCGGCAGTGATCGATGGGCATGGAGTCACGTATTGACGCAAGGTCAGATCGTTGATCGGGCTTCGGGCGAACACGGGGACGCCGGTGGCGACCGCGACGCCGATCTCCAGGGCCGCCGACGGGCCGACGTAACCGTCGGGTGCGACCAGCCAGAGAAGCGCCGATCGTTCAATCGCGGCCAAGTGGCGGTCTTGTAGGCGCTTGACGGTCCGTTGGCGATCGCTCGCGACAAACAGGAAGTCGCCGAACGCGTCAACGACGCGGGGGTCTGCGGGCGACAAGACGACCGCGCCGAGCTGGTTAAGTTCGCGGACGTCGGCCGCAATCTGGGAGAGGTGCCGGTGAAAACTCCCCGACACCGTCACCGGGACGCCGAGACCTTGCGGTCTTCCACTTGTCACGAACCGCCACCGTTCTCTCGCTCTACATAGTCGACGCTACTCCAGAGGTCCGACAGTCCGATAGAACGGCGTCCGGGAGCGGCACCTAGCTGGGCATCACACCTAGCTACCGGAACGCCGGGTCCTGGTGGAGGGACGACCTCGGGCGCTGTGTGGGCTTCGCGCGGAGGCGGCGTTAGCGCGCTGCTCGCGCTGGCCACCTAATCGGCGAGGTCCGCCACCGACTCCCGCTCAGACCAAGCTCCGCCATGATCCCCCGCACCTCACTGGCAGTCGGTACGCGACCGCGCTCAAACGCGCATTGGACCCGCGTCTCGAGGTAACGGGGCAGGTCGGGCGTCACGGGTGAGTCCTCCGGTGGTCGAGGCGGTCACGGGTCCACATCCGCGCCGACATGGCCCGCAACTCAACACCGCAACCAAGAAGGGACCCCTGGCTACGTTTCCGCAGGCCAGGGGCCCCTTCCTACTACCTAAACCGCTCGGCCGGCAATACCTAAACCGGCCTGTTGTGCGCGAGGGGGGAGTTGAACCCCCACGCCCTTTCGGGCACACGGACCTGAACCGTGCGCGTCTGCCTATTCCGCCACTCGCGCGCTGATGCACCGGAAGGCTATCTCACCCCCACCATCAGACCAAAACCGGCGGCGCGTGAAGGGGCCCAACAACCGCCGCACCGATACGATCGAGCGGACCCGGCGGCCCTGTCGGGGCAGTGGCGCGTGCACAAGCACGGGCGAAGGACGAGTGGCAGGAGTGCGCATGGGCGGCTTGCAGCGGTTCGAACAGCGCCTCGAATCCGTCATCTCCGGTGCCTTCGCGCGGGCGTTCCGCAGCGCCGTGCAGCCGGTCGAGATCGCTGCCGCGCTGCAGCGCGAGTGCGACAACAACGCCCAGATCCTCAGCCGCGAGCGGCGCCTGGTGCCCAACTCCTTCCACGTCGAGCTGGCGCCCAGCGACATGGCGCGGCTCTCCCCCTACGACTCGGCGCTGGCCAGCGAGCTCAGCGAGCAGCTGCACAAGCATGCCGAGGCCCAGGCCTACGTCTTCCCAGGCCCGATCCACATCGACTTCGAGGAGGCGGCGGACCTGACCACCGGCCGCTTCCGGATCCGCAGCAAGGCCGAGGCGAGCGTCAGCAGCGACGCCACCGCCACCCAGGTGAGTCGCGCGACAGCCTTCATCGAGGTCAACGGCTCCCGGCACCCGCTGCACCTCGGCTCCCTGGTGGTCGGCCGCGGCACGGAGGCCGACCTGCGGATCAACGACCCCGGCGTCAGCCGCCGGCACGCCGAGTTCCGGCAGAACGACCGCCAGGTCGAGGTGCACGACCTCGGCTCCACCAACGGCATGCTGGTCAACGGGCAACGGATGAGCAGCTCGTTGCTCGACGACGGCGCCGTGGTGCGGGTCGGCACCACCGACCTCGTCGTACGGATCGTGGAGACCGATGTCTGAGCTGACCCTCTTCCTGATCCGCATCGCCTTCCTGGCCGTCCTGTGGATCTTCGTCCTCAGCGCGATCGGCGTGGTGCGCTCCGACATGTTCGGTGCGCGCGTCAGTGACGGCACCGCCGCCACCTCGCCCCGCGCCGCCAAGAAGAGCAAGAAGCAGCCCAAGCCGGCCAAGCCGCGCCGCGGAGCGCCCACCCACGTGCTCGTGGTCGAGGGCCGCAGCCAGGGTGAGCGGGCCGACCTGAGCAAGGCGCCGATCCTGATCGGCCGTGGCGCCGACGCCGCGATCGTGCTCGACGACGACTACGTCTCCACCCGGCACGCCCGGATCGCCGCCAGCGGCGACCAGTGGTTCGTGGAGGATCTCGGCTCGACCAACGGCACCTACATCGGCAGCGTCCGGATCAACCAGCCGACCGCCATCGCCATCGGCACCCGCGTCCGGATCGGCAAGACCATCCTGGAGCTGCGCAAGTGACGCTCCGACTGCGGTACGCGGCCGTCTCCGATGTGGGGCGGGTGCGCAAGGACAACCAGGACTCCGGCTACGCGGGTCCCTGGCTGCTCACGGTCTGCGACGGCGTCGGGGGCGCTGCCCGCGGCGACATCGCCAGCGCCACGGCGGTCAGCCAGCTGCGCCGACTCGACACCCCGCCCGAGCCGGACCACACCGCCGACGAGATGCTCGGCCTGGTCGCCGGGGCCCTGCACCGCGCCCACGACCGGATCGGCGAGCTGGTCGAGGACGACCCGGCGCTGAGCGGCACCAGCACCACCGCCACGCTGCTGCTCTTCGACGGCGAGCGCGTCGCGGTCGGTCACGTCGGCGACTCACGCGGCTACCTGTTCCGCGACGGCCACATCAGCCAGATCACCCACGACCACACCTTCGTGCAGACCCTCATCGACGAGGGTCGCATCACCGAGGCCGAGGCGCGGGTCCATCCCCACCGCAACCTGATCCTGCAGGCCATCGACGGCAGCCGCGAGCTCGAGCCTGACCTGTTCGTCCTCCAGCTCCAGGCCGGCGACCGGCTGATGCTGTGCAGCGACGGCATCACCGCCTCGCTCGACGACGGCCGGCTGGCCGACATCCTCGCCTCCGGTACGGCCGACTACGCCGCCGTGGAGCTCACCCGCGCCAGCCTCGAGGCCGGCACCACCGACAACGTCACCTGCATCGTGGCCGACGCGCTGGAGGTCACCGACGCGGACGCCGATGCCGAGGTCCCCACCCCGCTCCTGGTCGGCGCTGCCGCGGAGCTCCGCCGCCGCGCCCCGCTCGCCACCCGCGCCTCCCGCTTCCGCGGCCACCGCAACGGCGACACCGGCGAGCTGGAGGCCGTCTCGGCCGAGGAGGACGACGTCGAGGTCCCGGCCGAGGCGATCGCCAACGACCCGATCAACGCCGAGTCCGAGCGCTACGCGCTGCGCCCCCACCACGGCGGCCTCCGGGGCTGGATCCGCGGGCTCCTGGGTGCCGTGCTGGTGATCGGCCTGCTCTGGATCGGCGCCGCGGCCGCGTGGTCGTGGTCGCAGAAGCAGTGGTATGTCGGCGAGCAGGACGGCAAGGTCACCATCTTCCGCGGGGTGCACACCACCCTGCTCGGCCTCGACCTCTCGACCGCCTACCAGTCCACCGACCTCACCCTCGAGAGCCTGCCCGACGCCTACGCCGACCAGGTCCGCGACGGCATCCACCGCGACACCCTGGGCCAGGCGCGCGCCAAGGTGCGCGAGCTGCTGTGCGAGTCGACACCGGGCAGCAGCTGCTGATGACGGCACAGACCTGGCCTCGCGAGTTCGTGCACCGGCAGCGCCGGGGCGCCGAGCTCGTCCTGATCGTCCTCAGCCTGGTGGTGGGGATCGGCGGATACGCCGCCGTCGGCATCGGTGTGGAGCAGAAGGTCCCCGCCGACATCGTCGGGTACGGCGGGTGGCTCGCCGTCCTGATCGTCGGCGCGCACGTCGTGGTCCGGTTCGTGGCGCCGTACGCCGATCCCGTGCTGCTGCCGCTGGTGGCGATGCTGAACGGCCTCGGCCTGGCGGTCATCCGCCGCCTCGACCTGGCCGCCGGCGCCACCCAGAACGACGGCTTCGCCAAGCAGCAGCTGATCTGGATGACGCTGGGCGTCGTGCTCTTCGCCGGCACCCTGATCGGCCTGCGCGATCACCGCACCATGCAGCGGTTCACCTACACCAGCGGGTTGGGCGCTGTCGTGCTCCTGCTGCTGCCGATGCTCCCGGGCATCGGCAAGGACATCAACGGCGCCCGGATCTGGATCCACCTGGGTCCGCTCAGCTTCCAGCCCGGCGAGCTGGCCAAGGTGCTCCTGGTGATCGCCTTCGCCGGCTACCTGGTGCTGCACCGCGACGCGCTCGCCCTGGCCGGTCGCCGCGTCGCCGGCATCGACCTGCCGCGCGGGCGCGACCTGGGCCCGATCCTGGCGATGTGGCTGATCAGCCTGATGATCCTGGTGCGGCAGAGCGACCTGGGCTCGAGCCTGCTGTTCTTCGGTCTCTTCGTGATCATGCTGTATGTCGCCACCGAGCGCCGCGGCTGGATCATCGTCGGTGGCGGACTGTTCCTGGTCGGCGCCGTCGCGGCCGCGAAGCTGATCAGTCACGTCAGCGCCCGCGTCGACATCTGGATGCACCCGTTCAACCACTACCAGACCACTGCCGGCCCGCACTCGGACCAGCTGGTGGAGTCGATGTTCGGGATGGCCTGGGGCGGCCTGCTGGGTCGCGGCTTCGGCAACGGCAGCCCCTACCGCATCTCCTACGCCAACTCCGACTTCATCATCGGCGCCATCGGCGAGGAGCTCGGCCTGACCGCCGTGCTGGCCATCGTGCTGTGCTACGGGCTGATCGTGGAGCGCGGCCTGCGCACCGCGATCATCTGCCGCGACGACTTCGGCAAGCTGCTCAGCGTGGGCCTCGCGGTCTCCTTCGCGCTCCAGGTCTTCGTGGTCGTCGGAGGCGTCACCCGGCTGATCCCGCTGACCGGTCTGACCACGCCGTTCCTCTCCTACGGCGGTTCCTCGCTCATCGCCAACTGGGTCATCGTGGCGCTGCTGCTGCGCATCTCCGACCATGCCCGGCGTCCGCTGCCCGACCTCTCCTTCAGCGCGAGCGACGAGGCCACCCAGGTGGTGAAGCTGCCGTGACCTCGGGGATGAACCGTCCGATCCGCACGCTCAGCGTCTTCTGCCTGCTGCTCTTCCTGGCCCTGATGCTCAACGCGACCTACCTGCAGTACATCAAGGCCAAGTCGCTCAACGACGACCCCCGCAACCGCCGCGTCATCCAGGCCGCGTTCTCCCGCCAGCGGGGCGCGATCCTGGCCGGCAAGACGGCAGTGGCGCACAGCGTCGCCTCCAAGGACCAGTTCAAGTTCCAGCGGACCTACCCGAAGGGGCCGGAGTACGCCCCGCTGACCGGCTACTTCTCCTACTACTCCCAGACCGGCATCGAGCACAGCCAGAACCAGGTGCTCTCCGGTGACGACTCCCGGCTGTTCGTGACCCGCCTGGTGGACCTGGTCAACAACTCCGACCCCAAGGGCGGCAACGTCGAGCTGACGGTGGACCCGAAGGTCCAGGACGCGGCCTGGAACGCCTTCAAGAGCCTCGGCAACGGCCTCCAGGCGGCGGCCGTCGCGATCGAGCCGAGCACCGGCCGGATCCTGGCGATGGCCTCGACGCCGAGCTTCGACCCCAACGCCCTCGCCGATCACGACCTGACCGCCTCGACCAAGGCCTACGACAAGCTGTTGAAGGACGACAGCCAGCCGCTGATCAACCGCGCCATCCAGACCACCCTGCCGCCGGGCTCGACGTTCAAGCTGATCACCTCCGCGGCGGCGATGGAGGACCTCGGCATGACGCCCGACAGCAAGGTCAACGGCAACTCCTCGCTCAAGCTGCCGCAGACGACGCACGTGCTGCACAACGAGAACAACGAGTCCTGCGGCGCTGCCAAGGTCACCCTGACCCAGGCGCTGGACCGTTCCTGCAACGTGGCGTTCGCCGACGTCGGGCTCAAGCTCACCGACGAGCAGCTGCGGCAGCAGGCGGAGAAGTTCGGCTTCGACCAGAAGCAGTACCTCACCGACCTGCCGGGCCAGGCCACCAGCCGCTTCCCCAGCACGCTCACCCCGCCGCTGCGGGCGCTGTCGGCGATCGGGCAGTACGAGGTGGCCGCGACGCCGCTGCAGATGGCGATGGTCTCGGCCGGCATCGCCAACCACGGCGTGGTGATGAAGCCCTACGTCGTGGACCGCGTCACCTCCTCAGACCTCGACGTGCTCGACCAGACCAAGCCGACCGAGCTGTCCACGGCGGTCTCGGCCAAGACGGCCGGGATGCTGACCCAGATGATGACCTCGGTCGTCGACGAGGGCACCGGCACGCCGGCACGGATCCCGGGGGTCAAGGTGGCCGGCAAGACCGGTACGGCGCAGAGCACCGCGGACCGCCCGCCGTACGCCTGGTTCACCGGGTTCGCCCCCGCCGACAACCCGAAGGTCGCTGTCGCGGTCCTCGTGCAGTCCAGCAACACCGACCGCTCCGAGATCGCCGGTGGCGCTCTCGGCGGCCCGATCGCCAAGGCGATGATGGAAGCGGTGATCAACCCGTGACGACCGGTCCGATCAGCAACCAGCCCAGTCCGGGGCGCTACGTCTTCGGCGACCTGATCGCCACCGGCGGGATGGGCGAGGTGTACCGCGCCACCGACACGGCGCTCGACCGGCCGGTCGCGATCAAGCTGCTCAAGCCCGAGTACGCCGACGACCCGATCAACAGGGCTCGCTTCGACTCCGAGGCGCGGCACGCGGCGGCGCTGCACCACCCGCACGTGGCGGCCGTCTACGACGTCGGCGAGATGCCGACAGCCACCGGGTTGATGCGGCCCTACCTGGTCATGGAGCTGGTCGACGGCCAGCCGCTGTCGACGTTGCTGCGCGACGGCCGACCGCTGGACCCCGAGGCCGTCCGCGACCTGCTCGGCCAGGCGGGCGACGCCCTGGCCGCTGCGCACCGTGCCGGCATCGTGCACCGGGACGTGAAGCCGGCCAACATCCTGGTCACGCCCGACCGCGAGGTGAAGGTGACCGACTTCGGCATCGCCCGGGCGGCCTCCTCCAGCGCGATCACCGGCACCGGCCAGGTGATGGGCACGCCGCAGTACCTCTCCCCCGAGCAGGCGCGGGGTGAGCAGGCCACCCCCGCCTCCGACGTCTACTCCCTGGGCGTGATGGCCTTCGAGTGCCTGGCGGGCCGTCGGCCGTTCCAGAAGGACACCGCTGTGGCGACGGCGCTGGCCCACCTCCACGACCCCGTCCCGCCGCTGCCCGCCTCCGTGCCGGCCGACCTGGCGGCGGTGGTCACCCGTGCGCTGGCCAAGGATCCGAAGGACCGCTACCCGGACGCCGCCGCGTTCACCGCGGCGCTGCGTGGCATCGACGGCGGCCGCACCGACACGCCTGCCTCCGGCGTACCGATCGTGCCCTCGGCGACGTCCGTGCTCCCTCCCTCGGCCGGCGCGCCGGCCACGGAGACCACCGTCGTCGGACTGGGAGCGGCCACGCCCCTCGGCGCCGAGGAGGACCAGGAGGGTCAGCGCAACTGGCTCAACGTCGCGCTGCTCGCCTTCCTGGTGCTGGCGCTGGTCGCGGTGGCGATCGTGGCGTGGCTGGTGCTGCGCGGCAACAACTCGCCCGCACCGGACAACGAGGTCCCCAGCGAGGTCCCGAGCACCTCAGCGCCGGCGTCCTCCGCCCCGGCGAGCCCGTCGGCCAGCCCGTCGACCATCACCCTGGAGGAGTCGGCGTACACCGGCCGCAACATCGACGACGTGCTCAATCAGCTGCGCGCGCTGGGCTTGCAGCCCAAGCCGGTGCAGCGGACCAACGACGGCAGCGAGCAGGCCGACACGGTCATCTCGGTCTCCCCGACGACCGGTCTGCAGCAGGGTGACTCGGTGACGGTGGCCTACTACGGCCAGGCCCCGCGCGCCAGCGCCACTCCCAAGCCGACGCCGACGCCCACGCATGCGCCCACCCGCAGTGCGACGCCCACACCCACTCCGACCCCGACCCCGTCGGCCACGCCGACGGAGGCCACCACCACGAGCGCTGTCGACACGGCGGCGCCGAGCACCAGCCAGAACACTCCGGGAGCCAGCTGATGGTCCAGCCAGAGCCCACCGTCGTCGGTGGCCGTTACGAGCTCGGCGAGCTCCTCGGTCGCGGCGGCATGGCCGAGGTCCGCAAGGGCGTCGACACCCGCCTCGGTCGGATCGTCGCGGTCAAGCGGCTGCGCACCGACCTGGCCAGCGACACCACCTTCCAGGCGCGGTTCCGCCGTGAGGCGCAGTCCTCCGCCTCGCTGAACCACCCGGCGATCGTGTCCGTGTACGACACCGGCGAGGAGCCGACCGCCGAGGGGATCTCGCAGCCCTACATCGTCATGGAGTACGTCGCGGGCCGCACGCTGCGCGACATCCTGCGCGAGGGCCGCAAGATCCTGCCCGAGCGCGCGCTGGAGATCACCTCCGACGTCCTGTCGGCGCTCGACTACAGCCATCGCGCCGGGATCATCCATCGCGACATCAAGCCCGGCAACGTGATGCTGACGCCGAGCGGCGACGTCAAGGTGATGGACTTCGGGATCGCCCGCGCCGTCTCCGACGCGCAGTCCACCATGACCCAGACCGCCGCGGTGGTCGGGACGGCGCAGTACCTCTCCCCCGAGCAGGCCCGGGGCGAGACCGTCGACTCCCGCTCGGACGTCTACTCCGCCGGCTGCCTGCTCTACGAGCTGCTCACCGGCCGGCCGCCGTTCGTCGGCGACTCCCCCGTCGCCGTGGCCTACCAGCACGTCCGCGAGCAGGCCCAGGCACCGTCGACGCACGACACGGCGCTGCCGCCGGCGGTCGACGCCATCGTGATGAAGGCGCTGGCCAAGCGGCTTGAGGACCGCTACCAATCGGCGGCCGCGATGCGCAACGACATCGAGCGCTACCTCGCCGGACGCCCGATCGACGCCGTCGCCCCGGTGATGGCGCCCGAGCCGGCCCCGCCCACGGCGGCCACGCAGGTGGTCGAGCCGACCAACGTCGTACCGCTCTCGGCCCCCGAGGACGTCGACGACGATCGCCGCTCCCGGACCGGCCTGCTCGTCCTCCTCGCCCTCCTGGTGCTGGCGGTGATCGCCGCCGGGGCGTTCCTGTTGCCGAGGCTGTTCAGCGGGGCGCCCGACCAGGTGCAGATCCCCAACGTGGTCGGCAAGACCCAGGACCAGGCCCGCCAGGCGATCGGCCAGGCCGGCCTCGAGGTCGGCGACGTCAGCTACAAGCCCGACGACACCGCCGCCGCGGACACCGTGCTGCGGCAGAGTCCCAGCGGCGGCGTCGGGGCCTACGCCGATCCGGGCAGCGAGGTCAGCCTGGTGCTCTCCTCCGGCAAGCCGGACGTCACGATCCAGCAGGTCGTGGGCATGTCGTTCAAGGACGCGAAGTCGCTCCTGGAGGGCGCCGGGCTCAAGGTCGCGCGCAACGACGTCGAGTCCGACCAACCGCAGAACCAGGTGCTCTCGGCGAACCCGGCGGTCGGCACGACCGTGGCGAGCGGGACCACCGTGCGGCTCGACGTGTCCAAGGGCCCCAAGGCGGTGCCCAACGTGGTCGGCATGACGGTGGACAAGGCCGAGCAGGCGATCCGTGCCCAGGGCTTCCAGCCGGTCCAGGCCGACGACAACAGCTCGACGCAGCCGGCCGGCACCGTGACCAAGCAGTCTCCGGGCGCGGGGACCACCCAGAAGCAGGGCCTTGAGGTGGTCATCTTCGTCTCGACCTACACCCCACCGCCGACGCCGTCGACGACGCCGGCCTCGCCCTGCCCGACGCCGGTCACGCTGCCCGACGGCACCCAGACCTGCCCCCCGGCAGGGGTCGGTGGCGCGCTGTCCGGCACCCAGTGACCCGGGAGAGGCAGTGACCCGGGAGGGGCTCGCGGAGGATCAGGAGTCCGACAGCGGCTTGGCGTAGCTGAGGTCGAGTAGACCCCTGTACGCCGGGGCCCGCACGACCGTGTCCGCGCTCAGCCGCCAGCCGACGCCGATCGCGGGGTTAGCGGCCTGCGACTGGTAGACCTGCAGGTAGTGGCTTGTCGAGATCGCGTCGAGCAGCGCCGCCTGGTCGCCGACGGCGCGGATGACGTAGGGCTGCGGGTAGGGCACGCCCTGCAGCTGCACGGTGCTGCCCGAGCACTTGATGCCGGTCGTGGAGATGATCCGCTGGCCCTGGATGGTCACGGCCGTGGCGCCGCCGCTCCACAGCGCGTTGACGACCGCCTGGATGTCCTGCTGGTGGACGACCATCAGGTTCGGGTCGCCGGTGGTCTTGTCGATGAGGTCGCGAGGAGCATCCGACAGGGTGATGGTGAGGCCGGTACCGCTGACCGGCATCAGGCCGGCGGGGGACTTGAGCCGGCCGGCCCGCTCCTGGGCCTTCTCCACGTCGGCGTCGGGGACGGCGTTGGTCAGGGTGGTGACCTGCTTCTGCAGGCTCGCGACCTGGGCCTCGAGCTTCTGGTAGGCGTCGCGCTCGCTACCGGCGAGGGTGGCCAGGTCGGTGTAGCGGCCGGGCCGCAGGTCGGTTCCGTGGCTGTTGACGGCACTGATCACGAAGAGCGATCCGCACAGCAGCGCCACCGCCGGGGTGCCGACCCGCCAGGCGGTCCTACGGCGTCGGGCTGGCCGCTCTTCGGGGCTTGCGTGAGTTCCCGGCGTCACGCCGACTAGGCTACGCCGCAGTGTCCGGACGGACGCAGTCGTCAGTGCAGTCGAAGCAGTGCAGCCGAACAGGAGTAGGACCCGTGGCCAAGCTCAAGCTGGGGCGAGACCCGATGATCGCGGATCGCCCGCCGGTCTTCACCGTGCGATTCCTGATCGCTCTGGTGGCGATCGCGCTCGGCATCGCGTGGATCATCTACTACTACTTCGGTGCGCGGGAGGGCCTGTCGGGCAAGCAGCACGGCATCGACTTCATCCGGCGCCTGGGCGATTGGAACTACCTGATCGGCTTCGGCCTGCTCTTCGTGGGCCTGATCATCTCGGCTCACCCGAACACCCCGCTGGGCCGCGGCCGCGGCGTGGTGGCGGGCATGCTGGGTTGCTTCATCCTCGGACTGGTCTGGATCTGCGTCTACTACATCTTCTCGAACAACCTCGACTCGCTGTGGGTGTTCGACGACCTGGGCCAGAAGAACCTGCTGGTGGGCATCGGCTTCATGGCCGTCGGCTTCGCCTTCGCCACGCGCTGGGAGTAGCCACCCACCGCACCCGACCATCGTCACGGCAAGGCGCCGGCGTCGCAGGACGCCGACGCCTTGCCGTTTGCCGTGGTGACCGTGCGGGCACTTCTCCCCAACGGGGGATAACTCTGTGGAGAATTACATGCCTGTAGTTCTCCACAGACTTACCCACAGCTGTGGAATCCCGAGAGGTCAGTTTCCGCAGGTCGAGTGGTCAGGCGAGCTGCGCCGATCGCAGGACGACGGCGATCACCACGGCGCCGGCCACCGCCGCGATCCCGGTCCACTGCAGACCGCGACGCCGTACGCCGGGCGTGTAGGCGAAGATGGCGCCGATCACCAGGCCGGCGACGAACCCGCCGACGTGCGCCTGCCAGGAGATGGCCGAGTTGCTGAAGGTGAGGACGAAGTTCAGCACGGCCACGATCACCAGCTGACCGACCTGCAACCCTCGCCGGGCGAACAGCACGATCAGCGCGCCGAGCAGCCCGAAGATCGCGCCCGAGGCGCCGAGCGTCGGCGTGATCGGAGAGGCGGCCCAGTAGACGAGCGCCGAGCCGGCCAGGCCGCACAGGAGGTAGGTGATCAGGTACCGCGTCCGCCCCAGGCCGGTCTCCAGCAGCGGTCCGATCATCCACAGGGAGAACATGTTGAGCGCCACGTGTAGCAGTTGCTGGTGGGTGAAGACGCTGGTCAGCAGCTCCCAGTAGCCGCCGTCGGCGACACCGCGCGACAGCGTGCCGCCCACCGATCCGCACGCCGAGAGCGGCGTGTTCTCCAGCGGGATGTACCCGCCCTGGACGCTGCAGACGCTGCGCGCGTGCATCATCAGGTCGTACAGGACGGTTCCGGAGGCGACCTGCACCAGCAAGAAGACCAGGACGTTGATGCCGATCAGCGTCATGGTGACCGGCGCGACACTGCCGCCGATCCGGAAGGACCGGCGCGGGGTGCGCACCGACGCCCGGCCCTCGGCGAGGCACTCCGGGCACTGGAAGCCCACCGATGCGGGCGTCATGCACTCCGGGCAGATCGGGCGCCCGCAGCGCTGGCAGCGGATGTGAGACTCGCGCCCGGGGTGCCGGTAGCAGACCGGCACCTCGGGCGCGGAGGCCTCGGGGTGGTGCTCAGCCAACGATCTCGACGGTCTCGATGACGATCGGGTCGACCGGGCGGTCCATCGCACCGGTCTCGACGTTGCCGATCTCGTCGACCACCTTGCGCGACTCGTCGTCGGCGACCTCGCCGAAGATCGTGTGCTTGAAGTTGAGCCACGTCGTCGGGGCGACGGTGATGAAGAACTGCGAGCCGTTCGTGCCCGGGCCGGCGTTCGCCATCGCGAGCAGGTAGGGCTTGTCGAAGACGAGCTCGGGGTGCGGCTCGTCCTTGAACGTGTAGCCCGGACCGCCGGTGCCGGTGCCCAGCGGGTCGCCGCCCTGGATCATGAAGCCGTCGATGACCCGGTGGAAGGTGAGGCCGTCGTAGAACGGGCCGGTCTTGCCGTTGCCGGCGTCGTAGGCCTTCTCGCCCTTCGCCAGGCCGACGAAGTTCGCCACCGTCTCCGGCGCGTGGTTCGGGAACAGGTCGATGCGGATGTCGCCCTTGTTCGTGTGGAGGATGGCCTGCTGGTCCGCCATGGGACTCCCTTTCAGGTCGTACGTCGTCGGGTGTGCGCTCCCGATCCTCCCACGGCGGCGGTGAGCGGTCACCGACGACCTGGCCGACCCGCTCAGGCCGCGACGACCTCGGGGTGCTCGCGCTTGACCTTCGCCGAGACGAAGTGCTCGACGACGAACATCATCACCGGGACGAGGCCGGCGAGCAGCATGACCAGGAAGAACCCGAGGCTCCAGCCGAGCCGACGGCTGAGCACGAACGCCACCACCAGGTAGGCCATGTAGAACCAGCCGTGCAGGATCCAGATCAGCTCGAGCGGGTGCCCGACCTTGTAGGCGGCCGAGTCCGTGGACACGTCGTACAGCGTGACGCTCTCCAGGGACCCGGTCAGGAGCACCGAGAGGGTGCCGAGGAGGAGGAGGACGCCGACGGTGATCGCCAGCACCCGGTACGCGGTGAAGAGCTTGCTCACGAGCCCGAGGGTACGGCGTGCTCCTGCGCGGCCTCGTCGGCACCCTCGTCGGCGATCTTGGGATGGGTGACGTCGCGCACATAGCGCCACCACACGTAGAGAGCGAACAGGCCGAAGACCCACCACTCCAGCGCGTAGAGCAGGTTGCGCAGACCGGTGGTGAAGCTGGCCTCGGGCATGGAGTTGACCTGGGCGGCCCGGAGGCCGGCGGTGCCGTCGTTGGTGGCCGCATCGGCGGCCGGCCAGCCGGGCTCGCGGTCGGCGACGACGGCGTACCCGCTGTAGAGGTCCTGGCTGACATGGTTCATCGCGTCCGAGATCGCGAGCTCGGGCAGGACGTCGTCACGGGTGTCGTCGTCCGTCAGGCCGCCGTCCTCGGGTGGTTGCACCCAGCCGACCAGCTTGGCAGCACCGGTGGGTGCGGCCGGCGCGTCCTTCGGCTCCGCGACCCAGCCGCGCACGACGTACATCGCCGGGGCGGTGGCGCTGGTGCCGATCGCCAGCGGCGTGGCCACCCAGTAGCCGCCCTGGTGGCCGCTGACGTAGACGGTGCCGGACGGCACCCAGGTGCCCTGCAGGACCGCGGGGCGGCCGGTCTCGGCGCCGGGGAACGCGTCGTTGTTGCCCATGATGTCGCTCAGCGGGACCGGCGTGGCATGGGCGAGCGAGTCGCTCTTGTCGGCCTTGTGGCCCTCGGAGACGTCCCACTGCCACCAGCCCAGCAGCACGGTGGCGACGACGACGAACGTGCCCAGCGCATGGACGCCCCACAGGCGGGCGCTCCACCACCGGGGAGTCGGGTCGTGCGGCACCGAACCAGGGTACGTCGCTGTCCGCGCCGAGGCTCACTCGGCGCAGACGGCGAACGGCAGCCTGCCCCGCAGCGCCTGCTGGGCGGCGTCCACCGGATCGGTCATGGTGAAGCCGATCCGGCCGCTGCTCGGGTCGGCGGCGCCGTGGGTGTAGTCGGCCGCGAACGCCGGCAGCGTGGCGCCCAGCCTCATCCGGGCGAAGAGGTCGTCGCGGCCCCCACCGAGGTAGGCCGTGGCCAGCCCCTGACCGAAGCTGACAGCGTAGGCCCTCAGCGGCTGGAGCCGCTGGTCGCCGGTGTCACCCGCCAGACAGCCGCGCGCGACGTACGTCGCCTCCGCCCGCGGACCGACCAGGTCGGCCAGATCCGTCCAGCCGGGGTCGCTCGGATCCAGCCGGGCGCTGGTGACCAGGTGGTCGGCCGCATCGACGGTGGCACCGGCGAGCGGTCCGATCCCGGCGGCGACCGCCCGGCGCACCGCCGCCATGTCGGTGCCGGGTCGCAGGGCGAGCACCCAGCCGTCGGAACCACCACCGGCGTAGCGCGCCTCCCAGGCGACGTCGTCGGGACCGAAGCCCTGCAACCGGTCGCCGTAGGGGCGCAGCAGGCCGGTGCTCAGCAACGGCGAGTGCCGGACCGCCTCCTTCCAGAAGCCGGCGTCGCCGGGCTCGGCGCCGTACTGCGCGCGGACCTCGTCGAAGTCGGTCAGGCTCAGGGTGGTGGCCTCGTGCGGGACCAGGGAGAGCACCGCTCGGGCGGGCGGCAGGGAGGCGTCGTACGGCGGCGCAGGGGTGCTGCTGGTCGACGGGTCCGGCTCCGGCGGTGCGGCCTGGTTGCTGCCGCCGCAGGCCGTCGCCATCACCGCGAGCGCTGCGACCAGCCCGCTCCCCCATCGCCTGCTCATCCGCGTCACGCCAGCCCTAACGAGCGAGGCGACGTCAGGATCCGCCGCCGAGGCCGTTGAGCCGGTCCACCTGGCCGAGGAGGTCGCCCTGGTCGTAGTTGTCGACCGCGACGAAGTTCGGCAGCAGCCCGCGCTCCTGGCGGCACTGCGTCAGCCGGGCGCCCAGGACGGCGTCGCTGTTGGCCAGCCGCGACGCGCTGACCCGGGCCAGGGACTGGTTGAGCCAGTGGTTGACCAGGAAGAGCGGGGCTGACGCCGGGCCGCGGTTGAGTCGGCAGCTGAAGTCCGAGACCTGCCGGGCGTCGTACGGCGTGTCCTGCAGCTCCTCGAATGCCGACAGCTGCCAGGGGTACCGGGTGCCGCCGCCCTGGTTCTCGTTCATCACCACCACCCGGTGACCGGAGTCGATCATCTGCTCGAGCGTGGGCCAGCTGCCGGCCCGCGACGGGGTGTAGACGAAGGGCAGGAGGCCGGCGTCGGCGAAGACCTGCGCCGTGGTCGTCGGCGAGACCTCGTCCTGCAGGATGAACGTGACGACCTGCCGCGGGTGCTCCTGGAGCCACTGGCGCACCTGCACCATCAGCGGCTCCCACAGGGTCGAGCCGAGCACGCAGAGCGCGTGGCACAGGTACGCCGCCGTCGGGCCCTGCGGGACCAGTCCGGCGCTGCTGCGCAGCCGCAGGGCGCTGGCGACCACGTCCGCACCGAGCTCCTGCTGCGCCTGCGCGAGCGCCGTGGCGTGGGTCTCCTCGGTGTTGGCGATGACGCCGGCGCGCTGGGTGGGCTGGCCGTACCAGGTGTCGATGAGGAAGGCGCGGATGCCGGCGTCGAGCTGGTCGATGACGCCGTCGGGCTGCTCGGCGAGGAACCAGCCCGGCTGGTCGGCGGCCGCCATCGAGTTGTGCGTCGCGGGGAAGCTCACCTGGTCGTAGCGCCGGTCGCAGAGGGCCACCGAGCCGTTGCAGGCACGCGGGTCGTCGGCCGAGAGCAGGGCCGAGGTGACGCTCCCCGAGCTGTTGCGGACCACCAGGACGACCAGGAGCGCCAACGCCACCGCCACCACGACCCCGGCGGTGATGCGGCGGTCATGCTGTTCGATGCCGACGTCGGCCGTCGATGCCGCGGTCCGGTCCGCCGCCTGCCGGCGTCGACGTACGACCCCGGTGAGGTCGGCGATCCCCTCCCGGAGCAGGACGGCGCTCCCGTGCAGGGCCAGCACCAGCCCGGTGCTGATCGCCGAGATGGTGAGCATCGCGCTCGGCTCGAGCACCAGCAGGACGCCCAGCACCGTCGCGGCGACCGCGACACCGAGCCGCGTGCGCGTGGGCAGCCCCTGCCAGGAGAGAGCGGAGAGCCAGTCCCGCCACGCCCTGACGCCGAGGACCGGTGCCGACCACCGGGCCGCCACGGTGAGCAGGTAGCCGGCGCCGGCGACCACCAGGGCGGCGTTGCGCAGCGGCGCGGCGAGCTCGCGCCAGCTCGCCGCGACGAGGGCGCCGTGCAAGGTGGCGGGAGTGGTCCGCGAGACCACGAGGCCCACCACCACGGTGGCCAGCGCGACCGCGACACCGGCTCCGGCCACCGTCGCACCGACGCCACCCAGAGCGCGGCGACGACGACCCCGGGAGAGCGCCACCACGCCGCCGAAGCAGAGCAGGCTCAGCAGGGGGCAGGACCAGCTCAGCACCCGCACCGTCCGCAGCCCGCTGATGACGTGCCGTCCGGCACTGCCGGAGCCGAACCGTGCGAGCCTCACCTCGACCCCTGTCGGCACGTGCTGCGCGGCATCGGGCAGGAACGTCCGACTCACCGCCACCAGCACGGCGCCCACGTCGGCGACCTGGAGCACCACCGTGCTGGGCGCCGATCCCGTCCACGCCTGGTGCAGTGGCGCCACCGCGGCGCGGAAGACCGGGCGGAAGGCCGGGCTCGTGATGGTGGTCTGCAGCGCTGCCTCGAGCAGCGGCCGCACCGCCACCAGGTCCGGCTGCTGGTGGATGATCCGGTCGGTCAGCTCGACGGCGAGGTAGCGCGCGACAGCGGGATCCTGGCGGACCCCGTCGGCGTGATCCACGAACCGGGAGGTGTTCAGCAGCTGTCGGTCGGCCACACCCGCGAGCAGCCCCACCAGGAGCGCCACCGTGCCGAGCACGGCCAGGACGCGACGCATCGCACGCACCCGCCCATGATGCACCCCTGTTGACATGCGGCGCCGGGGTCAAGATGGTGTGTTCGGAGGGGGCAGACGATGACCGACACGAGCAGTCCCGCACCATCCCCGCAGCCGGAGGAAGAACCGGCACCGGGCCGACAGCGCCGCTCTGTGGCTCGCCGGCCCCGGTCGGGACCGGTGGTCCTCGCCGTGGTGGCCCTCCTCGGAGGGGTCGTCGGCGGCGGGGTGGTCGCGCTGATCGGCTGGTGGAGCGGCTGGGCCACCCACGAGAGCTCCTCGACCGCCTCCTGCTCGGTCGCCCCGGTCGCCGAGCGGACGCTGCCGTCGGTCGTCACCATTAGCGCGCATACGTCGACGGGCTCCGGCACGGGCTCCGGCGTCGTGACCCGGCTGTCGGGTGTCGCCGGCACGGTGATCGTCACCAACGAGCATGTCGTCTTCCCCGGCGGCGCGACGACCGGCGCCGCGCCGCAGCTCACGCTGACCTACGCCGACGGCAGCACCGCGTCGGCCACGCTCCTGGGCGCCGACCAGCTGACCGACCTCGCCGTTCTCCGCCCCGCGGCCGACGCCCCGAAGGCGCCGGCCATCCCGATCGGCTCCTCCGCCGATCTGCGGGTGGGCGACCCGGTGATCGCCCTCGGTGCCCCGCTCGGGCTCAGCTCCACGGTGACCAGCGGGATCGTCAGTGCGACGGACCGCTACGTGCGGGTGCCCAGCGACACCGGTGCCGCCGCCCACCTGATCGACGCCGTGCAGACCGATGCGGCCATCAACCCGGGCAACAGCGGTGGAGCACTCACCGACTGCTCGGGTCGCCTCGTCGGGATCAACTCCGCGGGCGCATCCCCGGGCGGGGAGAGCGGCAGCAGCGGTCTGGGCTTCGCGATCCCGGTGGACTTCGCCGTACCGACCGCTCGGGAGCTCGCCGCGAACGGCAGTGTCGACCGCCCGGTGCTCGGGCTCCAGGTGCAGACGGTGCGGTCCTCGCTGACCGACCCGGCCGCCGAGACCAGGCTGATGATCGAGCAGGTCGAGCCCGGCGGCGCCGCCCAGCGCGGAGGTCTCGAGGCGGGTGATGTGATCCTCAGCGTCGACGGCTCACCCGTGCACAGCAGCGACGATCTCGTGCAGGCGCAGCTCAAGGCCACGGTCGGTGACCGGCTGAAGGTGACGGTGCTCCGCGACGGCAAGCAGGTCTCGACCACCCTGACCATGTCCTAGCGTTGGGATAGTCCGGGGCGCAGATCAGGGGTCCGCGGCCATACGGGCTGATTTCCGCCCCGGACTATCCCGACCCTCACACCCATCCGCACGGACCCTCACCACGAATCACGCACGATGGCTGGTGTGACCCTTCTCGACAGCGCCCCGACGTTCACCGACGTACGGGTGCCCCGCGACGCGCGTGCGATCGTCCTGCTCCTCCACGGTGGTGCCGTGCACGGCACCCAGCCGGTCGACGGCCGGAACCTGTCGTGGCAGCGTGCCCGGTGGCTCCTGCGCGACGTCACGCCGAGGCTGCGCCGCGACCGGATCGGCGGGGTGCTGCTGCGCTACCGGGTCAAGGGCTGGAACGCCGCACCCGGCGGTGAGCCGGCGCCGGTCCAGGACGCGCGGTGGGCGCTGGAGCGGCTGAGCGAGCAGTACGACGTCCCGATCGTCCTGGCCGGTCACTCGATGGGCGCCCGGACCGCCGTCGCGGTGGCCGACGCGCCTGGGGTGCGCGGGGTGGTCGCCCTCGCCCCCTGGCTCGGCCCCGGCGACAGTGCCGACCACCTCTCCGGCAAGGTGCTGCGTGCCGCCCACGGCAGCATGGACCGGATCACCTCCCCCGCCGCAACGGCCGCGTTCGTCGAGCGGGCCCGCCGGACCTCGGATGCGACCTTCACCGACATGGGGCCGGTCGGGCACTACCTGCTGCGCAGGGTCCGGGCCTGGAACGCCTTCACCGTGGCGAGCGTTCGCGAGATCCTCGCCGCACCGCCGCACTAGGTCCCGGGAACGGCAGGGGGTGGTGGCACCGGGATCACCGGTGCCACCACCCCTCCCCTAGCGCGGGGTCAGCGCCTGACCTTCACGGCGACGCTCTTGACCGTGAGGTCGTCGTAGCCGGCCGCGTGCGCCGTCACGGCCACCTTGACGCGGTGACCCGCGTCCGACGTGACGGCCTTGTAGGTCGCTGCGGTGGCGCCGTGAATCGGCTTGCCGTTGCGGTACCACTGGTAGGTCACCCGGCTCGGCCTCGGCGAGAAGGCTGCCTTCTTGGCCTTCAGCCTGTGCCCGACCTTCGCTGCGCCCTTCACCTTGGGTCGATGCGTGTTGGCGAAGGTACCCGGCGCGACGAGGACTGCGTGGCTCTCGGCCGTGGCCGTGGTGTAGCCGTCCCGCGTCGCGGTGACCCTCACCGAGACGGCGGCGGTGGCGTCCGCCGCGGTCAGCGTGTAGCGCGCACCCGTGGCACCGGCGACGGGCCTGCCGTCGCGGGTCCACTGGTAGCTGACCGCGGTGCCGGCCGGCCAGGCACCCGCGGTGGCGGTCAACCGCGACCCGACCTTCGCCGTACCGCTGATCGTCGGCAGTGCCGTCGGCAGCAGGGTGCCCGCGCCGATCGTGATCGACCCACTGGTCGCCGAGGCGTCGCTGAGCCCGTGCGCCGAGGCCGTCACCTTGACCGAGAGCTCGGCCCCCCGGTCGGCCGCCACCACCTGGTAGGTCGCGTCGGTCGCCCCCGGGATCGGGTCGCCGTCACGCAGCCACTGGTAGGTCAGGTCGCTCGGCTGGTGGTTCCAGCTGCCGGCGTCGGCGGTGAGCTTCTGGCCGACCTTGGCCACGCCGGTGATCTGCGGAGCCACCGTCGAGGTCAAGGCACTGATGCCACCGGTGAAGCTGTAGCTTCCAGCGCCGACCGAGTAGACGGTGTAGGCGGTGTCGCCCTCGGTGGCGTCGCGGACGAAGGTGGCGCCGGCCGGCGCTCCGGTCCCCTTGCCAAGGTTCGGGACCCAGACCTCGCCGGTGGTGTTGGCGGGAATCGTGACGTCCAGGTCGAGGGTGCCGTCCTCGTTCCTGGTCCACTGGCTGGTCACTGCCCCGTGCGGGGTCTGGCGGTCGCCGGAGACGTGGTCCAGGGTGCCGACCGGCTGCGGCTTGATCACCACGTCGTCGAACCCGGCCGAGTCCGCCGCCTGCTGGATGCCGGCCAGGCCGGCGTTGAACCACTCGTCGATCTGCAGCAGGATCATGTGGTTCTGCGAGCCGGCCATGTCCCAGGACTCGGGGATCGTGGTGCGGCCCGCGGCGACGAAGTTCTGATAGCTCGGCGCCGACGGCTCCTGGAGCACGTCCCACAGCACGTCGCTGCGGCCGTTGTCCATCAGGACCTCGTACGTCGGCTGCAGGCCGACCTCGCCACCGGACATGTGCGGGCCGGAGCTGGACCCGTCGCCGTCGGTGTCGGGGTGGTAGGCGTAGATCCGCTTCTCGAGGTCGTCGAGGACCGCATCCTTGTCGGCCGCCGGGACGATGCCCATCGCCAGGGGCAGCGCGTCCAACGTCTGCGAGCCTGTGGTGCTGTCGGTTCCGTCGGTCGTGAAGGACTTCGACGCCGCGTCGTAGAAAGCCTTGTTGAAGGCCGTTCCCAGACTTGACGCGAGAGCGGTGTAGTCGGCCGCATCGGCGGTGTGGCCCAGCTGGGTCGCCATCGCGGCGAGGTCGGTGGCGAGCATGTACAGGCCGTAGGTGCCGGTGGCCGTCTTCGGCGTGGTGGTGTCACCGGCGATCCAGTCGCCCAAGCCGCTGACGAGCAGACCCGTGGTCGGGTCGATCTGCGCTCGGATGTAGGCGAGGTAGGCCTGCATCGGGGCGTAGAACCTCGCCATCGTGTCGGTGTCGCCGTAGGTCTTCCACAGCTCGTAGGGCGTCAGGATGAACGCACCGCCCCAGTTGACGTCGTCGCGGTAGCCGCCACCGAAGTTCGGGAACTCCGGCGCCGTCCCCGGGACGAGGCCACTCGGCTGCTGCGACTCGAGCATGTTCTGCTCGGTGGTGCGCAAGAACGCCGAGACGTCGAAGTCGGAGTGGATCGCCCCCATCGACTGGATCATGTCGGCCAGCCAGCCGAGCTTCTCGCGGGTGGGGCAGTCGGTGAAGATCGACTGCATGTTGGAGCGGATCGAGTACTCCGACATCGAGTGGATCGTGTTGATCAGCGTGTCGCTGGTCGTCACGTTGCCGCCCGAGGGCACGTCGGCGTTGGTCTGCAGGCCGACGAGGGTGGTGTCGTCGGGGACGAAGTCGGCCGGTAGGCCGCTGACCTCGACGTACTGGAAACCGTGGTACATGAAGGTCGGCGACCAGGTCTCCCCCTTCGGGTCGCCCGAGGTGGTGTAGGTGTCGAGGATGCCCGTCGCCGAGCCCGCCGAGGCGGTGCTGACGGCACCGTTGCCGCTGGCCGTCTCACCCGGCGTCAGTCGGATCACCGTGCCGGCCGGGATGTCGTTCCCGGCGGGCAGGTGCAGCTGGGGCATGCCGGCGAAGTTCTGACCGAGGTCGAAGGACCAGTCGCCGTCCGCGACCTTCTTGATCGAGACAGGGGTGAAGGTCTTCTGCACCCGCACCGGCGGCGCCTCACGCCAGACCAGCTTGGTGTCCAGCGACGGCGGTGAGGTGATCGAGGAGTCGCCCCAGCCCTGGGCGGCCGAGAGGTCGGCGCCCGGCTCGTTCCAGCCGGCTTGGACGGCACGGGCGTCGTAGTCCTCGCCGGCGTACCAGTTGTCGGTGATCGTCGGGCCGTCCTTGACCTGCCAGGTGGGGTCGGTCGCGACGGTGCTGGTCGTGCCGTCGCTGTAGGTCAGCTCCAACCGGGCGATCAGGCGCGGCGAGACGGTCATCTCACCGACCGTCGGGGAGCCCGATCCGAGGACGGTCGCGCCGGAGGCGTGGCCCTGGCCGAACGCCGTCGCGACCGTCAGGGTGTTGGTGGTCGTGTTCACGGCGCTGACCTTGCGCGACTCCAGCCGGGTGCCGCCGTCACCGGTGTCGACGTTCACGGTGTCGCCCACCGAGTAGCCGCCGACGCCTGAGAGCGACACCGTGGTGTCGCCCGCTGCGACCGCAGCGGTCAGGGTTCCGTTCGGGATCGGTGTCGAGTTGAACTTCGTGTAGACGTCGTTGCGCCCGGCGGCCGCGTTGGTCTGCGGGTAGACGTCGGTCTGGCCATTGCCCAGCGCGACGCCGATGGTGTTCTCACCCCCCTGGACGAGCTTGGTGACGTCGTAGGTGCCGTACTGCTCCGAGCGCAGCGGGTTGGTCACCCCGGGGTTGAGGACCGTGTCGGTGACCGGCTTGCCGTTGATGGTCGCGTCGTACTGGCCGGCACCGGCGATGTAGAGCCGCGCGTCGGCGACCTGCTTGCTGGTCGTGAAGGGCTTGGCGAAGATCGGCAGCGGGTTGTCGATGTCCGGACCCGGCGGGTTCGGCTCGTCGGTGATCGTCTTGATCACCGTGCCGGCGGCCGGGGTCGACCCGGTGTTCGAGGTGGTCGAGGCCGCGATGGTGAAGTTCACCGGGAAGTCGGGGATCTGACCGTCCGCGAGACGGGCGTCGGTGCGCGGGTAGAGGACGACCTGGTCGAAGCTCTTCACCGCTCCGAGGTTGATCTGGATCCACTTGGCCTGGGTGAGGTCCTGGGTGCTCGACTGCCGGCTCGCGTAGCCGGGGCTGATGATCTTGCCGTCGGTCAGGAGCTTGGTACCGCATCCGGGGCAGGCGTACTGGTCGTAGACGGACACGCTTCCGCCGAGGGCGACGTTGGTCCCGGTGGCGTCGAGCACCTGGATCTCGGAGAGCATCACGCGCGAGACGAGGCCGTAGGACGACTCGTTGATGGGCAGCCCGAGCTTGGTGACATCGATGCGGACGTACTGCGCGCTCTGCGCGCCGACATCGATCGAGACGCCTCGGTTGAGCGGCGGCGGCGGGGACTGGATCCACTGCGCGTCACCCCAGTCCGACTGCTGCAGCAGGCCCATCTCGAACGCGGAGGGTGCGCTCCAGGCGGAGGGGACGCCGTTGCCGTCCCACACCCGCACCTGCCAGGAGACGTCCTCGCGCGAGGTCAACGCTGTGCCCGCGTACGTCGCCTTCTGCTGGGCGCTGGCGACCTCGCCGGAGTCCCACAGCAGCTTCTGGGTCTCGTCGACGGCACGGACCTCGTACGCCGTCTGCGTCGCGACGGCGCCGCTGCCGTCGAGCTGCCAGCTGAGGGTCGGGCTGGTGTCGTCGACACCGAGCGGCTGGTCGGTGCGGTCGTCGATGCGCAGCCCGTGGACCGTCACGGCCGCCGGCGTGGTCGCCGCGGCGTGGACGGGCTGGGCCGCGGAAGCGGTGGTGCCCGCGAGGGCCAGACCCGCTGCTGTCAGGACGACGGCCGCTGTGCGGCACCGCCGCAACGCAGCCGGTCCCGGGGACGGGAAGGTGAACAAGGTGTCTCCCTGGAGGTGAAACGATTCACTGAGTGGCGCGCGTCACGGTATGAGCACCGTCACATCGCTGGCAAGGGCAGCGGACCGGCTCCTCCAGGGTTCTCCAGCCCCCTCCGTGCGAATCTCCGCAGGTCATCCCGGGATACATGTGACGTCAGGTCTACCTTTTACCTTCACCTTGAACGTCCATAGAGTGAGACAAAACCACCTTTTCAATCTTTTCAACCTGCTGCGCGGACCGCTCCCGTGCCTGACACGTGCCACCCGGCCGACCCAGCACTCCGGGACTAAACGACAGGTGTCGGTTGTTTCGGATAGTATGAAGGCTCTCCGATTCCAGTCCTACAAGTCCGCCCCAGCCCTCGTCGAGGTCGACCGACCGACGCCCGGCCCGGGTGAAGTGCTGCTCAAGGTCGCCGGTTCCGGCGCCTGCCACTCCGACGTCTCGATCTTCACCGAGTTCGACGAGGAGTTCGGACCCGCGCAGCTGCGTCCCACGTTCACCCTCGGCCACGAGGTCGCCGGCTGGATCGAGGAGGTCGGGCCCGGGGTCACCGGGCTCGAGCCGGGCACCGCCCACCTCGTCTACGGACCGAGCGGCTGCGGGCACTGTCGCGCCTGCTCCCGCGGGCAGGACACGTACTGCGAGAACGCTTCGACCATGCCGTATCTGGCCGTCGGGCTGGGCCGCGACGGAGGGATGGCCGAGTTCGTGGTGGTACCGGCCCGCAACCTTGTCCCACTCGGCGACGCCGATCCCGTGGCGGCCGCGCCGCTCGCCGACGCCGGCTTGACGCCGTACCACGCCATCAAGAAGTCGTTGCCGGCCCTCGCCGGCGGCGGGAAGTACGCCCTGGTGATCGGCCTGGGCGGCCTGGGACAGGTGGCCGTGCAGATCCTGACCGCGCTCACCGGTGCGACAGTCATCGCCACCGACGCCAATCCCGCCGCGATGGAGCGGGCAGCGGCCAAGGGTGCGACCACCGTCGGCAGCGGTCCCGAGCAGGCCGATCAGATCCGCGCCATCACCGGCGGGCGCGGCGTCGATGCGGTCTTCGACCTGGTCGGGGTCGGCCCGACCATCGAGTTCGCGGCCAAGGTCGTCGCCCTGCGCGGCCGGATCACGGTGGTCGGCATCGGGAACGGGACCTACCCGTGGAACTTCTACGGCCTCCCGTACGAGGTGGAGCTGACGAGCACCTACTGGGGCACGGTCGAGGAGCTCTACGAGGTCGTGGACCTCTACCGCGCCGGCAAGATCACTCCCGAGATCGAGCGCTTCTCCCTCGACGAGGCGCCCGAGGCCTACCGGCGGCTCATCGCGGGCGAGCTGACCGGCCGCGCTGTCGTCGCTCCCTGACCAGCCGCCGCACCGCGGCGTGGAACGAGGCCTCGTGGACGGGCGCTCGTGGTGGACAGGCGCCGCGCCGCACTCCTCCCGTGACGATCCGGTGGAGTGCGTACACCTTAAACGGGGAACCATTCCCCGTTTAAGGTGTACACTGGCCCCTGGGGCGCCATGACCGGCACCGTCGAGGGTGAAGGTCCGTCGTGACCAGCGCGGCCGTCCGGGCCCTCGCTTCCCCCTCAACCACCGAAGGGTCGACGCATGACCGATCAGCAGCCCCCCGTTCGCACGGTGCCATGGTTCAACCGCATGCAGGCGTTCAAACGACGCTACGAGAAGTTCCACCCGGCGACCCAGATGATCGGACTGCAGCTGTGGTTGCCCTTGGTCTTCGTGATCCTCTTCTGCCTGTGCTACGTCGGGGCCTTCCACTCGATCAGTCCGCACGAGATGAAGGTGGGCGTGGTCGGCGAGCAGACGGCCACGCAGGTCGACTCAGCTCTGGCCAAGGCGGCACCAGGCGGGTTCGACGTACGCGAGATGCGCGCCGCCGATACCCAGGCGGTGCGCAAGGGGGAGCTGGTCGCCATCTTCGACCCGACCACCCAGGGCGGCCCGACACTGGTCATCGGCACCGCAGCGGCAGGGTCTGCGAACGTCTCGACGGTCGAGGCGACCTTCCGCGGGATCTCCGCGGCCGCCGGGAACACCCTGCAGATCAAGGACATCGCGCCGCTGCCGCATAGTGACGCGACCGGGACGGTAGCGCTCTACGTCTCCTTGGTCGGCACGATCGGCGGCTACATGGTCGGCATGTTCTGCGGCATGATGGGCAATCCGCTCCGGCGCCGCGACCGGTTCGCGATCCTGGGCGGATCGGCCGTCGTGCTCTCGCTCGTCGCCAGTGTCCTCGTCGGGCCGGTGCTCGGCGCACTCGTGGGACACTTCCTCTCGCTGTGGGCACTGCTCTTCTGCACGGTTCTCGCCGTGGGACTCGCCGTCAACGGCATCGCCTACTACCTCGGCCGCTTCGTCACCGGCGGGGCCCTGGTCATCTTCGTGTTCCTCAACATCCCCGCCTCGGGCGGGGCGATGCCGGTCGACATGGTGCCCGAGCCGTTCCGGTGGCTCAACCATGTCGTGGTGAGCGGCGGCACGGTGCCGCTCATCAAGGACATCTGGTACGGCGCCGGCCCCGGAGCGCACATCGGTGTCTGGCGCCTGGCCGCGTACGCCGCCATCGGGCTGGTGCTCGCGATTCCGGGCCCCCGCTACGTGCGCTGGCGCCACCACCGCCGCACCCTCCTCGGACTCCCCGCCGGCGGCATGATGGGCCACGCCCAGGCGCAGCTGATGGCCGCCGCCCAGCGGGCGGCCGCCCCGGCGACGACGTCCGATTCCGATGCAGGTGCCGCCTCCGGCTCCGCTGTCGAGGCCGAGGCCGTCCTCGACGAGGCCGACGCCGACCAGAGCAGCGCGAGTGCCGCCAGCGGCGGTAGCGCGGTCGGCTGACCCGCGCTGCCGGGCCAGCAGCGGCCGCGCATCCCAGAGCTGGTCATCGCGCGAAGGCACACACCGCCGAAGTGAAGCCGGTCGTCGTCATCTGGGGTCCTGCGCAACACAAGGTGCCGGATGACTTCAAGGTCGACGGCATCGAATTCGTCGGTGGCCGGCGCCTGCTCGCGTGGCTGCAGAACCTGTCCGGAGAGCGAGTCGACAAGCTCGCAGCGAAGGATGCTCTCGAGCGGCTGAAGACGTTCCGCTCCCACAGTTGGGCCGCCTCAAGCGCGAGAAAGTAGTCACCCTTCCCCCACTGGTCCCCCACAGAGATCAGGACGGCGAGTCGCAGGCGTCCTGAAAGGAGAAAACCCCAGGCTGAGCTGGGGTTTCTCTGGTGGAGCGTATCGGACTCGAACCGACAACCCCCTGCTTGCAAAGCAGGTGCGCTACCAATTGCGCCAACGCCCCGAGGGTGGATCAGCGGATCAGGACTTCGACACCGGGTCGGTGACCGAGGCCCATGCCGCCTGCTCGGCCCGACTCTGGTCGAGCTTCTTCTTGGCGACGACGGCGCCGGCCGCCGCGAGGGCGATCAGGATGATCTTCTTCACGCGCTTCTCCTTACGAAAAACCCCGGTCCGCTGTCGCGGCCGGGGCTGTTCCGTGGGCCTAGGAGGACTTGAACCTCCGACCCCCACATTATCAGTGTGGTGCTCTAACCGTCTGAGCTATAGGCCCGGGTGGAACGACCTCAGGGTGGAAGCCCCATCGGTCGAACCGAGGCGAAACACTACCCGAGCGCCCGGCGAACGAGGAAATCGTCGCCTCAGTTCTCCTCGGCGAGCGTGACCTCGATGCCGCCGATGAGCGCTGCCGCCATGTTGTAGAGGAAGGCGCCCAGCGTCGCCACCGCCGTCAGCAGCACCACGTCGATGACGGCGATCACCATGGTGAAGCCGAGCACCCGCGAGGTGCCGACGTAGTCCTTGATGTTGAACGACGACGTCGAGTCGTTGCCGACGATGTCCTGCACGGTGCGGTTGACCGAGTCCCAGACGCCCGCTGCGCTGAGGACACCCCACACGATCGCCACGGCGACGACCATCACGATGCCGAGAGCCACGGAGAGCAGGAACGCCGTCTTCATCACCGACCACGGGTCCAACCGGGTGAGGCGGAGCCGAGCCCGGCGCGGTCCTCGGCTCGGCGCGGACGCCGCGGCGGACGCGGTCGAGCCGGAGGCGGCCGTCGTGCCGGCCGGCGCGGCGGCGTTGCGACGAGCCTCGTCGGCAGCGGCGGCCAGCTTGTCCTGGACGCGCTTGGTCAGGGGGCGTACGGCGGTGTCCTCACGACCCCTGTCCGCGCCGGGACCCCCGGTGGTCCGCTGGGCGGGGCGTTCCGTCATCAGCCGTCAGCTCCCTCGTCTGTGCCGTCGTCCGTGCTGCTGTCAGTGCTTCCGGTCGGCTCGCCCGACTCGGCATTGGGCTCGATTGTTGCATCCTCGGCAACCTCGACCGGAACCTCGGCCTCGGCGTCGAGCTCCTCCTCATCCTCGCGAGCCTCGACCGAACGGGCCACCACAGCCACCGCGTCGCCCTTCTTCGGCGACACGAACTTCACGCCCTGGGTCGAGCGGCCGGTCGGTCGGAAGTCTGCGTTGATGGGGCTGCGAACGACCTGACCGGTAGTGGTGATGGAGAGCACCTCGTCGCCGTCCTTGACGATGAACGCGCCGACCAGGCTGCCCCGGTCCTCGTTGGCCAGTGCCATCGCCTTGATGCCCAGACCGCCACGCGACTGCAGCCGGTACTCGGAGATCCGGGTGCGCTTGGCGAAGCCGCCGTCGGTGATGGTGAAGACGTACTGGACGTCCTCGTCGGACTCCTCGTGGGCCGCGTCGGCCGCCCGGATCACCGACATCGAGAGCAGGTCGTCGCCGGGACGGAACTTCATCCCCGTCACGCCGGAGGTGGCGCGCCCCATCGGCCGCAGCTGGTCGTTGGCTGCCGGGAAGCGGATCGCCTGGCCCTTGCGCGAGACCAGCAGGATGTGGTCCTCGTCGTGCACCAGCTCGGCGCCGATCAGCTCGTCGTCCTCCTCGCGGAAGTTGATGGCGATGACGCCGGCCTGCCGGGGGCTGTTGTAGTCGGCCAGGCGGGTCTTCTTGACCAGCCCGGCGCGCGTCGCCAGGACGAGGTACGGCGCCTGGTCGTAGTCGCGGATCGCCAGCACCTGGGCGATGTTCTCGTCCGGCTGGAAGCTGAGCAGGCCCGCGACGTGACCGCCCTTGGCGTCGCGCGAGGCCTCCGGCAGGTTGTAGGCCTTGGTCCGGTAGACCCGGCCCGCGGTGGTGAAGAACAGCAGCCAGTGATGGTTGGTGGTCGAGATGAAGTGCTCGACCACGTCGTCGCCGCGCAGCGACGCACCGCGCACGCCCTTGCCGCCGCGCTTCTGGGTGCGGTACTGGTCGGCGCGGGTGCGCTTGGCGTAGCCGCCGCGGGTGATGGAGACCACCAGGTCCTCGTCAGGGATGAGGTCCTCCATGGACAGGTCACCGTCGGCGGCGATGATCTGGCTGCGGCGCTCGTCGCCGTACTTCTCGACGATCTCCTCGAGCTCCTCGATGACGATCGCCCGCTGCCGCTCCGGCTTGGCGAGGATGTCGAGGTAGTCCGCGATCTCCAGCTCGAGCTCGGCCAGCTGGTCCACGATCTTCTGCCGCTCGAGGGCGGCCAGCCGGCGCAGCTGCATGTCGAGGATCGCGTTGGCCTGGAGCTCGTCGATCTCCAGCAGCGCGATCAGGCCCTGCCGGGCGTCGTCGACCTCGGGCGAGCGCCGGATCAGCGCGATGACCTCGTCGAGCGCGTCGAGCGCCTTGACCAGGCCGCGGAAGATGTGGGCCCGCTCCTCGGCCTTGCGCAGCCGGAACTCCGTGCGCCGGCGGATGACGTCGATCTGGTGTGCGACCCAGTTGCTGATGAACTGGTCGATGGTCAGCGTCCGCGGTACGGCGTCGACCAGCGCCAGCATGTTGGCGCTGAAGTTGGTCTGCAGCTCGGTGTGCTTGAGCAGGTTGTTCAGCACCACGCGCGCGACGGCATCGCGCTTGAGCACGACCACGATCCGCTGGCCGACGCGGGAGGAGGTCTCGTTGCGCACCTCGGCGATGCCCTGCACGCGGCCGCCGTCGGCGAGCTCGGCGATCTTCACGATCAGGTTGTCCGGGTTGACCATGTAGGGCAGCTCGGTGATGACCAGCATGGTCCGACCGGACTTGTCCTCGTCGACCTCGATGACCGCACGCTGGGTGATCGAGCCGCGACCGGTCCGGTAGGCCTGCTCGATACCGGA
Source organism: Nocardioides sp. BP30 (assembly GCF_029873215.1). Lineage (NCBI taxonomy): Bacteria > Bacillati > Actinomycetota > Actinomycetes > Propionibacteriales > Nocardioidaceae > Nocardioides > Nocardioides lacus. The sequence goes on along the minus strand of NZ_CP123620.1, from coordinate 385,632 downwards.
GCGACCGACGATCAGCGCACCGTTGGGGAAGTCGGGGCCCTTGATCCGCTCGACCAGCGCGTCCTGCAGCTCCTCGCGGGTGGCCTCGGGATTGCGCAGCGCCCACTTCGCGCCCTCGGCGACCTCGCGCAGGTTGTGCGGCGGGATGTTGGTCGCCATGCCGACGGCGATGCCGGCCGAGCCGTTGACCAGCAGGTTCGGGAAGCGCGCGGGCAGGATCGTCGGCTCGTTGGTCTTGCCGTCGTAGTTGGGCGTCATGTCGACGGTGCCTTCGTCGATGTCGCGCACCATCTCCATGGCCAACGGCGCCATCCGGCACTCGGTGTAACGCATGGCGGCCGCCGGGTCGTTGCCCGGTGAGCCGAAGTTGCCCTGGCCGTTGACCAGCGGGTTGCGCATCACCCAGGGCTGGGCGAGCCGCACGAGGGTGTCGTAGATCGCCGAGTCACCGTGCGGGTGGTAGTTACCCATCACGTCGCCGACGACGCGGGCACACTTGTTGAAGCCGCGGTCGGGCCGGTAGCCGCCGTCGTACATCGCGTAGAGCACGCGCCGGTGGACCGGCTTGAGGCCGTCGCGTACGTCGGGCAGCGCTCGCCCGACGATGACCGCCATCGCGTAGTCGATGTAGGACTGCTGCATGGAGGCCTGCAGCTCGATCGGCTGGACGCGGCCTCCAGCAGGAGGAATCGGTGTCTCAGTCATCTGTGTGTCTCTCTAACCGGCTCAGATGTCGAGGAAGCGGACGTCTTTGGCGTTGCGCTGGATGAAGGAACGGCGGAGATCGACGTCCTCGCCCATCAGGATCGAGAAGATCTCGTCGGCCTGGGCGGCGTCCTCGAGGGTGACCTGCAGCAGCACGCGCTGGTCGGGGTCGAGGGTCGTCTCCCAGAGCTCGTCGGCGTTCATCTCGCCGAGGCCCTTGTACCGCTGGATCGGCGCCTCGCGCGGCAGCTTCTTGCCCTGCGCCTGGCCATCGGCCAGGACCGCGTCGCGCTCGGCGTCGGAGAAGACGTACTCGTGCTCGTGCGGCTTGTTCCACTTGATCCGGTAGAGCGGCGGCTGGGCGAGGAAGACGTGACCGGCCTCGATCAGCGGCTTCATGAACCGGAAGAGGAGGGTCAGCAGCAGGGTGTTGATGTGGTGACCGTCGACGTCGGCGTCGGCCATCAGCACGATCTTGTGGTAGCGCAGCTTCGCGATGTCGAACTCGTCGTGCACGCCGGTGCCGAGGGCGGAGATGATCGCCTGCACCTCCTGGTTGGCCAGGACCTTGTCGATGCGCGCCTTCTCGACGTTGAGGATCTTGCCGCGGATCGGGAGGATCGCCTGGATGCGGTTGTCCCGGCCCATCACCGCGGAGCCGCCGGCCGAGTCTCCCTCGACGATGAAGACCTCGCACTCCTCGGGGTTGCGCGAGCTGCAGTCGCGCAGCTTGCCCGGCAGCCCGCCGCCACCGAGCACACCCTTGCGGGTGCGGGCCAGGTCGCGCGCCTTGCGGGCCGCGATCCGCGCGGTCGCCGCGGCCTGCGCCTTGCGGATGATCTCCTTGCCGTCGTTCGGGTTCTGCTCCAGCCAGGCGCCGAGCTGGTCGTTGACGACCGACTGGGTGAAGCCCTTGGCCTCGGTGTTGCCGAGCTTGGCCTTGGTCTGGCCCTCGAACTGCGGCTCGCTGATCTTGAGGCTGATGATGGCGGTCAGGCCCTCGCGGATGTCGTCGCCGGTGAGCCTGTCCTCCTTCTTCTTCACCAGGCCCCACTCCTCGCCCCAGCGGTTCATCAGCGAGGTGAGCGCCGCCCGGAAACCCTCCTCGTGCGTACCGCCTTCGGGGGTGTTGATGAGGTTGGCGAAGGTGTGGACCGACTCGTTGTACGACGTCGTCCACTGCATGGCCAGCTCGAGGCTCATCGCGTTGTTGGCGTCCGGGCCGGTCTCGGCCTCGAAGGCGATGATCGGCGAGACGGTCGTGCGCCGCTTGTTGATGTGGTCGACGTAGTCGACCAGACCGCGCTCGTAGTAGAAGACCTGCTCGAGGCCCGCGCCGTCGGCGTGGATAGCATCCGCACCGCTCTCCTCGAGCTCGTCGTCGAGGCTCTCGCTCTCGACGGCGGCGGCGATCTCCTCGGCCTTCGGCCGCTTGTCGCGCAGCTCGATGCGCAGGCCCTTGTTGAGGAAGGCTCGCTCGCGGAACCGGGTCGAGATCGTCTCGAGGCTGTAGTCGGTGGTCTCGAAGATCTCCGGGGAGGCCGACCACGTCACTGTCGTGCCGGTGCTCTCGCCCTCCTCGAGCGGTCGCACCTGCCGCAGGTCGTAGCGCGGCACCCCGAGGTCGAACTCCTGCTCCCACAGGTAGCCGCGGTTCTTGATCTCGAGCTTGAGCCACGTGGAGAGCGCGTTGACGACCGAGGAGCCCACGCCGTGCAGACCGCCGGAGACCTTGTAGCCCCCGCCGCCGAACTTGCCACCCGCGTGCAGCACGGTCAGGGCCAGCGTCGCGGCCGGGATCTCCTGGCCGGGTGCGGTGTCGGTCGGGATGCCGCGACCGTTGTCGGCGACGCTGATCGAGTTGTCGGCGTTCAGCGTCACCTTGATCGTGTCGCAGTAGCCGGCGAGCGCCTCGTCGACCGAGTTGTCGACGATCTCCCAGATCAGGTGGTGCAGGCCGCGCTCACCGGTGGATCCGATGTACATGCCGGGGCGCTTGCGCACCGCCTCGAGTCCCTCAAGCACCTGGATCGCGGAGGCGTCGTACTCGACTCCGTTAGGCGGTGTGGGGGCGGGCGTCGCTGCGCTTGCGGCGGGCTCAGTGGACACGGTCACCTCTGGGAAGTCGGTGCGGGGCATGCAGCGGGTCGACGCAGAGGTCGACCCGGGGCTCAGTCTACCCGCCAGAGGCCTTCCAGGCACGAAGTGCCTGTGGAGACTTGCCGACAGCCGGTGGAAAACGCCTCTGTGGGACGTTTTACGCCGCTTTGGGGGCTCTCACGGGGCATCGGCTGAGGCCCTATACGTCCGAAGGGACCGCAGGAACGCAGAACAGCACTTGCGGCTCCCCTCGGGGACTCACCCGTAGGTGTCGCGCGGACCGCGCCCGCCGCGGACCGATCGCCGGCCCTTCTTCCACGTCGGGACATGAGGCCCCAGCACCTCGATCACCGTCACCGTGCCGTGCCCGAGCTCCTCGTTGAGGCGCCGCACCAGCGTCGGCGCGAGCAGCCGCAGTTGGGTAGCCCAGGCGGTGGAGTCGGTGCGGACGACCAGCTTGCCGTCGGCGAACGACTCCGGCTCGCAGTGCTGGGCGATCTCCTCGCCCACGATCTGCGCCCAGCGGCCGAACACGCCGTGCACGCGCAGCGACAGGTCCCAGCCGTGGTCGCCCACCAGGCGGCGCAGGGTTGCGTCGAGGGTCTGCGGGTCGCGCTCGTCGGGATGGGCTCCGGAGACCCGGCCCTTCTCGTTCGTACGCCGAGCACGGGCCGAACGCCGCTTGGCCGGCGTACCGCCGATCCGGGCCACCGCCCGGGTGAGTGCCCGTGCCAGATCCAGGCCGTCGGGGTCGTGCTCGCCCTCCTGGTCAGCGCGCTCGTCGCGCGGCGTCCCGACAGGCTCGGCGCCGGGACCCGCGTCCGGCTCGGCGCCGGGGCCTTCGGCAGCGGGCCTCTCGTCACTGCTCACGGGTCACCTGCCCGGCCGCGACCCGGTACCGGGCGCCCTGCAGCGCCCGGGGTACGTCCTCGGCCACGGCCGCCGTGACCAGCACCTGCTCGGCGCCGGCGACCAGCTCGGCGAGCTGCTCGCGCCGGTCGGCGTCGAGCTCGGCGAAGACGTCGTCGAGCACCAGGATCGGGTCGTCGCCGTCGGCACGCAGCAGGTCGTAGGAGGCCAGCCGGAGCGCGAGCGCGAACGACCACGACTCGCCGTGGCTGGCGTATCCCCGCACCGGCAGCGGCTCGCCGCCGGAGTGACCGAGGGTGCAGACGAGGTCGTCGCGGTGCGGGCCGACGAGCGAGACACCGCGGTCGAGTTCGTCCTTCTGCCGCCGCGCGAGCTCGGTCGTCAGCGCCTTCTCCAGCGCCGGAGCGGTGGAGGGTCGCAGGCCCTGCTCGTCGACCAGTTCGAAGCTGGGGCGGTAGGAGATCTGCGCATCCTCGCGGGTGGCGCCGCGGGCGACCGTCTCGTAGGCCTTGCCGACGTACGGCCGCAGGGCGTCGACCAACGCCAGCCGCTCGGCCAGGATCTCCGCGCCGATACGGGTCAGGTGCTCGTCCCAGACGGCCAGCGTGGACAGGACGTGCTCCTGGTTGCCTCGACCGCCCGTGCGGGCCGACTTGAGCAGCGAGTTGCGCTGCTTGAGCACCCGGTCGTAGTCGGCGCGCACCCCGGCGAACCGGGGCGAGCGCAGCACCATCAGGTCGTCGAGGAAGCGTCGGCGCTCGGACGGGTCGCCCTTGACCAGGGCCAGATCGTCCGGGGCGAACACGACGGTGCGCACCAGCCCGACCAGCTCGCGGGTGCGCTGCAGCGGCGAGCGGTTGATCCGCGCCTTGTTCGCCCGGCCGGGGTTGATCTCCACCTCGAGCGTGGCGGTGCGACCGTCGCGGACCACCGCGGCACGGATCACCGCCTGGTCGGCACCCGCACGCACCAGCGGCGCGTCTCCGGCCACCCGGTGGGACTGCAGGCGCGAGAGGTAGTCGATCGCCTCGATGAGGTTGGTCTTGCCCTGACCGTTACGCCCGACGAAGGCCGTCACGCCGGCGTCGAGCGGGACCTCGGCGCTGGAGTAGGAGCGGAAGTCGTGCAGGGAGAGGTGGGAGACGAACACCGGCTTCCTCCTCGTCCTCGACGTTGTGCAGCATGCTATGTCCCGGCAGGTACGACGCCGCGCTCGGCCAACTGCTTCTCCAGCAGGTCGTGGCCCTCGCGCAGGTGCCAGTGGATCGCCGCCATGCCTGCCTCGCGGGCGCCCGCCACGTTCTCCGCGAGGTCGTCGATGAACAGCACCTCGGCCGCGGGCGCGGCGATGAGCTCCGCAGCCCTGGTGAAGTAGCCCGGGTCCGGCTTGGCGAGCCGGAGCTCGGCGGAGTAGCACGAGACGTCGAACAGCTCGTCGTAGCCGACCTCGGTGCGCATGTAGGCGGCTCGGCGTCGGCTCTGGTTGGTCCCGAGATGGACGCCGTAGCCGGCACGGCGCAACCGGCGTACGAGTGCCAGGCTCGCCGGGTCGGGCTCGATCCGCAGCCACACCGCGGCGAAGACCTCCTCGGCGGGCGCGTCGATCCCCCAGCGCTGGAGGACCTCGGCGAGGATCTCGACGGCGTCGCGCTGGTCGCTCATCGCCGGCTTCTCCGCGACGAACATCTCGTGCAGGAAGTCCTGCGCCCGGACGCCGAGCCACTCCTCGAACGCCGTCTCCCAGCCGCCCGGCCGGTGCTGCAGGACGCCGTCGGCGTCGAACAGCACGTGCCGGATCGGACCCCGACCGGGTGCTGGCGCGCTCAGGCCTCCGACTCCGAGATCACCGCGTGGCCACCGAAGCCGTTGCGCATCGCCGCGATCGCCTTCATCGCCGGGCTGTCGTCCTGACGCGAGACGAAGCGGGCGAAGAGCGACGCCGAGATCGCAGGCATCGGTACGGCGTTGTCGATCGCCGCCTCGACCGTCCACCGGCCCTCGCCGCTGTCCTCGGCGTAGCCGCGGATCTTCTCGAGGTGCTCGTCGGCGCGGATCTGGTCGACGAGCAGGTCGAGCAGCCAGGAGCGCACCACGGTGCCGGTGCGCCAGGAGGCGAAGATCTCGGGCACGTTGTCGACGATGTCGACCTTGTCGAGCAGCTCCCAGCCCTCGGCGTACGCCTGCATCATCGCGTACTCGATGCCGTTGTGGACCATCTTGGAGAAGTGCCCGGCACCCGGCGTCTCGCCACAGTGGACCAGGCCGTCCTCGGTGTGCTCGGGCTTGAGCGCCTCGAACGCCGGCATCACCTTGGCGGCGTCCTCCGCCTTCCCGCCGTACATGAGTGCGTAGCCGTTGCTCAGCCCCCAGACGCCGCCGGAGACACCGCAGTCGACGAAGCCGATGCCCTTCTCGGCGAGCGAGGCGGCGTTGAGGGCGTCGTCGGTGTACTTGGAGTTGCCACCGTCGACGACCAGGTCGCCCTCGCTGAGCAGCTCCTTGAGCTCCGCGATCGTGGACCTCGTCGGCTCACCGGCGGGGACCATCACCCACACCACCTTGGGCGAGGGCAGCTTCTCGACCATCTCGGCCAGGGAGCCCGCGTCCGAGATCTCCTGGTTGCGGTCGTAGCCGACGACGGTGTGGCCGGCGTTGCGCAGCCGCGTGCGCATGTTGCCACCCATCTTGCCCAGTCCAACCAGTCCGATGTCCATGCGACAGATCCTCTCCAGAAAACAGCGACGTTCCCAACCCAGCAAAGCAGGTCAGGAAAGCAAACGCCTCGGCATCAGCAGGTAACGGAATCCCGGGTCCGCGGCGTCCTCAGCCGGCTGCCCGCTGATCACGACCGGCTTCGAGGCCTGGGTGAAGGCCAGCTCGACCACCGACTCGTCGATGGCTCCGAGGCCGTCGAGCAGGAACTGCGGGTTGAAGCCGGTGGTGAGCTCGTCGCCGTCGACGCTCGCCTCGATCGACTCCGAGGCCTGGGCCTCGTCACCGGAACCGGCGTCGAGGGTGATCACGCCGTCGTTGAACTGCATCTGGACGGCGGTGTTGCGCTCGGCGACGAGGGCCACGCGCTTGACGGACTCGATCAGCGAGCCCTTGTCGACCAGGGCGGTGGTGAGGTGCTCGTTGGGGAACAGGCTGCGGACCTTCGGGAACTCCCCGTCCAGCAGGCGGGTCGTCGTACGCCGGATGCCGCCGGCGGCCGCGCCCTCGAATCCGATGATGCCCTCGCCCGCACCGCCGGAGGAGAGGGCGATGGTGACCTCCGAGCCGCTGGTCAGCGACTTGGCCGTGTCGGCGAGGACCTTCGCGGGCACGAGCGCCGCGACGGTCTCGTCGGGCGTACGGGGATTCCACTGCAGCTCGCGCAGCGAGAGCCGGAAGCGGTCGGTGGCGAGCAGCGAGATGGTGGAGCCCTCGATCTCAAGCCGTACGCCGGTGAGCACGGGCAGCATGTCGTCCTTGCCGGCAGCGGTGACGGCCTGTGCCACCGCGTGGGCGAACTCCCCGCTGTCGACGGTGCCGGTGGCGGTGGGCATGTCGGGCAGGGTCGGGTAGTCCTCGACCGGCATGGTCTGCAGGCTGAACCGTGCCGACCCGCAGGTCAGGGAGACCCGGGCACCGTCGATCACCATCTCGACCGGCTTGGCCGGGAGGCTGCGACAGATGTCGGCGAGGAGGCGACCGCTGACCAGCGCCTTGCCCTCGTCGGCGACCTCGGCACTCAGCGTCGCACGAGCGGAGGTCTCGTAGTCGAACGTGGAGAGCACCAGGCCCTCGTGACCAGCCTCGATGAGGAGCCCGGACAGGACGGGGGTGCTGGGCCGGACCGGAAGGCTGCGGGCAGCCCAGGCGACGGCATCCGCGAACACGTCGCGGTCGACGCGGAACTTCACTTCGGACCTGTCCTCAAGAGTTGGCTTTCTGGGATCTGCATCCTGCCACGTCGGGTCGAGGTGCGGCAGTGCCGGGCGGTCTGCGACGTACGCCGAGGTCGGTGCGGTGCTCGGCGAGGAGGTCGTGATCCACAGGTCGGGGGCCGGGAGAGGTTCGGCGGTCGATCGATATGGATGTGGTTCCGAGTGAGTAATAGCGTCGGTGGAAACTGTGGATGGAGTGCGTTCGTGCAGGTCGCACGGAGCGATCGTCGTGCACAGGGGGTGTGGAGCCACCTGGGGAGTTGCGACGCTGCCTGTGGGGCATGACAGGTTCTGCTGGAGGACACCGCGGTGCCCGCGCATCTCACCACTGTGTAATTCAAGGGTGCCGGCCCGGTCTCTCCACAGGGGGCAGTGGGACCGGGCCGGCACGAATGTTGCCGCGCGCTGATCGTGCGGCAACGTCTGGGGGCGACGCTCAGACGACGGTGAGGGTGACCTCGATGTTGCCGCGGGTGGCGTTGGAGTAGGGGCAGACCTGGTGTGCCTGCTCGACGAGCTCGCGCGCGGTGTCCTGGTCGACGTTGGGGACCGTGACCTCCAGCTGCACGGCGAGGACGAAGCCGCCCTCGTCGTTGGGCAGGATCGAGACGTCGGCAACCACCTCGGTGTCGGTGGCGTCGGCCTTGGCCCGCCCCGCCACGACCTTCAGCGCGGAGTGGAAGCAGGCGGCGTAGCCGGCGGCGAAGAGCTGCTCGGGGTTGGTGGCGCCGCCGGCGCCACCCATCTCCTTGGGAACGCGCACGTCGAGGTCGAGCTGACCGTCGGTCGTCTGGACGTGGCCGTTGCGCCCGTCACCTGTCGCTGCCGCCGAAGCGGTGTAGAGAGCAGTTGTCATGTCTGCAACTGTATTGCGCGCAACCGAATAGCGCAAGAGGTAGGATCAAGGCATGTCCTACCCGCAGCTCCGTCTCGACCAGCAGCTCTGCTTCCCGCTGTACGCCGCGGGGCGTGCCGTCACGCGGGTCTACGGGCTGCTCCTGGCGGAGCTGGACCTGACCTATCCGCAGTACCTCGTGCTGCTGGTGCTCTGGGAGCGCTCCGAGCCGGTCGCCGTGGGTGACCTCGGCCAGGCCCTACGGCTGGACTCCGGCACCCTCAGTCCCCTGCTCAAGCGGCTGGAGTCGGCGGGTCTCGTGCTGCGTCGACGCGACCCGGAGGACGAGCGTCGGGTGCTGGTGGAGCTGAGCGCGGCCGGTCGAGCGCTCGAGGAGCGGGCAGCCGGTGTCCCGCTCGCGCTCGGGCCGGCGCTGGGCATGACGCCGGCGCAGGCCCGCGAGCTGTCCGATCGGCTCTACGGTCTGCTCGACAACGTCGAGGGCTATCTGGCGTCTCAGCCCTGACGGGCCTGCATCTTGACGCGGTTGGTCAGCTCCGAGACCTGGTTGAAGACCGACCTCCGCTCCGCGAGGAGCTGATTGATCTTGCGCTCGGCGTACATGACGGTGGTGTGGTCACGGCCGCCGAACTGCTGGCCGATCTTCGGCAGCGACAGATCGGTGAGCTCACGGCACAGGTACATCGCGATCTGGCGGGCCATCACCAGGTGGCGCCCGCGCGAGGGACCGGTGAGCTCATCGATGCTCAGCCCGAAGTACGCCGCCGTCTGAGCGATGATCAGGCCGGCGGTGATCTCGGGCTCCCCGCCCTCGGGGATGAGGTCCTTGAGCACGATCTCGGCCAGCGTCATGTCGACCTCCTGGCGGTTGAGGTTCGCGAAGGCGGTCACCCGGATCAGCGCGCCCTCGAGCTCGCGGATGTTCGTCTGGATCTTCGTGGCGATGAACTCCAGGACGTCGGCGGGCGCCTTGAGCCGCTCCATGGCCGCCTTCTTGCGCAGGATCGCGATCCGGGTCTCGACGTCCGGCGGCTGCACGTCGGTGATCAGGCCCCACTCGAACCGGTTGCGGAGCCGGTCCTCGAGCGCCTCGAGCCGCTTGGGGGCGCGGTCGGAGGTGAGGACGATCTGCTTGTTGGCGTTGTGCAGCGTGTTGAACGTGTGGAAGAACTCCTCCTGGGTCTGGGTCTTGCCCTCCAGGAACTGGATGTCGTCGATCAGCAGCACGTCGATGTCGCGGTACTTGCGCTTGAAGCGGTCCTGCCGGTCGTCACGGATCGCGTTGATGAACTCGTTGGTGAACTCCTCCGAGCTGACGTAACGGACCTTCGCACCGTTGTAGAGGCTGCGCACGTAGTGACCGATCGCATGCAGCAGGTGCGTCTTGCCCAAGCCTGACTCACCGTAGACCAGGAGCGGGTTGTAGGCCCGGCCCGGCGCCTCGGCGACGGCTACCGCTGCAGCGTGCGGGAAGCGGTTGGAGGAGCCGATCACGAACGTCTCGAAGGTGTACTTCGGATTCAGCCTGCTCTCGGAGCTGGCGCGCTCCGGCTCGCTGGTCACGTGGCGCAGCGCAGGCATCGAGAAGCCGGGCGGGGAGGCGGTTGCCGCCTGAGCGGAGCCGGCGGCAGGGTCGTCGAACCGCGTTGTCGACAAATCGACTTGTGCATGTATCGACGGAGCAACGGGCGCTTCGACCGCGGCGCTCGCCGGGCTCTGCTGGAGCGGACGATCCTCCAGCTCCGGCTTCACGATCGCCGCGATCCGCATCTCCTGGCCGAACCGGGTGCTCAGCGCATCCTCCAGCTCGGCGCGCAGCCGTCCCTCGAGCTGGTTGCGGGTGAAGTCGTTGGGTACGCCGACGAGCACCGTGGTGCCGTGCAGGGCCTCGGGCTGACAGGCCGTCAGCCAGGCGCGCTGATGAGGCTGGAGATCGGCCACGACGCTCTGCCAGGCCTGCCCGAGCTGATCCTGCTGGCCGCTTTCCGGGGGCGTCTCCACGGTCTGTCTGCCTTCCCTGTCGGGGCTGTCGTCTCAGGTGCTGCTGTCATCAATTCACAGCTCTATCCACAAGCTGTGAACCTTCGGCTGATCCTGTGGAAAGAGCCCACCGAGACACATCGCGCGAGCCGTCCATATACCTGTTTCGGCAGGTCAGAGAGGTGATCGAGGGATTTCGTCCTCGGCATCAGACTCTCCGTGACGGAACCTCCACGCGGTGGCAGGGAACCTCGGTAGGCGCCGAACGTAACCCTGCGGGCGACCCAGGGGCAACCCGTCATCCACAGGCATCTGGCAGGCTGGTCAAGAAGGCCCGCGACGGAGATCGCGCGGGTTTGACCCTGCTTCTCGCCAGCGCGTACCGTTGGCAGGTCGCTCGAACAGTCACGGACCACGCCGGGCGCCGCATGTCCACGATCATCCAGCGGTTCTCGTGGACGTCCGGTGTCAGCCGATGCACACCATGGCACCAGGAGACTGGCCGGGGCGATACAGCGTCGGATCCCAACCAGCGGAACCATTACCGAAAGAGATTGAGCTCGTGAGCAAGCGTACGTACCAGCCAAACAACCGTCGTCGCGCGAAGACGCACGGTTTCCGCCTGCGCATGCGGACCCGCGCCGGCCGTGCCATCCTGTCGGCGCGCCGCCGCAAGGGCCGCAAGGACCTCGCCGTCTGAGACCTCGGCCGGCTGTCCACGCCGTGCTCGCCCCGGCACACCGCCTGACCGACCCGGACTCGTTCCGGGTCGCAGTGCGTCAGGGGCGCCGAGCCGGATCGCCCCGTCTGGTCGTCCACTTGTGGCGCGGCGAGGGGTCGGATCCGGCTCGTGTCGGTTTCGTGGTCAGCAAGGCAGTAGGTCCTGCGGTGGTCCGCAACCGCGTGAAGCGTCGTCTCCGGCATCTCGCCCGGGAGTCCCTAGGGGCGCTCCCGGGCGCTGCTGTGCTCGTCGTACGGGCCCAACCTGGTGCGGCGGCCGCGTCGTACGAGGAACTGCGCGCCGACCTGGAGCGTTGTCTGCAGCGGGTGTTGTCGTGAAGTTCGTTCTCATCGGGGTGCTGCGCCTCTACCGCATGCTCATCAGCCCGCTGTACGGGCAGGTCTGCCGCTATCACCCCTCGTGCTCTGCCTACGCGCTCGAGGCGGTGCAGACGCACGGTGCAGCGCGCGGCTCCTGGCTGGCGGCGCGACGGCTCGGCCGGTGCCATCCGTGGGCGGCCGGCGGCTACGACCCGGTGCCGGCGCGCCGGCGCGTCCCCTCTTCTTCGTCCCGCACCAGCGCGGGCAACCCGATGCAAGGAGCCTGACCCGTGGGAGCTATCGGCCAGCTGTTCGGCTGGATCGCCACGCCGCTGTACTACGCCATCTCCGGCATTCTGCTGTTCTGGCACAAGCTGGCCACGCTCGTGCTCTCCCCCAGCAACGGCTGGTCCTGGGTGCTCGCGATCGTGGGTCTGACGGTGACGATCCGCGCGCTGCTGATCCCGCTGTTCGTCAAGCAGATCAAGTCCAGCCGCAACATGCAGCTCATCCAGCCGAAGGTCAAGGAGCTGCAGAAGAAGTACGGCCACGACCGGGAGCGTCTCGCCCAGGAGACGATGAAGCTCTACAAGGACACGGGCACGAATCCGTTCGCGTCGTGCCTGCCGTTGCTGATCCAGATGCCGATCTTCCTCTGCCTGTTCCGGCTGGTGAACTCGGCTGCGCATGGGACGGCTCGTGGGTTCCTGTCCAGTGACGACGTCCAGCACTTCAGCAACGCCAGGATCTTCGGCGCGCGGCTGGCGGACACGTTCAACGGCACCGACGACACCTCGGTCAAGATTCTGGCGGCTGTGCTGGTCGTGGCCATGTGTGTCACGACGTTCCTCACCCAGCGTCAGCTGATGGCCAAGAACATGCCGGCCGACGCGATGCAGGGTCAGTACGCCCAGCAGCAGAAGATGCTGCTCTACGTCCTCCCCTTCGTGTTCGCGATCTCCGGCATCGCCTTCCCGATCGCGGCGATGCTCTACTGGACCACGTCGAACCTGTGGACGATGGGCCAGCAGTTCTACGTCATCCGCAACAGCCCGGCCCCCGGCACCCCGGCGGAGAAGGCCAAGCAGGAGCGCGACCGTGAGAAGGCCGCACGCAAGGCCGCCCGGCACGGCGGCACTGTCGCTGCCGTCGACACCGTCGAGGCGCGCCCGGAGGCCGGCCCGGAGGTCACCGAGCGACCGGCGGCGCGCGCGCAGCCGAAGAAGCAGACCCGTAGCCAGCGCAAGGGCAAGCGCTGACCGACCCCCCGAGAAGGGATCATGGAGTGACTGAGGAGACCAAGGTGGCCTCGACCGAGGCCGACCGGATCAAGCAGCTCGAGCGTGAGGGCGACATCGCCGCGGACTACCTCGAGGAGCTGCTGGACATCGCCGACCTGGACGGCGATCTCGATATGGATGTCGAAGGGGACCGCGCCGCTGTCTCGATCGTCGGCGCCGACCTGGCGCAGCTGGTCGGGCAGCACGGCGAGGTGCTCGATGCGCTCCAGGAGCTGACCAGGCTCGCCGTATATCGCGACACCGGCGAGCGGTCGCGGCTGATGTTGGACATCTCGGGCTTCCGGGCGGACCGCCGGTCCACCCTGATGGCGCTGGCGGCGGACACGGTGGCGAAGGTCCGTGAGTCGGGCGAGTCGGTCTCGCTGAAGCCGATGTCCCCCTTCGAGCGGAAGGTCGTCCACGACGCCGTCGCTTCCGCGGGCCTGAGCTCTGAGTCGGAGGGCGTCGAACCGCGACGGTACGTCGTGGTGCTGCCGGCTTGATCCGATGAGCGACGTTTCACGTGAAACACCCTCCGTGCCCGCGGTGGCACGGAGGGTGTTTCATATCGACCGGCTCCCGCTCGCGGAGTCCTATGCCACCCTGCTCGCGACCGCGGGCGTCGAGCGCGGTCTCATCGGCCCACGGGAGGCGCCCCGGCTGTGGGATCGCCACCTGCTGAACAGTGCGGTGCTGGCGGACCTCCTCCCCCACGCCTCGACGGTCGTGGACATCGGCTCAGGGGCGGGCCTCCCCGGGATCGTGCTCGCGATCCGCCGCCCCGATCTGCATCTCACGTTGGTGGAGCCGCTGCTCCGCCGTACGACGTTCCTGTCCGAGGTCGTCGCCGCGCTGTCGCTCTCGAACGTCGAGGTGGTGCGCGGACGGGCCGACGCGTTGCATGGGAGACGACGCTTCGACGTCGTCACCTCACGAGCGGTGGCGCCACTGGACCGGCTGCTGGAGTGGTCGATGCCGCTGGTCGACGCGCACGGGGCGCTGGTCGCGATGAAGGGATCGTCGGTCGGCGAGGAGGTGACGTCTGCGCGGTCGGTTCTCGCTCGGATGGGATGTGCGGATCCGACGGTGCACGTGCTTGGTGAGGGACTGCTCGAGGCCACGACGATCGCCCTGCGAGTGGCCTGGGCCGATCCGACGACTGTATCTTTGCCGTCTGCGACCGCAGCGGCCCGAGGTCGCACCGGTGTCAGGAGTGCTCGATCGAAGCGAAGGAAGAACACGTGACCGACGGTCGGACGGACCAGGGCGCAGCCCGCTCGGCAGGCGCCTCCCCGGAGTTTTCCACCGGTCCGAAGGGTGCGGCTGAGCGTGAATATCCACAGAACGGTGCCGGTAATCCACAGGCCGCGGATGGCGATGTTTCACGTGAAACAGCCAGCTCCCCCTTCAAGGTCCGCACAGCCGCGGACCTGGCCGACTTCGCTCAGGTGATCGCTGACGACGAGACGCCGCTGGCACGCGCCACTGAGAACACCTTGTTGGCACGCCAGCAGTCGCAGGTGCGTCCGCCCATGCCGAGGCCTTCGGCTACCCGCGTGATGGTGGTCGCGAACCAGAAGGGCGGCGTCGGCAAGACCACCTCCACGGTGAACCTTGCTGCCGGCCTGGCGCAGCTGGGTCAGCGCGTCCTTGTCGTGGACCTCGACCCGCAGGGGAACGCCTCGACGGCGCTCTCGGTGGAGCACTTCCAGGGAACGCCGGGGACCTATGAGCTCCTGGTCGACGACACCGCGCTGAACGAGGTGGTGCGTCAGTGCCCCGAGGTCCCGCTCCTCGAGGTCGTGCCGGCGACCATCGATCTGGCCGGAGCCGAGATCGAGCTGGTGAGCGTGGTCGCCCGGGAGGGACGGCTCAAGAAGGCTCTCTTGGCGAGCGGCCGGGTCGGAGACGTCTCCCTGGGGGAGGACCGCTGGGACTACGTGCTCGTCGACTGTCCCCCCTCACTCGGACTCCTGACGCTGAACGCTCTGGTCGCCGGTGCCGAGCTGCTGATTCCGATCCAGGCGGAGTACTACGCCCTCGAGGGCCTCGGACAGCTGCTGAAGACAGTGGACATGGTGCGGGCCCACCTCAATCCCGAACTCGCCGTCTCGACGATCCTGATCACGATGTACGACGCCCGCACCCGGCTTGCCGCCGGAGTCGCCGAGGAGGTCCGCGGACACTTCGGTGATCAGGTGCTGCGCACCTACATCCCTCGCTCGGTGCGGGTCTCGGAGGCGCCGTCGTACGGCCAGACGGTGATGACCTACGACCCGGGATCTCCGGGGGCGCTCAGTTACCTCGAGGCGGCTCGAGAGATCGCTCGAAAGGGGATGGAGGCGTGAGCAAGCCGGCGCCGAGGCGAGGACTGGGCCGGGGTCTCGGCTCGCTGATACCGACCATGCCGAGCGAGGAAGCGGACGCGGGCCAGCGCAACTCCGACGTCCGGGATGCGGACTTCGCCTCAGGAGCGACGAACGGCGACGCGGCGTACCTGGGGGCCGCCGGGGGCCTACGAGGCTCTCAGATCGAAGATTCGGGTCTTCGGCCCGTCGAGGGCGCCTACTTCGCCGAGCTTCCGCTCACCTCGATCCGGCCGAACCATGCGCAGCCTCGCCAGGTCTTCGACGAGGAGGCGATGGACGAGCTCGTGCACTCGGTCAGGGAGGTCGGCCTCCTGCAGCCGATCGTGGTGCGTCGCGCGGGGGAGGAGGAGTACGAGCTCGTCATGGGTGAGCGTCGCTGGCGCGCCAGTCAGCGCGCCGGCCTGGTGACGATCCCCGCGATCGTGCGCGAGACCGACGACACCGACATGCTCCGGGACGCCCTCCTGGAGAACCTGCACCGGTCGCAGCTCAATCCGCTGGAGGAGGCGGCCGCCTACCAGCAGCTGCTCGAGGACTTCAGCTGCACCCACGAGGAGCTGGCCACCCGGATCGGCCGTTCGCGCCCGCAGATCAGCAACACGCTGCGCCTGCTGCGGCTCTCCCCGGCGGTACAGCGCCGGGTCGCCGCCGGAGTGCTCTCCGCGGGGCACGCCCGATCGCTCCTGGGCGTCGACGACGCGGCCACCCAGGACGAGCTGGCCCAGCGGGTCGTCTCGGAGGGGATCAGCGTGCGCGGCCTCGAAGAGATCGTCGCGCTGCGTGACATCGGCGGCGGCCCGTCCAAGCGTCGCTCGGCCCGGCTCAAGGATCCCGCCCCCGATCTCAATGAGTACGCCGACCGCTTGGCCGACCGGCTCGAGACCAGCGTGCGGGTCGACATGGGTCAGGCGAAGGGCAAGATCACCGTCGAGTTCGCGACGGTGGAGGATCTGCGCCGGATCGTCGACATCATGGATCCTCGGAATCGAAGCGATAGAGCGATCTAGCGACAAGTAGATATGTCGACATTCGAGTGTCGATTGCGGCGCGCTGGGCGTCGCCAGCCGTCTCGCTGAGTGGGTCGGCACGCGCAGCCCCGGCCGGCGCGCACGATCCTGCGGCGGGAGACGGCTACTGCGTGTCGGTGCTCGGATACTCCGCGCTCGACGGAAGCAGACCGGTGGCATCGACGGCGCCGAACGTCTGGCGCAGCTCCATCTCCTCCTCGATCACGCCGGCGAGGCGCCGTACGCCCTCGCGGATGCGCTCCGGCGTGGGGTAGCAGTAGGAGAGACGCATCGACGCGGAGCCGAAGCCGTCGGCGAAGAAGGCCGTGCCGGGCACGTAGGCCACCCGGGCGGTGACCGCGCGCGGCAGCATCGCCTTCGCGTTGACACCCGGAGGGAGGGTCAGCCACACGTAGAAGCCACCCGAGGGAACGTTCCAGTGGCAGCCGGCCGGCATCATGTCCGCGAGAGCGCTGACCATCGCGTCGCGGCGCTCGCGGTACATCTCGCGGAACTGCTTGATCTGCCCCTGCCAGTCGTGGTTCGCCAGGTAGGCGGAGATCGCCATCTGGCTGAACTGCGGCGGGCAGAGCGTGGCGCTCTCCTGGGCGAGGACGAGCTTCTCGCGGACGGTGTGGGGTGCGAGCGCCCATCCCACCCGGAAGCCCGGAGCGAACGTCTTGGAGAACGAGCCCAGGTAGATGATGTTGTCGTTCGACATCGAGCGCATCGCCGGCAGCGGATCCTCGTCGAAGCCCAGGAGCCCGTACGGATTGTCCTCGAGGATCAGGATGTTCTCCGCAGCGCAGATCTCGACGATCTCGCGACGACGTGCGACCGAGAGCGTCACTCCGGCCGGGTTGTGGAAGTTCGGGATCGTGTAGAGGAACTTGATCCGCTTGCCGGCCGCCCGCACCGAGGCGATGGCCGCCCGCAACGCGTCGGGTCGCAGACCCTCCGCGTCCATCTCGGCGTGCACCACGTCGCACTGGTAGGACTTGAAGACGCCCAGAGCGCCGACGTACGAGGGCGCCTCGCAGATGATCACGTCGCCCGGGTCGCAGAAGATGCGGGTCACCAGGTCGACGGCCTGCTGAGAGCCGACCGTGACCACGACGTCGTCGGGGTGGGCCTCGATGCCCTCGAGTCGCATCACGTCGGTGATCTGCTCGCGCAGCTCGGGGATGCCCTGGCCCGAGCCGTACTGCATGGCGACGGTGCCGTGGTCACGGACGACGCCGTCGATCGCCTCCGCGACGACGTCCAGCGGGAGGCCGGAGATGTTCGGCATGCCGCCGGCGAGCGAGACGACCTCCGGGCGGGAGGCCACGGCGAAGAGCGCGCGGATCTCGGACTGGGTCATCCCTGCCGTGCGCGCGGCGTAGCGGTCGACGTAGGGATCGAGGCGATTGCTGCTGCGCGCTGTGGGAGTAGTGTCCATGATCGTTCTAGCATGAAGGATGTCACAGCTTCGCGCATCACCGCTTCCCTGACCGGAGTGAGATGTCCCGCAAGATCCTGCCCTTGACACTGGACCGCCTCGCAGATCTGGCCGCGCCCTGCCGCAGCTGCCTGTTCTGGGAGCTTGACCCCGTCCGCCGCGACCGGGTGCCGGCGCAGGAGCGGATCCAGGCCAAGGAGGCCTGGCTGAGCGAGGTGCTGCGGGAGTGGGGCTCGTGCGGACGCGTCGCTGTGGTCGAGGATCGCCCGGTCGGCTTCGTCGTCTATGTCCCGGCGGCGTACGCACCCGGAGCCGACGCGTTCCCGACGGCGCCGGTCTCCCCGGACGCGGTGCTGCTGACGACCGTCTGGCTCGATCCGCAGTACGCCGGCGGGGGACTGGGCCGCATGCTCGTGCAGGGCATGGCTCGGGACCTGATCAGGCGTGGCGGCGTCAAGGCGGTCGAGGCCTTCGGTGACGTGGGGCCGATGAGCGCGATCTCGCACGGCAGCAGGTGCGCGGCGCCGGCGGAGTTCCTGGCCCGGGTCGGCTTCAAGACCCACCGCGCGCACCCGACCGCTCCACGGCTGCGGATGGACCTGGGCACCGCCGTGACCTGGCGCGACGAGGTGGAGGCGGCGTTGGAGAAGCTGCTCGGTGCGGTGCGACCGCACCATCAGCCGCACCCACGTCCCGTGCCGCGGGCCGGAACCCACTTCCGTCGCCCCGACCATCCCTAGGTCGAGCGGGGAGTTCCGGCTGACCTGCGCGGCTGACCCCCGAACGCAGCGAGGCCCGCGCCGAAGCGCGGGCCTCGCGGGCAGTGCCGGGTGCTCAGCCGAGGTAGGGCGCGAGCTCCGCGAGGAGCGCTGCCTTCGGCTTGGCGCCGACGATCGACTTCACGACCTCGCCACCCTGGTAGACGTTGAGCGTCGGGATGCCCGTGACGCGGTAGTTCGACGGCGTCACCGGGTTCTCGTCGACGTTCATCTTCACGAAAGTGACCTTGTCGCTGTGCTGCCCGGCGATCTCGTCGAGGATCGGAGCGACCTGGCGGCACGGACCGCACCACTCCGCCCAGAAGTCGACCAGGACGGGCTTGTCGGACTTGAGGACCTTGGCGTCGAACTCGGCGTCGGTCACGGCGGTGATGTTGTCAGCCATGCGGGCTCACCCTTCGTTGAGATGTGTAGCGGAGCTAGAGGAAGAACAGGAGCGGAGCTGGATTTGTTCCCGGCGTGCAGCGCCTGCCACGAGCCGGGAACCCTCCCGCGCAGCGGCTCAGGCGCCGCCGAGCTCGGCGAGCTCGAGGTCGGCGCGCGCCTGCGCCTCGGCACCCGAGCTGGCCAGGTTCAGGTCGAACTCGGAGAGGTAGCGCTCGGCATCCAGAGCCGCCGAGCAACCCGAGCCCGCGGCCGTGACGGCCTGCCGGTAGACGTGGTCGACGAGGTCACCGCAGGCGAACACGCCGGGGACGTTGGTCGCCGTCGAGCCGCCGGCCGCGCGGGCGGTCAGCACGTAGCCGTCGTTGTCGAGCTCGACCTGGCCCTTGACGATCTCCGAGCGCGGGTCGTGCCCGATCGCGATGAACAGGCCCGTCGCGGGCAGCTCGCGGGTCTCGCCGGTGACGGTGTCGCGCAGCGTCAGCGACTCGAGCCGGTCGGTGCCGTTGATCGTCTCGATCACCGAGTTCCACTCGATCTCGAGCTTCGGGTCGTTGAACGCACGCTCCTGCATGATCTTGGACGCCCGCAGCTCGTCGCGCCGTACGATCAGCGACACCTTGGAGCCGAACCGGGTCAGGAAGGTCGCCTCCTCGACGGCGGAGTCGCCACCGCCGACCACGGCGATGTGCTGCTCGCGGAAGAAGAAGCCGTCGCAGGTGGCGCACCAGGAGACGCCCTTGCCGGAGAACAGATCCTCCTTGTCGATGCCCAGCTTGCGGTAGCCCGAGCCCATCGCCAGGATCACCGAGCGCGCGTAGTGCGTCTCGGTGGCGGTCTTGACCACCTTGACGTCGCCGGACAGGTCGACCTCGACCACGTCGTCCGGGATGAGCTCGGCGCCGAAGCGCTCTGCCTGGGCGCGCATGTTGTCCATCAGCTCCGGGCCCATGATGCCGTCGCGGAAGCCGGGGAAGTTCTCCACGTCGGTGGTGTTCATCAGGGCACCACCGGCCGTCACCGAACCCTCGAAGACGAGCGGCTCGAGGCTGGCGCGCGCGGTGTAGACGGCAGCGGTGTAGCCGGCCGGTCCGGAACCGATGACGATGACGTTGCGGGGCTCGGTCGGTGACGAGCTGGGCATGGACTGACTCCCTGGGTTGGTGACGCTTCGAGAACCGATCGTAGGCGAGAAAGATTCCCGTTCCGTACGTCGGGCACACCGGCCGGCAGCCCCGGCGAGAGGCAGGCCTCAGCGCTGGGTTCCGGTGACCGCCACCTCGGCGACCTCGCCACGGTACCCGCCCGCGACGTGGGGCAGCGAGGTCAGCCAGACCACCAGGTAGCGACCCGTGGCGCCGTTCAGTCCGACCCGCTGACCGGCGCGCGTCACGGTCGCGGTGGCGGCGCGCTGCAGGCCCGTCACACCGGTGGGCTCGGCGTCCGCGACGAAGAAGGAGACGGCCGTGGGGCTGCCGTTCATCGTGACCTTGACCGACTCGAGCGCGTAGGTCCCGTGCAGGTCGAGCACCAGTCCCACCCCGCTCTTGAGCGCCGGCGCGCTCGGCCCGAGCTGCGACTTGTAGGTGTTGGTGTGCCAGGCCGTGGACACCTTGCCGTCGACAGCGTTCCTCGCCAGCGCCGGGTACTCGCTGGGCGGGTCGCCGAGCGGGTCGAAGTCGGTGGCGGTGACGCCGGTGACGGCCTGCGCGGCACGCGAGCTCGCCGAGGCGCTCGGCGACGTCGACGGGGTGCCGTCGCCGCCGCCTCCGCCGGAGAGGTCGCGCACGGCCAGGACGGCCGCCACCACGAGGACCAGCACCACCAGCCCGATCGCGAGCGGCAGCCAGCGGCGGCGCCGGGGTGGCACCCGGTCCTCGCCCCAGGGCCAGTACTCCTCCGCAACGGGCGCCGGCGCGGCGTGCCCCCCGGACGAGACGGGGACCGAACTCGGCGTGTCGCCGGCCGCCCCCTCCGGCGGCCGCGGGACCCGCGGCTCGTCGGCGAACAGCGGCTTCGGAGCAGGCGGCTCGAGGGGCGGTGGTGGCGGGGCAGGCGTGGTGCGCGGCAGGTGCCAGGACGAGTCGTCCTCGAACGGGGGCAGCGACGCCTGGGTCGGGATGTCGGTGTGATCGCCCCGGACGACTGTCTCGTCCTCGTGCCGCTCCGCCGGCTCGTCCGGGCTCCCCGGTGCCGCCGCCGGCTCCTCGACGGGCAGGCGCAGCGAGGTGGTGATCCTCGGCCGGGCTGCGCCGTCCGGTTGCTCGGCGGGGAGGCCCACCACGTCCGACGGGTCGCCCAGGTACTCCATCAGGCGCTGGTGCAGGTAGCGCGCGTCGAGCACCGGTCCCTGGTGCCTGCCACGGGCATCCGGGTTCAGCGCAGCCTCGCAGAGCTCGTCGAGCACCCTCGGTACGCCGGCGCGTACCTGTCGTGGGCGCATCGGGTGACCACCCACGCTCGGGGTGGGCGGCACCGCCGACTCGTGGAATCCCGACCAGGTGCCGGTCAGACAGGCCGCCAGGATGGCCGCCAGGGCCGCGTCGTCGTCGGCCGGAGTGCCGGCCGGGAAGCCGTAGAGCGCTGCCTCGACGGCGAAGCCGATGATCCGGACGGAGCCGCCCTCGTCGATCAGCACCTTCTCCGGATTGAGCCGACCGTGGGCGTGCCCGGCGCCGTGCGCCTTGCCCAACGCGGCCGCGACCTCGGCCGTGATCCAGGCGGAGCGCCGGGGCGAGAGCGGCCCGGAGCGGGCGAGCACGATGTCGAGCGACGTGCCCCGCCCCCATTCGTTGACGACGTAGGAGCTGCCGTCGCGGGTCTCGGCGTCCAGGACCCGCAGCAGGCGCGGGTCGAGGATGGAGGCCGAGGCACGGGCGGCGTCCATCAGGGCCGGGGCGCGGGAGTCGTCAGCATCGATCACGTGTACGGCGACGGGCCGTCCCAGGACACTGTCGTGCGCGAGCCAGAACCGTCCGTGCGCCGTCTCGCTGAGCAGGTCGGCCAGTCGGTAGCGCCCCGCGAGGACGTCACCCGGCCGATGCGCTGTCATGGACCCGAGACTAATGGCTCAGCCGCGGCGCAGCCGGGCGGACAACGTCGAGACGAAGGAGGTGAGCTCGGTGATCCGGAGCACCTTCGCGCCGAGGAAGATCAGGCCGAGATCGAGACCGCCCACCACGGCGCTCTTGATCGCCGCCTGCCCCCAGGATCGATCCGGCCAGAGCTCGTCGAAGCCGCGGCCGACCACCCAGGCGATCGTGGTGGCGACGGCGGTGACCAGGAGCATCCGGATGGCGAACCGGAAGAGCAGATCGGTGCGCAGCGGGCCGATCCGGCGGTTGAGCCGGGTGTAGGCATTGATCGAGCCGACCAGGTAGGCCAGCCCCCAGGCCGCGGCGAGCGCCGGGGCGGTGTGCTCGGGCCGGACCCGGTGCACCAGCACGAGCGCCGCGGCGATGTTGACCGCGGCGACCAGGCACTGCATCCAGAAGACGGTCTTGTTGCGCTCCAGGGCGTAGAAGCCGCGCAGGAGCACGTACTGCAGGGTGAAGAACACCAGCCCGGGGCCGAACATGGCGATGGTCGACCCATAGGAGCGGTACTGCGTGGCCGAGGCGCCGAACCCGAACATCACGTGGCCGAGGTCGACCGAGAGGACCGGCAGCAGTGCCGCGAAGGGCAGCACGATCGCGAGCGAGGACCGCAGCGTGCGCACGACGCCGTACGCGAAGCCGCGAGGATCGATCGCCACCACGCGTGCCGACAGCGTCGGCAGGATCGCCGTGGCGAGGGAGACGGTCACAATCGAGTGCGGCACCTGGGTCAGCAGGAAGCTGTAGGAATAGATGGTGTAGCCCGTGCCGGAGCGGCCGCTGCCGCTGGTGGCGAGGATCGTGACCACGGTGTAGGCGACCTGGTTGACCACCACGAAGAGCACCGTCCACACGCCCAGGCGCAGGGTGTGGCCCAGGCCGGCGTTGCGGAAGTCGAAGCGTGGCCGGTACAGGAAGCCCGCCCGGCGCAGGTAGGGCACCAGCACGAGGAACTGGACGGCGATGCCGGCCGTCGAGCCGAGCCCGAGCCACAGCTCCTCGGCGGAGGAGTAGGCGCCGGTGCCCGCGGTGCCGAAGTGGGCCATGTAGGCGACCAGCACTGCCACCGAGATCACGTTGTTGGTGATCGGTGCCCACATCATCGGTCCGAAGCTGCCGCGGGCGTTGAGCACCTGCCCGACCAGCACGAACATGCCGTAGAAGAAGACCTGCGGCAGGCAGTAGCGCGCGAAGGCGATCGCGCTGGCGTTCTCCGTAGCCGTGTGGTGGTGGAAGTAGAGCTGGATCAGCCACGGCGCGGCGAGCACGAGCAGCGCCGTGACGACACCGAGGAACAGTGCCGCCAAGGTGACGATCCGCTGCGTGAACGCGTCGCCGCGGTCCTCGTCGTTCTTCAGCGCCCGCACCAGCTGGGGCACCAGCACGGCATTGAAGACGCCGCCCGCCAGCAGGATGTAGAGCATGTTGGGGATCGTGTTGGCGACGTTGAAGACGTCTGCGCGGGCACCCGATCCGATCGCCGCCGCCAGCAGGGCGGCCCGGACGAATCCGCTGAGTCGGGAGAACAGCGTCCCGACGGCCATCACCGCGCTGGCCCCGCCGATCGAGGACCTTCCGGCGCCGGGAAGCAGGGCGCTGCGTCGCGCCGGGACCGCCTTGCGCTTGCCCGCGCTCATCGTGGCTCCATCGGGGCGTGGGCCTCGGCGGACGCCGAGGCCGTCGGGTCGTCGTCATCGTGACGCTCGGCACGCGCTCCCGCGCGCACCCGCCGCACCAGCCTGACCACGATCGCGGCGAACAGCAGGCCGAGACCGCAGCCGATGAAGAGCCAGATGATCCTGCTGACCTGCGCCGTACGGATCGGGAACCTGGTCTGGGAGCCGAGCGGTGAGCCGGCGCCGTCGGTGAGCTCCAGGATGACGGTGTGCACGCCGTTGCTGGTCGCCTTCGCCGTCAGCAGCACCCCAGCGCGTCCGTTGGCCGGGATCTGCAGCTTTCGGGGGACCGAGATCGCCATCCCGTTGTCGGCCACCGCGCGCACCCTGACGGTGATGTCCTGGTCGAGGCCGTTGACCACCGTCGCGTTGAACTTCCCGCGGTCGCTGGCCAGGGTCACCGATGGCGGGGCCTCCACGGTGACCATCTGCAACTGGGCGTCGATCGCCTCCCGGCTGCGCTCCGCGGCGGCGCCACCGCTGCCGCCCCGCGCCGTGTAGGAGGCGCTCGTCAGCGCATCGTCGAGGACGGTGGTGGCGACGACGTCGTTGTGGCTGAGCACGCTCTGCAGGACGCTGCCCGCTCGCCGCAACCCGTCGACCGCCGCGAACGTGTGTGCCGGCAGCTCGTGCTCGAGCTCCGCATCGGGATAGCGCAGCCTGCTCAGCGGGACCTCCTGCGCGACCGAGGAGAGTGCCGCACCGTCGATCGTCGTCGGCTGCAGCCACTTCTTGCGCAAACCCTCGAAGAAGCCGTTGCTGTCCCCGGCGGCGCTCCAGTCCGCGGGGAGTACGGCGATGACCGGGTCGTCGGTGCCCAGACGCAGCGCCGACTGCGCCAGCAGCTCCTGACGGACCGGGATCAGGCCGAGCTGGTCTCCGGGGGGCGGCCCGCCGGCTGCGACGAGGGAGGAGGTGGTGACGACGGTGCGACCGCTGATGCTGGCGACGGCGGGCACGGTGCCGCTGATGGCCTGGTCGGTGAGGAGCAGCTTCGGCGCGCTGTCGCCGACATCGAGCGCACTGGCCTCGAGGTAGCCGTCGATCGGGGCGTCGACGGGGACGACGTTGGTGATGCCGCGCGCCGTCAGCGCCTGGGTGCTGCGCTGGCGAGCGACGGCGTACAGGGCCGGATCGTGTCGCGCCGCGGCAGCCAGGTCGAGGTCGCCGTACGGGAGGGCGTAGACGGCCTGACTGCTCCGCAGCGTGGCGAGCAGTCGAGCCAGCCACGCCTTGGCGAGGTCGGCCGCGTCGTCGGCGGCGGCTCGCTCGGCACCGCTCTGGTGGGCGGTGGCGCCGGCCGACGGCTCGCCGGTGGTGGCGCTGCCGTCGGTCGCAGCGATGCTGCGTGGCGGATTGCCGTCGGCGAGCTGGGCGATGGCGTCGATGACCGCTGGATCGACCAGCCACGAGACCGGGTGGTCGGTGCCGAAGGTGAGCAGGTTGTCGAGCCTGCCGCCGGTGGAGAGCCGCCGCACCCAGTTCTCGGGCGCCGCCAGGGTGCCGTCGGGCTGGCGCAGCACCCGCTGCCGCAGCGGTACGACAATGGCGGTCTTCTCCGGGGACTGCTTCTTCTTGGTCGCCCCCACCAGCGGCAGGAACGTCCGGGCGCGGCCGTCGGCGGTGCTGTCGCGTCCATCGCTGTCGGTGCCGAGCACCTGCACGCCGAACCAGTACACGCCGGGGGCGGTGATGGGACGGTCGGCGCTGTCGACGAGGTCGCCGCGCGGGATGGCCAGCGAGTAGGAGTAGCTCTGCCCGGGGGCGAGCTCGGCGATCGTCTGGAAGTCGCCGTACGTGGTGATGCGCTGGCCCACGTCCTGGGTGGGATCGGAGAGCGAGGCCTCGGTGAGCTCGGTCTCGGTGGTCAGCGGGGTGCTGCCGATGAAGGCGTGGACGTTGATGTCCTGCCAGGTCTGGTCGTCGTCGTTGGTGATCGTGCCCGAGACGCGCACCGTGCCCTTGGTCGGATCGGTCTTCAGCGTCGAGGGGGTGAGGCTGGTGATCGTCACCCCGAGCGGGTCCGGTCTCGTGGTCGCCGCCTTCGCGGCCTTCGCCGCCGCGGCGGTGCGTCCGGCCCGGGCCGTCGGGGCGCTCACGGCGGTCGCCGGCAGTGCGACGAGACCGGTCAGGACGGCGATCAGGAGCGTGACGACGGTCGTCGCCGGAGCCCACGCAGGGACGGTACGGCGAGCGGGCATGCGGTTGAGGATATCGGCCGCCGGTCCGGGGTTACCTAGACTGTTCCCTCGTGTCCGATCCCACGCTCGCCCCCCTCTCCATCGTCGAGGTGCAGCGAGCGGTGGACGCCGAGCTGGACCGGTTGGCCGGTGTGCTCGAGCCGCTGGGCGAGCTCTTCGCCTCCGCCGGCCACGAGCTGGCGTTGGTGGGCGGCCCCGTGCGCGACGCCATGCTCGGCCGACCGGTGAACGACCTGGACTTCACCACCTCGGCCCACCCGGACGAGACCGAGCGGCTCCTGAAGCGGTGGTCCCGGGCGACCTGGGACATGGGCCGGGAGTTCGGCACCATCGGGGCCCGCAAGGACGAGTGGGTGGTGGAGATCACCACCTACCGCTCCGAGGCCTACGACCCCGACTCCCGCAAGCCGACCGTCGAGTACGGCACGTCGCTGGCCGGTGACCTCGGCCGCCGCGACTTCACCGTCAACGCGATGGCGGTGCGGCTGGCCGGTCCCGGGGGGGTCGAGCGGCGGGTGGAGGACCCGTACGGCGGGGTCGTGGACCTCGCGAACCGGGTCCTGCGTACGCCGGGCCTGCCGGAGGACTCCTTCTCCGACGATCCGCTGCGGATGATGCGAGCCGCCCGCTTCGCCGCCCAGCTCGGCTTCACCGTGGCACCGGAGGTGGTGGCGGCGATGACGGCGATGGCGGGCCGGATCTCGATCATCTCCGCGGAGCGCGTCCGCGACGAGCTGGTCAAGCTGATCTGCGCCCCGCACCCGCGGCGAGGTCTCGCGCTGCTCGTCGAGACCGGCCTGGCAGAGCTGGTGCTGCCCGAGCTGCCGGCGCTGCGGCTGGAGGCCGACGAGCACCACCGGCACAAGGACGTCTACGAGCACAGCCTGACGGTGCTGGACCAGGCGATCGGCCTGGAGTCGCGGCTGCCCGGGGGAGGGCCCGACTTCGTGTCCCGCTTCGCCGCGCTGATGCACGATGTCGGCAAGCCGAAGACCCGTCGGTTCGTCGAGGGCGGCGTGGTCACGTTCCATCACCACGACGTGGTGGGCGCCAAGCTCACCCGCAAGCGGATGCGGGCGCTGCGGTTCTCCAACGAGGAGACCGACGCCGTCTGTCGGCTGATCGAGCTGCACCTGCGGTTCCACGGCTACGGCAGCGGCGAGTGGACCGACTCCGCCGTACGTCGTTACGTCCGCGACGCCGGCGATCAGCTGGAGCGGCTGCACATCCTCACCCGCGCCGACTGCACCACCCGCAACCGGCGCAAGGCGGAGCGGCTGGCACGGACCTACGACGCGCTCGAGGAGCGCATCGAGCGGCTCTCCGAGGAGGAGGAGCTGGCGGCGATGCGCCCGGCCCTCAACGGCGAGCAGATCATGGCGCTGCTGGATCTCAAGCCCGGACCGGCGGTCGGCGCGGCGTACCGGTTCCTGCTCGAGGTCCGGATGGACGAGGGTGTCCTCTCCGAGGAGGAGGCCGCCGTGAGACTGCGTGCATGGTGGGCTACTCGAGAGTAGGTTGCTCGCCATGAGCGACCTCACTGCCGCCGTCACCATCGCCGCCCCGCCTGCCGCCGTGTGGGCGCTG
This sequence comes from Nocardioides sp. BP30, assembly GCF_029873215.1. Classification (NCBI taxonomy): domain Bacteria; kingdom Bacillati; phylum Actinomycetota; class Actinomycetes; order Propionibacteriales; family Nocardioidaceae; genus Nocardioides; species Nocardioides lacus. The sequence continues at coordinate 358,332 of NZ_CP123620.1, read as the reverse complement.
GTCACCGACGTGGAGCGGATGGCCGAGTGGAGCCCGCAGGTCAGGCGCTCCTTCGTGGCAGGGCGTCCGGTCCGGCTGGGCACCCGCTTCCTCAACATCAACCGTGACGGCTGGAAGCACTGGCCGACCTCGGCGAAGGTGGTGCGCTTCTCGCCCCACGAGGACTTCGCGTTCCGGATCACCGAGAACCGGACGGTGTGGTCCTTCCGGCTCGAGCCCAGTGCCGACGGCGGCACCGTGCTGACCCAGGCGCGTGAGACGCCGGACGGCATCGCGCCGATCTCGACGGCGCTGGTCAACGCTGTGCTGGGTGGTCAGCGGCACTTCACCGACTGCCTGCGCACCGGGATGGCCCAGACGCTGCAGCGGATCAAGGCTGCCGCGGAGAGCTGAGCGAGGCACCCGGCGTTCTGCACCGGCCCGGGACAGCACGAAGCCCCGCCGTCCTCACGGAAGGCGGGGCTTGCGCTCGCGGGTGTCACTCGCCGGCGATGAACTTCTCCAGCAGGGCGCGACCCTCGGTGTCCTCGATCTGGACCGGCGGGCTCTTCATCAGGTAGGCCGAGGCCGCGATGACCGGGCCGCCGATGCCGCGGTCCTTGGCGATCTTCGCCGCGCGGCAGGCGTCGATGATGATGCCGGCGCTGTTCGGGGAGTCCCACACCTCGAGCTTGTACTCCAGGTTCAGCGGCACGTCACCGAACGTGGTGCCCTCGAGGCGCACGTAGGCCCACTTGCGGTCGTCGAGCCACGCGACGTAGTCGGACGGGCCGATGTGCACGTTGCGGTCGTCCTTGAGGCCGGCCAGCGGGCCGGTCAGGTTCGACGTGACGGCCTGGGTCTTGGAGACCTTCTTGGACTCCAGCCGCTCGCGCTCGAGCATGTTCTTGAAGTCCATGTTGCCGCCGACGTTCAGCTGGTAGGTGCGGTCCAGCCGGACGCCGCGGTCCTCGAACAGCTTCGACATCACGCGGTGGGTGATGGTGGCGCCGACCTGCGACTTGATGTCGTCGCCGACGATCGGGACACCGGCGTCCTCGAACTTCTTCGCCCAGACCGGGTCGGAGGCGATGAAGACCGGCAGCGCGTTGACGAAGGCGACCTTCGCGTCGATGGCGCACTGCGCGTAGAACTTGTCGGCCTCCTCCGAGCCCACCGGGAGGTAGGAGACGAGGACGTCGACCTCGGCGTCCTTGAGCGCCTTGACGATGTCGACCGGCTCGGCGGCCGACTCCTCGATCGTCTGGCGGTAGTACTTGCCCAGGCCGTCGAGCGTCGGGCCGCGCTCGACCTCGACACCGAGCGTGGGGACGTCGGTGATCTTGATGGTGTTGTTCTCCGAGGCGTTGATCGCCTCGGACAGGTCCTTGCCGACCTTCTTGTCGTCGACGTCGAACGCCGCGACGAACTTCACGTCGGAGACGTGGTAGTCGCCGAACTTGACGTGCATGAGACCGGGGACAGTGCCCGCCGGGTCGGCGTCCTTGTAGTACTCGACACCCTGCACGAGGGAGCTGGCGCAGTTGCCGACCCCCACGATTGCTACGCGAACCGAACCCATCAGGGCTCCTTCCTTTCTGTGGTGGTCACTTCCGCACCTGCAAGACCTGAGGCGGGATTTCGCTCGGCGTCGATGAGTCCGGAGAGCCATCGCACCTCCCGCTCCACCGACTCGACACCGTGGCGCTGGAGCTCCCCGGCGTACTGGTCGACTTCCTTCTGCGTCAGCGACAGCTCGCGCTGGACGCGATCGAGTCGCTCCTGGAGGCGGCTGCGGCGGCCCTCGAGGACTCGCAGCCGGATCTCCATGTCGGTGCGACCGAAGAAGGCGAAGCGGATGTCGAAGTTGTCGTCCTCCCAGGCGGTGGGACCGACCTCCGACATGAGCCGCTCGAACTCCCGATGACCTGGTTCGGTCACCTGATAGACGATCCGCGGGCGGCGCGTGACCGGGGTGACCGACGTGGTCGACTCCTCGATCAGGTGCGCACGCAGCATCTTCTTGAGAGTGGGGTAGAGCGAGCCGTAGGACAGCACCCGACCCCATCCGAGCATCAGATTGAGCCGCTTGCGCAGCTCGTAGCCGTGCATAGGACCCTCGTGCAGCAGCCCGAGGACTGCCAGCTCGATGGTCTCTGCCCGACGTGTCATGAGACCTATCGTAGCGATATATCCGGCTGTTGCGAATCCCCGGTACATCACCGTGTCGCATCGGAGCGTGGGAAAGCGGTCCGGAGGGCCGACACGCTGGGGCCCGGACGTCCGCGGCCGGCCCCGATGAATCTGGGATCCTGCGCCGCAGTGCGTACCCTCGTATCGCCCGACCCCGAGATCGTGGAGATAGTGACACGTGAGTGGTACCTCGCCCAGTGGCGGTAAGCGACGGATGCCGTCGTCCTCCGGCACCCCCGCACAGCGCCGCCCCGGCACCGGTGGCAAGCCTGGCGGCCGTCCGAAGAAGCCGCTGACCCGCAAGCAGAAGGTCCGCCGCGCCCTGAAGTGGTTCCTGCTGGTCTGCCTGGCCGGCGTGGTCGTCATCGCGGGTCTCGCGGTGCTGGCGTACAACACCACGTCGATCCCGGACCCGAACGCGGAGTTCAAGACCCAGACGTCGTACATCTACTACGCGGACGGCAAGAACAAGATCGGCCAGTTCGCGTTGCAGAACCGCGACTCCATCTCCTACGACGAGATGCCGCAGAACCTCAAGGACGCCGTGGTCGCCGCCGAGGACCGGACGTTCTGGACCAACCACGGCATCGACCCCAAGGGCATCCTGCGCGCCGCGTTCAGCAACGCCAAGGGCAACTCCACCCAGGGTGCCTCCACGATCACCCAGCAGTACGTCAAGGTGCTCTACCTGAACCAGGAGCGCACCTACAAGCGCAAGATCAAGGAAGCGATCCTCTCGCTCAAGATCCAGCGCCAGCTGAGCAAGAAGCAGATCCTCGAGGGCTACCTGAACACGATCTACTTCGGGCGGGGCGCGTACGGCGTCCAGGCGGCCGCTGAGGCCTACTTCGACATCCCGGCCAGCAAGCTCAACCTGCGCCAGTCGGCGGTGATCGCCTCGGTGCTGAACAACCCGACCCAGTACGACCCGGCGAACGGCGCGGTCCACAAGGCGGCGCTGCAGCGCCGCTACGCCTACGTCCTGGCCGGGATGGCCAGCGCCGGCGACATCACCGACGCCGAGGCGACCAAGGCGGCCGCGAAGCTGCCGAAGTTCCCCCAGCAGCACGCCTCCAACACCTACGGCGGCCAGAAGGGCCACGCTCTGACGCTGGTCAAGAACGAGTTGCTGAAGCTGGGCTTCACCGACGCCCAGATCCAGGGCGGCGGGCTGCGGGTGACCACCACGCTGACCAAGAAGGCGATGGACGCCGCCGCCAACGGCGTCGCCCAGGCCAAGCCCGCCGGGTTCAGCGACAAGCAGCTGCACATCGGCGTCGCGACCATCCAGCCCGGCACCGGCGCCCTGCTCGGCTTCTACGGCGGTCAGGACTACCTCCAGTCGCAGATCGACTGGGCCGCCACCGGCGGCATGGCCGGATCGACGATGAAGGCGGTCACGCTGGCCACCGCCCTGGAGGCCGGCTTCTCGCTCAACTCCACCTTCGACGGCAACTCGCCGTACACCTTCCCCGGCGGTCTCGAGGTGCACAACGAGGGCGAGCAGGCCGGTGAGGCCAACGGTCACAGCTACGGCTCGCGGGTGAACGCCATCTATGCGCTGCAGCAGTCGATCAACACCGCGTTCGTGGACATGTCGCACTCCATCCCCAACGGGCCGAAGAAGATCTACCAGAACGCCCTGAAGATGGGACTCACACCGGAGCAGGCCAACCCCGACTATCCGGGCATCCCCTCGACCACCAAGGACCTCCAGTCCTCGGACTCGCTGATCACGCTCGGCAAGGCCGCCGCCAGCCCGATCAACCTGGCGAACACCTACGCGACCATTGCGGCGGGCGGCAAGCGCGCCGACGTGCACGTGATCAACAAGGTGACCGACCAGAACGGCACCGTGCTGTACAGGTACAAGAACCACACCGACCAGGCGATCCCCCAGGACGTCTCCGACGACGTCTCCTACGCCCTGCAGCAGGTGGTCAAGGGCGGCACCGGCAAGGCGGCACTCGCGCTCGGTCGCCCCGCCGCCGGCAAGACCGGTACGGCGACGGCCCCCAACGCCAGCGGTGGTGGCACCCACGTCTCCTCGGCCTGGTTCGTCGGCTACACGCCTCAGGCGGCGACGGCGGTGATGTACATCCGTGGCAACGGCCGCGAGGCCCTCGACGGCTGGCTGCCGTCGTACTTCGGTGCCGACTACCCGGCCCGGACGTGGACAGCGGTGATGCAGGCCGACATGGACGGCCTGCCGATCGAGCAGTTCCCGCCGCGCGCCAACGTCACCGGGACCCCGCCGGACACCAGCCACGCGCCGGTTCCGACGTACACGCCCCATCCGAAGCCGACCCGGACGCCCAAGCCGACCAAGACCAAGACGCCGAAGTCGACCCCGAGCCCGACGCACCAGGTGCAGCCCTCGCCGCCGACCTCGAGCCAGGCACCGCCGTCGGGTGGGAGCACCTGTGGCGTGCTGGGGTGCGGTCCGCAGACCTCCTCGCCGCCGAGCGCGACGGCGACCGCCGGTCCCTAGCGGCTCGCGCGGTCGCCTAAGATCCCGGGCATGGCTGGCGTCGTCGCACCCGCGCACGAGGACCGCGTCGTCGAGACGCTCAGTGAGTCCATCGGCGGACCGGTCGGCGAGCACGCCGGCCGGCACCGCTGGTGGACCCCCGTGCGGGTGCTGCTGCTGCTGACCGCCATCGTGATGGCGCTCGGCATGGTGCAGAAGAGCTCCTGCTACAGCCAGACCTGGTCCGGCGGGAACACCCGCTACACCCACATGTGCTACTCCGACCTGCCCTACCTCTACACCGGGCGCGGCTTCGCCGAGCTCAAGTGGCCCTACAGCGGCGACGCCACCACCCGCGCGCGCTACGAGGTGATGGAGTATCCGGTCGGGATCGCCTACTGGGCGTGGGGCACGGCGTACGTCACCCACTGGCTGGCAGGGTCGCCCGACCTGAGCCCGCGCGCGGCCCTGTCCACCGACAAGCTCTGGGGCGAGGACGATGTGCTGCACGAGATCCGGCTCTACGTCTCGGTCAACACCATCGGCTTCGCCGTCGTCGCCCTGCTGGCCTGCTGGCTGATCGCCGGCGTCAACCGCCGACGACCCTGGGACGCTGCCGCGTTCGCCCTCTCGCCGGCGCTGCTGCTCACCGGGATGATCAACTGGGACCTGCTCGCCGTCGGGTTCGTCGCCGGTGCGCTGTGGGCGTGGTCGCGCGACCGGCCGGTCCTGACCGGCGTGATGATCGGGCTCGGTACGGCGACCAAGCTCTACCCGCTCTTCCTGCTCGGCGGCCTGCTCGTCATCTGCTGGCGCCGGCGACGCTGGCCCGACCTCATCATGGCGGCCGGCTCGGCGGTGATCGCCTGGGTCGTGTTCAACATGCCGGCGCTGCTCAGCGGCGTCGCGCAGTGGAAGGTCTTCTGGTCGTTCAACAGCACCCGCGGCGCCGACCTCGGCTCCCTGTGGCTGGTCGCGCAGCAGGTCACCGGCCACACCTTCAGCGCGCACACGATCAACGTCTGGTCCTGGCTGCTCTTCGGCGGTTGGTGCCTGGCCGTCCTGGTGCTCGGCCTGCTCGCGCCGCGGACGCCGCGCTTCGCCCAGCTCGGGTTCCTGATCGTCGCCGGCTTCCTGCTGGTCAACAAGGTCTACTCACCGCAGTACGTGCTGTGGCTGCTGCCCCTCGCGGTGCTGGCGCGGCCGCGCTGGCGCGACCAGCTGATCTGGCAGGCCACCGAGGTGCTCTACTTCGCCGGCGTGTGGTGGTACCTGGGCGGCCTGTTCACCGCCGGCGGGGGTGACGACCAGCCGTTCTACTGGCTGGTCGTGGTGATCCGCGTCCTCGGCGAGCTGTATCTCGTCGGCATCGTGGCGCGCGACGTGCTCTCGCCCCGGCACGACCCGGTCGTGCTCACCGAGGCGGCCGACGAGGAGCGTGCGGCTCAGTCGACGATGATCTCGTCGAACGTCGTGGTGGTGTAGCGGACCCGGACCGGGATCCGCTCGCCGACCTCCGGGACCCGGGCGCCGTGCGGCAGCAGCAGCATCGAGGCCTGCATGTGCGGCGGCTCGGCGAAGACGAGCTGCTGACCGTCGAGGAAGTACGGCGAGCGCACCAGTCCGACGGCGTCCAGGCCGCCGCGTGCCGCCGCGTTCGCTCTCGCTCTCAGGGAGCCGGCTCCGTTCGGTGCCGTCAGCCCGAGGCCGTGCGCTGTGCCACCGCTGGCGATGATGAGGTGGCCGGAGCGCAGCGTGCTGCGGCCGCGGTAGCCGAACGTGTCGCCGCGGTGGATGGGATGCACGTCCTGCACGACCGCCGTGACCTCGAGCGCCCCGCGGTCGCCGAGCCACAGCCCGGTGCCGACGCGGGGTCGGATGGTGAGGTCGGCGTACTGGTGGCGCAGCGTGGCCAACTCGGTCGCGGTGAGGTGGGAGACCCACACGATCGGGGCGACGGTGCCGTTGCCGCCCGCCCCGATGATGTCGGTCATCAGGGCTCGCGCCTCGGCCAGGTTGGCGCCCTGAGCACCCATCGGAAGGTGGATCGCGACGCCCTCGAGCCGGGCACGGTTGCGGGCCTGACCGGCGAGCGCCCACAGGTCCGCCGCAGCCAGCCCGTGGCGGCGCATCGAGGTCATCCTCTCCAGCACGACGCGGGCACCGGGCTGGCGGGCGAGCAGGTCGCCGAGGTCGGCCGACCGCGAGACGGTGTGGATGACCCGGTGGCTCAGGGCCGGATCCAGGGTGGGCTCGTAGGGCCGCCACGGCGTGAGGACGAGCAGGTCGCCGTGGAACCGGCTCGCTGCCTCCTCCAGCTCCCCGTAGGTGCCCACCGCCAGGGTGTCGCAGCCGAGCCACTCGGCGCGCCGGGCGAGGCGCCCGACGGTGAAGCCGTAGCCGTTGCCCTTGGCGACCGGCACCAGGCCGGGGGTCTGCTCCAGCACCGAGCGCAGGTGCTCGCGCCAGCGGGTGCCGTCGACGGTCAGCTGCAGGGTCATCGGGATCCTCGAACGAAACGGAGCGGCGCGAGCGCGGCAGTGGGGTGAGTCATCGCCCGCGCCTGGTCATGTAGAGGTCGAAGGCACGGTAGATCAGCGGGCGCAGCGGGAGGTCCCACTCGCCGACGTACTCGACCGCCCGGCCGCCGGTGCCGACCTTGAACTGGATGAGGCCGACGTGCGAGTCGTCGGCGGCGAGCGTGGGGGTGATGCCACGCAGGTCGTAGACGTCGCAGCCGGCAGCGATCGCGTCGCGGATCATCGCCCACTGCAGCGCGTTGGAGCCGCGCACCTCCCGCTTGGCGGTGGAGGAGGCGCCGTAGGAGTACCAGGCGTGGGTGCCGACCCGGACCATGATCGTGGCGGCGACCAGGTCGCCCTGGTGGTGGGCGGAGTAGAGCGTGATCCGGTCGGGCTCCTCGGCGCTCATCGCGGCGAACATCGTGCGGAAGTAGCCCAGCGGGCGCGGGGTGAAGTGGTCGCGCTCGGCGGTGTGCACGTAGAGCTCGTGGAACGTGGCCAGCGCCGACTCGAAGCTGTCCTGCCCCGGCACCACGGAGGTGACCTCGACGCCCTCCTTCGCGGCCTTCTTGATGTTGCGCCGCCACAGCTGGTTCATGCCCGCGAGCACGTCGTCCTCGGTGCGGCCGTGCAGCGGGATCTCGAAGGTGTACTGCGGCTGGCCCGCACCGAAGCCGTCCTCGGGGCTCTGCAGCCGCCACCCGGCGCTGCGCAGCTGGCTGACCACCCGGGCGCCGACCGGGTCGCGACGGCTGGGCGGCAGCTCGCCGAGCCGTCCCACACCGTCGTCGGCGATGCCCTGCTTGACCTGCTCGGCACTCCACGTCGCCGTCGTCACCGGCGGCCCCATCCGCACGCCGAAGGCGCCGTGGGCCTTCAGGTGGTCGGTCAGCGGGCCCAGCCAGTCGGCGAGCGGGCGGCTCCAGTCCAGCGCCGGGCCCTCGGGGAGGTAGGCCAGGGTGTAGCGCTTGAGGCGGGGCACCGGCCGGTGGAGCACCAGCGTGGCGCCGATCAGCTCGCCGTCCTCGACCAGACCGAGCGACTCCGAGCGCCACTCGGTCTTCACCTGCGCCCAGGCCGGGGTCTGCAGGAAGCTCACCGACGACCGGCTGCGGATGAAGGACAGATGCTCCGCTGGGGACAGGGGTCGGACGGTGACACTCACCTGCGGAAGGTTACCCGGGTGGGGAGGGGCGCGGTGGGGCGGCGGTTGTGACCCCCAGGGGTCAGAACCGCAGGTTGATGGGCGAAGCATTGCCCCCCAACGTTGGGTTGTGACCCCCAGGGGTCAGCACCGCTCACGCCGCCGGCACCCACCCCAGCGCCGGCCCGAGCCGAGTGGCGATGTCGGTGAGGAGCTGCACGTAGTCGGCCCGGTCGAAGCTGAACGGCAGCGCGAACGCGACCTCGTCCACGGCCTGGTAGCCGGCGTGAGCCTGCAGCGCGTCGGCGATCTGGTCGGAGGTGCCGACGAGGTCCGGAGCGAAGAGCACCCCCGCGGGCCCCTGCGGCTCGCGGGTGCGGGGCAGTCGAGCCTCGACGTAGGAGCGGTAGCGGGCCACCTGGTCCGGTGTCGCGGAATCGGTCGGGATGACCACCAGGCCCTGCGATACCCGGGCGGCATCGCCGGCAGGGTGAGCCGCGCGGAACGCGTCGATCTGGCGTCGCTGGATGGTGGCGAAGTCGTCAGTGGAGCCCTCCGCCTTGACGACGGAGGAGGTGAGCAGGTTGAGGCCGTGCTCGCCCGCCCAGGTGCAGGAGCCGAGGGAGCCTCCGCCGTACCAGATCCGCTCGCGCAGCCCGGGCGAGTGCGGCTGGATCCGGCGGGAGAACGTCTCGATGCCCATCGTCCCCTCGAAGTCGGAGACCGGCTCGCCGTCGAGGTAGGCCAACAGCCGCTCGAGCCGGGCGTAGGAGAGGTCCTCGCTCCGGTGCGTATCGGGGTAGAGGGCCTGCTTGTAGCGGTCGTAGTTCATCGGCGGCCCCACCGAGAAGCCCGGGTTGATCCGGCCGGAGCCGTCGACAGCGGACAGGATGTCGAGGGTGCCGAGGTCCTCCGCGAGGCGGAAGGGGTTCTCCGCGCCCAGCGGGGTCACGGCGGTGCCGAGCTCGATGCGGGACGTGCGCTGGGTGGCTGCGGCCATGATCGTGACCGGCGAGGAGATGCCGTGCTGGAGGTGGCGGTGGCGCAGCCAGGCCGAGTCGAAGCCGAGCCGCTCTCCGAGCTCGATCGTGCGCAGGGTGTCCTCGATCCCGGGACGCGGGTCGGCCGGATCGAAGAGCCCGATGGTCAGGAAGCCGAGGCGACGCAGCGGTCGGGTCATGGCAGCAAGTCAACCAGGGTGCTGGACTACAGCCGCTCGCGGAGCCAGGCGAAGTCGGCCTGATGCTCGGCGGCCCCACCGGGCGTCTCGCAGACGACCGGTGCGCCGGCGGCCCGCACCACGCCCGCGAGGAGGTCCGGGTCGATCCTGCCGGCGCCGAAGTTGGCGTGCCGGTCGGCGCCGGAGTCGAACTCGTCGCGGCTGTCGTTGCAGTGCACCAGGTCGATCCGGCCGGTGATCGCCACCACGTCGTCGACCACGGTCTCCAGCGCGTTGCCGCCCGCGTGGGCGTGGCAGGTGTCGAGGCAGAAGCCGACCCGGTCGGCCTGCTCGCAGCCGCTGATGGCGTCCCAGACCCGCGCGATCCGCTCGAGGTAGCGGGTCATCGCGTTGTCACCACCCGCCGTGTTCTCGATGAGCACCGGCAGCTTGAGGTCGGTGGCGTCGATCGCCTTGCGCCAGTTGTCGAAGCCCTTCTCCGGGTCGTCGGCCTTGTTCACGTGGCCGCCGTGCACGATCAGACCCTTGGCACCGATCGAGGCGGCGGCGTCGACGTGCTGCTGCAGCAGCTTGCGGCTCGGGATCCGGATCCGGTTGTTCGTCGTCGCCACGTTGACGATGTACGGCGCGTGCACGTAGAGCTCGATCCCGGCCGCCTCGGCGTCGGCCCGCAGGCCCTCGGCGCCTCCGGCGTAGGCGAACTCCGGGCCCTGGTAGCCCTGCGGGTCGCCCAGGAAGAACTGCACCAACGGGGCGTTGCGGGCCCTCGCCTCGGCGATCGGATCGGTCTGGTCGACGTGAGCACCGATGAGCATGGCTCCACCCTAGAGTGGCGCTGTGACAGTCGCGCTGATCGCCGGGGCGGCCGTGCTGACGACGGCCGGCTTCGTGCTGCTGCGCTCAGCGGACCAGGATGCGCGCGACGGCCACCCCGCACAGCGCCATCGCGCCGACGAAGCAGCCGGTGGCGGCCCAGACCCGGCCGGACGTACGGCGCCGACCTGGTCGCGGCGGCGGTAGCGAGAGCCCGCTGGCCAACGGCAGGGTTGCGGCCGGCAGCCGGTCTGGGAGGTCGATCCCGCCGTCCCAGGCGGGCACCCCGAGGGCGCGCAGCTCCACCAGTGCCGCCGCGGCCGAAGTGGGCCGGTCGGCGGGATCGGGGCGGGTGAGGGTGTGCAGCAGCGGTCCGAGGGCGCTCACCGGGACGGCGGCGGCCGGATCACCCGTCAGCAGCTGGATCGCCACCCGGCCGGCAGCGTACAGGTCTGCGGTCGGGTCCGGCGGGGCGCCCGCCTCCTGCTCGGGCGCCATGTAGCCGTCGGTGCCGATGCCGCCGGGGGAGCGGGTCAACCGCGGCTCGGCGTGCGTCGCCGCCACGCCGAAGTCGGCGAGCCGCAGGTGCGGGCGCCCGTGCCCGGTCGCCTCCAGCAGCAGGTTGGCCGGCTTCACATCCCGATGCACCACCCCGGCGGCATGGACGGCGGACAGGGCCTGCAGCAGCTGGTCGAGGAGGACGGCGACCAGCGGCTCCGGCAACCTGCCGTGCGTCTCGAGGAGCTCCTGCACGGAGCCGCCCCTGACCAGGTCCATGGTCAGCACGACGACGTCGTCCTCGGCCGCCCAGCCGGTCGGCGCCACCACGTGCCGGTGCGGGATCCGCAGCCCCTGTTCCCGGACGAACCGCAGCAGCAACGACGTCCCGCGCGCGGTGAGCACCTTGACCGCGAGCCAGGACTGGGTGCGCTGGTCGTAGGCGCGCCAGACCGACCCCATGCCGCCGGACCCGATCTGGTCGACGAGCACGTAGCGGCCGGCGATCGGATGCTGCCGGCTTCCGAGCCCGGGCTCCATGCCAGGAGCCTAGGCGAGAACGGGAGGGTTCTACGGTGGAGCCGTGCGAACGAACTGGGCAGGCAGCCATGTCTACGAGGCGAGCGACCTCGTCACACCGACGAGCGTCGCAGAGGTGCAGGAGCTGGTCGCGGTCTCACCCCGCATCCGGGCGCTGGGCAGCAGGCACTCCTTCACCGACCTCGCCGACACCCCGGGCCTCCAGGTCTCGCTCGCGGGTCTGCCGTCGACGGTGGAGGTGGTCGGGGACGCCGTGCGGGTGCCGGCCGGGCTCCGGTACGGCGACCTGGCCACCGAGCTGGCGCCCCGCGGCCTCGCGCTGGCCAACCTGGCCTCGCTGCCGCACATCTCCGTGGCGGGAGCCGTGGCCACCGGCACGCACGGGTCCGGACGGCGCAACCCGTCGCTGGCGGCCGCGGTGCGCGGACTGGAGATGGTCAGCGGTACCGGCGAGCTGCTGCGGCTTTCCGGCGCGGACCTGGCCGGCGCCGTCGTCGGCCTGGGTGCCCTGGGCATCGTCACCTCGCTCGACCTCGCCGTCGAGCCGGCCTACGACCTGACCCAGGTCGTCTACGAGGGGCTGGCCTGGCCGGCACTGCTCGAGCGCCTCGAGGACGTGCTGGGCTGTGCGTACTCGGTCTCGGTCTTCACCACCTGGGTCGGCGAGGAGGTCGGGCAGGTCTGGGTGAAGGAGCGCACCGCGCCGGACTCGGGGACCGGGGCACCCGCCGAGCCCGTCGAGACACTCCTCGCCGCCGGTGCCCGTCCGGCCACCGAGCAGCGGCACATGATCGCGGGCATGTCGGTGGAGAACACCACGGCGCAGCTCGGCGTCGCCGGTCCCTGGCACGAGCGGCTGCCGCACTTCCGGATGGGCTTCCAGCCCAGCGCGGGGGAGGAGCTGCAGACCGAGTACCTGGTCCCCCTGTCCCGGGCCGCCGAGGCGGTGGCCGCCGTACGGGGCCTGGGGGAGGCGCTGCGGGAGGTGCTCTTCGTGACCGAGCTGCGCACCATCGCGGCCGACGACCTGTGGCTCTCCGGTGCGTACGGCGAGGATGCGCTCGCCCTCCACTTCACCTGGCACCGCGAGGCCTCACGGGTGCATGCCCTGGTCGAGCGGCTCGAGGAGGTGCTGTTGCCGCTCGGCGCGCGGCCGCACTGGGGCAAGGTGTTCGCCGCCCGTGCCGAGGCGCTCGCGCCGCTCTACCCCCGGTGGGACGACTTCCTGGACCTGGTCACGAGCTGCGACCCGCAGGGCCGGTTCCGCAATGCCTGGACCGAGCGTCACCTGGGGATTTAGGCCACGCTCCTCGTGCTTGGTAGCCTGTCGTGTCCTCGTCTGCCCAGTCGGATGGGGACAACGCACAGCCCTCCTGCCATGGAGAGACCATGGCCGCTGAGTCCGTAGGAGGTGGGAAGCTATGCGTGCTTACGAGGTTGTGGTCATTCTCGACCCTGCCACCGACGAGCGCACCGTCGCTCCGTCGCTCGACAAGTTCCTCAACGTGGTCCGCAACGACGGTGGCACCGTCGAGTCGGTCGACGTGTGGGGCCGTCGCCGCCTGGCGTACGAGGTCAAGAAGAACGCCGAGGGCATCTACGCCATCGTCAACCTGACCGCCGAGCCGGCCACCGTCAAGGAGCTCGACCGTCAGCTCACGCTGAACGAGTCGATCCTCCGCACCAAGGTCCTTCGCCCCGGCAAGTGACCCCCTCGTCCTTGTCGGTCCCGTGCTGTTTGATGGGGCGACAACGGACGTAGATCAGAACGAGACCTAGGGAGACGCCATGGCTGGCGAGACCGTCATCACCGTGATCGGCAACCTGACCGACGACCCGGAGCTGCGCTTCACGCCCTCCGGCGCCGCTGTCGCCAACTTCACGGTGGCCTCGACGCCGCGCACGCTCAACCGCCAGACCCAGCAGTGGGAGGACGGCGAGACGCTGTTCCTGCGCTGCTCGATCTGGCGCCAGGCTGCTGAGAACGTCGCCGAGTCGCTGACCCGGGGCACCCGGGTCATCGTCCAGGGCCGGCTCAAGGCACGCTCCTACGAGACGCGTGAGGGTGAGAAGCGCACCGTCACCGAGCTCGAGGTCGACGAGGTCGGCCCCTCGCTGACCTGGGCGACCGCGAAGGTCAACCGGGTCAGCCGCCAGGGCGGCTCCGGCGGCGGGTTCAACTCCGGCGGCGGTGGTGGGTTCGGCGGCGGCAACGCCGCCGGCGGCGCTCCGCAGCAGCAGTCCCCGGCCAACGACCCGTGGGCGACCCCGGCTCCGCAGGCCCCCGCCCAGCAGGGTGGCGGCTACGGCGGCAACCAGGGCGCCCAGGGCGGAGGCCAGGGTGGCTACGCCGGTGGCGCTCCGGCCAACGACCCGTGGGGTGCTCCGGGCGTCGGCTCGGACGAGCCCCCGTTCTGATCAGCAACACAGACCGAATCCCTCAACCATTCCGACTTCGGTCGGGCTTCTAGGAAGGAAGCACCACAATGGCCAAGGCAGTGATTCGCAAGCCGAAGAAGAAGGTTTGCCAGTTCTGCAAGGAGAAGGCGACCGGTGTCGACTACAAGGACACCGCGCTGCTCCGCAAGTTCATCTCGGACCGCGGCAAGATCCGTGCTCGCCGAGTGACCGGCAACTGCGTCCAGCACCAGCGTGACGTGGCCATCGCGGTCAAGAACGCTCGCGAGGTCGCCCTGCTGCCCTACACCTCGACCGGTCGCTGAGAGGAGACGACACCATGGCGAAGATCATCCTGACCCAGGAAGTCTCCGGTCTCGGCTCGGCGGGTGACGTCGTCGAGGTCAAGGACGGCTACGCGCGCAACTACCTGCTTCCGCAGGGCGTGGCGATCCGCTGGACCAAGGGCGCCGAGAAGGAGGTCGAGTCGATCCGTAACGCGCGCGCCAAGCGTGCCGCTCGCGACCTCGACCACGCCGCCCAGATCAAGGGCAAGCTCGAGTCGGCCGCGGTCAACCTCAAGGTCCGCGCCGGCCAGGACGGCCGCCTGTTCGGCGCCGTCACCGTCGCTGACATCGCCGGCGCCCTCGAGGCGACCACCGGTGAGTCGATCGACAAGCGCACCATCGCCGTCAAGAACGCGATCAAGAGCCTCGGCAACCACACGGTCGCCGTGCGCCTGCACGATGACGTCACCGCCTCGGTGGCGCTCAACGTCGTCCCGGCCTGATCGTCTGACGCGAGTGGCGGCCGGTCCCCCCGGGGGGCCGGCCGCCACTGCTGTCTCACCGCTACTCCCAGCCGTCCCCGGCGTCGTCGTCGGGGAAGCCGTGCGCGATGGCCGACAGCTTCTCGACGTACGCGGGCCAGTCCGCGTCGGCGGGCAGGTTGGTGTGGGTCTCGCTGAGTCCCGCGGCACCGTCGATCTGCTCGCGAAGGATGTCGGCCTGTCCGGCATGGCGGGCGATGTCCGCCAACACGTAGGCCACCAGCTGTGACAGCGCGATCTCGGCGCGCTCGGGCGGCCACCACGGCACCCGGCCGACGGTGTCGAAGGGCAGCTCGTCGAGGGTCGCTTCGACGTACGCACCCACCCGGCGGTAGAGATCGATCAGCTCGGCGGCGGAGTCCTCCTCGGTCGCGTACCAGTCGACCTGGGGGTCCTCGTCGTACGCCGCGAGCGGGACCAGCTCCGCGCTCATCGGCGGCGTGCGCCCGAAGGTCACTCCGAAGTAGCCCGCCTCGACGTTGAGACAGTGCTTCACGATGCCGATCAAGCTGGTGCCCGTGCCCGTCCGAGGCAGGCGGAGATCCCGCTCGGACAGTCCCTCGGTCTTCCACAGCACGGCCTCGCGAGCCGTGCGCAGGTATCGCTTGAGCGCGTCCTTCTCGGAGTTGGTCATGGAGCGACGCTAAGCCGGGACACCCGTCACCAGCCAGCGATCCCCGCGGGCGCGCCGGGTGAGCACGGCGAACCGGGCGCCCATGAAGACCACCGAGAAGACCACCCAGACCCAGGGCAGCCCGCCGCCGAGGGCGACCACCAGCGCCAGGACGGGTGCATAGACGACGAAGGTCAGCACCCCTCCGATGGCCAGGTAGCGGCCGTCGCCAGCGCCGATGAGGACGCCGTCGAGGACGAACACGACCCCGCATACCGGCTCGGCGAGGGCGGCGATGACCAAGACCGGGACGAGGTGATGACGGACGCCGGCGTCGTCGGTGAACAGCGCGCCGACCAGGGGCGAGGCGGCCGCGAGGAGGATGCCGCCGGCCGCTCCGACCACGGTGCCCCACCACACCATCCGCGTCGTCGCGGCTCGTACGGCGTCCCGATCGCCGGCACCGAGAGCACGACCGGTGATGGCCTGGGCGGCGATGGCGATGGCGTCGAGCACGAAGCTCAGCAGCGTCCACAGCGTGAAGGCGACCTGATGCGCGGCCAGCGCCGTCGCCTGGCCATGGCCGGCCGCGGTGCGGCTGACCGCGAACGTCGTGGCCAGCAAGGCGGCGCGGAGCGTCAGGGTGCGAACCACGAGCGCGACCCCGGCGCGAGCCGCCTGTTTGATGCCGGCGAGGTCGGGCCGCAGCGGCAGACCCCTCGATCCGCGCACGACCACCGCGACGAGGGCGGTCGCCGCCAGCAGCTGGGCGCAGACCGAGCCCAGCGCGGAGCCGCGGATGCCGAGTCCGGCGCCGTACACGAACAGGAGGTTGAGCGCGATGTTGAGGAGGTTGCCGAGGATGGCCACCACCATCGGCGTGCGCGTGTCCTGGAGCCCGCGAAGCACGCCGGTGGCGGCCATCATCAGCAACAGCGGCGTGACGCCGAGAGCGGCGATGCGCAGGTAGGCGGCGCCCTGGCCGGCGACGGGCGCATCGGCGCCGGCGGCTCGGACCAGGGGATGGGCCAGCAGGACGCACGGGACCGTGACGACGACGCCGATCAGGAGGGCGAGCCACAGGCCGTCGATGCCCTGGCTGAGCGCTCC
Source organism: Nocardioides sp. BP30 (assembly GCF_029873215.1). Taxonomy (NCBI): domain Bacteria; kingdom Bacillati; phylum Actinomycetota; class Actinomycetes; order Propionibacteriales; family Nocardioidaceae; genus Nocardioides; species Nocardioides lacus. The sequence continues at coordinate 342,044 of NZ_CP123620.1, read as the reverse complement.
GCGGGAGTCGCCGGCGCCTACCCGGCGCGCGACGGCGGCGGTGGTGCCGTAGGCGAGGAAGACGCACAGGCCGGTGACGGTCTGCAGCACCACGGCGGCGACACCGAGACCGGCCAGCTGGCGGGTGCCGAGGTGGCCGACGATCGCGGAGTCGGCGATCAGGAAGAGCGGCTCGGCGACGAGGGCCAGGAATGCCGGCAGGGCGAGGCGGGCGAGCTCCCGGTCGACCCTCCGATCGCGTCCTGGCACCGGGACACGGTACCGGGCCCCGTAGCTCGCACGGGTGCCTGGGGTTGGGACCAAAGCCCCGTTTTGACGACCGGTGGAAAACGTGTGGATACGGGTCTAGACCGGCGCCGGTTCGGCAAACGGCCAGGCCACGCCGAGGTGACCGGCAGATGAACACGATTCGGGGGCGATCATTTTCGCTCCACACATCCACAGACGCGTTTCCGCAGGTCAGAGGCTTGTCCGGCGTGTCGTACGGTGTGTCGTGCACACCCGTCTCCCCAGGCTGTGCACCTCATTCCACGGGTCTTCCACGGGTATGCACGGGTTATCCCCAGGCCCTGTGGACAAGGAGGTGTTGCTGGAGGGGGGTCGGCACGTAGGGTCGCCCGGACCGAGCGGTTCGCGGCTTCGGGACGGGCCGCCGCGAGGCGCCGTACCGGGAACTGTCGGAGCTGCCGACTATGGTCGCGAACGCGAGACTGGGAGGTCGGATTTGAGCGTCACCGAGCAGGATGCGCGCGGCATGCCGGAGCCGCCTTTCGACGGCTGGGGCGACGGTCCGGCCGCCTTCGAGCCCGGCGAGCAGCGGCGCGCGCCCAACGACCGGACGCCGCCGCAGGACATGGCGGCCGAGCAGTCGGTCCTCGGGGCGATGCTCATCTCCAAGGACGCGATCGCCGATGTCTCGGAGTCGGTCCGCGGCGCCGACTTCTACCGGCCCAGCCACGAGACGATCTTCGACGCGATCATCGACCTGTACGGGCGCGGCGAGCCGGCCGACATGATCACCGTCGCCGGCGAGCTGCAGCGTCGTGCGCAGCTCGAGCGGATCGGGGGCGCCCCCTACCTGCACACCCTGGCGGCCAACGTCCCGATCGCGTCCAACGCCAGCTACTACGCCGAGATCGTCAAGGAGAAGGCGACCCTGCGCCGGCTCGTCGACGCCGGCACCAAGATCGTCCAGATGGGCTACGCCGGTGAGGGCGATGTCGACGACATCGTCGATGTCGCCCAGGCGGAGGTCTTCAAGCTCACCGAGAAGCGGTCCACCGAGGACTACGCGCCGCTCTCGGACATCATGGACTCCGTCCTCGACGAGATCGAGACGATCTCCAACCGCGACGCGGGCCTCTACGGCGTACCGACGGGCTTCGCTGACCTCGACGACCTGACCAACGGCTTCCAGGGCGGTCAGATGATCATCGTCGCCGCACGACCCGCGATGGGTAAGTCGACACTGGCGCTCGACTTCTGCCGGGCGGCGTCGATCCACAACAACCTGACCAGCGTCTTCTTCAGCCTGGAGATGAGCCGCGCCGAGATCACCATGCGCCTGCTCTCGGCGGAGGCGAAGGTGCCGCTCAACCACATCCGCAACGGCAACATGACCGACGACGACTGGAACAAGCTGGCCCGGCACATGCCGGCGGTCTCGGCGGCGCCGATGTTCATCGACGACAGCCCCAACATGACGATGATGGAGATCCGCTCCAAGGCGCGCCGGCTCAAGCAGCGTCACGACCTGAAGCTGATCGTGCTCGACTACCTCCAGCTGATGAGCTCGGGCAAGAAGGTGGAGAGCCGCCAGCTCGAGGTCTCGGAGTTCTCCCGGCAGATCAAGCTGCTGGCCAAGGAGCTCGAGGTCCCGATCATCACCCTCTCCCAGCTCAACCGTGGCTCCGAGCAGCGCGCCGACAAGCGCCCGATGGTCTCCGACCTGCGCGAGTCGGGCTCGCTGGAGCAGGACGCCGACATGGTCGTCCTCCTTCATCGCGAGGACGTCTACGAGAAGGAGTCGACCCGCCCCGGCGAGGCCGACATCATCGTCGCCAAGCACCGCAACGGACCGACCCGGGACCTGGTGGTCGCCTTCCAGGGGCACTACAGCCGGTTCGTGGACATGGCGCACTGAGGGGCTCGTTGGAGCAGACCCATCTGAACGGCCAATTCTGGCACAATATCGTTCACGCGGTATCGCATGCAGTTGGTACGGTTGCCCACGGCACGGTAACGGGGACTATTAACGCACCTCTTGCGCCCGTATCTTGGGGAGTACACTGGAGCGGTGGCACGCACTTCAACGTCTATATGGGCGTCGGGCTCACTTCGTATAGCAACGTAAGCGAAGATATGAAGCATTTGTCTGTAGTCGGCGCTGTCATGTGGCCGCCCGGGCACCCTTCGAAGACCACTCTCGGCGGCGGAGTGTCCGGTTGCTATCGATCTGTGCCGGTGTGCAGGGTGGCTACACGCACTATAGTCATCTCGGGTATCACGGCGTCGTGCAGGCGGTTGGCTTCGGATACGGTACCGGCGTCTGGGGCGGCGCATCCGGGAGGATTCATTGATGCCGCTATTTGATGGTCCACCTCCTTCTCGCCTGCGGCCTTTGCCGTTGCTCCTAAGTCTTTACATGTCGCTCGCAATTCCGGCGTTTCTTGTTTTGCAATTCATTAATGACAGCAGATCCCCGGCTCTCACTTACTTGGGACTCGCACTGATTGCCTTTGCGGTACTTGCGCACAGGGCAAGCGAGGCCTACGTATCTGACTTTTCGAATCGGTCTGTAAAGTCGCGGCTACCGAGTTTCATTGCACCTTTTAGGGTGTCCTATATCCGACATTATTCAGGGAGTTTACGGTGGCTTTTTGCCGCCTGTATTGCGTTTGTGGTCGTCGCGTGGACTGGAACATTAATTACGTGGATAGGCTTATGGTTCGGAATGTACGGCCTAGGCTAGTTGTCGGCGCACCCGCTCAGGCGGTTGCTAGGAGAGGTCCATCAACATCGAAGGTCGGAGTGCAGGCACTGCCGACCGGTGGTGGTGCCAATGATGATGACGGTCTTGGGGGAAGCCCCAAGTTGTTGCCTCGCCTACTTTGACGGCGTGCGTCGATCTGCCCCGATCTTTCAAACTACCCGCGGGCAGGTCGTCAATCTTCGCTGCATCTCGACACGCTCGTTGTCGAGATGCAGCGAACTTTGAAGTATCGCCTTCAATTTCAAGATTCACGTTGTCAGTTGGTGCACTCGACTTTGCGGATCTGAGCCTGGCTCGACTCTGAGCGCGACGTTCGGACCGTGGGGTACTCGTTGATCGGCCCGAAAAGAAGAGGAGATGATTATGACTCTCGAGGGTATGATCGGCATAATTCTCTTCAGTTGCGGGGCCCTGATCTTTGGCTTCAGAAGTGTGAAATGGTATCTAATTTCAACTGCGTGCGCCGATTCCGGTGAGCGCGACACTCGCATCGGCTTTATAGTTAGCAGCGCCCTGGCAGGTGTAGTCGCCATTTTCTTCGTAGCGGTAATGTTTCCGATGATTCCAAAGATGTGGCTTGCCATAGTCTTTCCGGTTGCAATACTTGCAGAGGGGCTGAACTCGAACTATTGGGGAAAGCGCATGAAAGCCTAGAATGTCATTGTTACTTTTCAGGCGAGTTGTCTTCTGTTCCAGGTTGTTGTCCAGCACTCCACGCGCAGCAGATGCGCGGCGAGTGCTAGTGCCGCGGATTTGAAGTTGTTGGACGGTTGGCTTTCTTGAGGATGTCCTCGGCGGTCTTGGTCCACACGAACGGGTGGGCGCGCTTGTTCCAGCCCTCGATGTAGGGACGGAGCTTGGCGTTGAGGTCGGGCACCGATTTGAACGGTCTTCCACGGAACGGGGATCGCTCGCCGGCTCTCAGCTCCGTGGTCGTTTCGGGCGCGGCGCGAGGTCGGCGAACCAGTATGAGGCCCGCTCCGGTGAGGTGACTGGCGGGTCGATGTCATCGGGGCACCGACGAACTGCGGCACTTCATGCCCGGAACCCCCATGGGGTGCGCCCGCGCATGCGGTTCCCTGTTCGGGCTTGAGTGCACCTGTTTGAACCAGTCGATGAACCCCATCCCGAACCCTCCGCAGACGCAGCACGCATCCGCACGTGTGGGTCTCCGATGCCGATCACCCGCATGCTGACACGCGGCAAAGGGCGAAGGTCGACAAACAGCCGACTCACGCCCCGCCGTCGCCCAACCCCGTTCGCTCAGAGCCAGGCAGGCCTGGACTCGGCTCGCGGTGGCGCGTCGGACTCGTCAACGGATGCTCCTCAGAATCTCAGAGGATCACATCGCCACAGCGCGGCAGAAGGCCCAGATGTCACCTCAACGAGGTGGCCGTCGGGCCACCGGTCAGACGCAAGACGAGGTCAAGCGCAGAGCCGGGTGTCACCTCGAATCGGTCGCCCATCATCAGACTCAGGGTCCCGAAGATGTGGTCGCGGGTGGCGGCCACCGCCTCTTCGATGTCGCGGGCAACGACCGCCGCGAGGATGCGGGCGTGGTCCTCACACGCTGGGCCCCGGCGTACGTCGAAATGCAGTCGCACACGTTCTGCCTGAGCCGAGAGGTCGGTGATCAGCTGGATGAGCGTGGGAGATTCGGAGGCGCGGTAGAGGGTGAGGTGGAACTCTCGATTCAAGTCGGAGAAGACCCGCTGCGCCTCGGCGCCGTGGACGCGATCCCGGAGCTCTGTGTGGATCTCGCGCATCCGGTCCACGGCCTCATCACTCACCCGCGGCAGGGCGGCCCGCACGGCCAGCGTCTCCAGTTCGATCCGCATCGCCGCGACATCCTCGGCGGCGGCCGGGTCGATGCCCGCGACCACCACGCCGCGGTAGGGAATCCGCTCGACCAGCCCCTCCGCATCGAGCCGGAGGATGGCCTCGCGCACCGGAGTCCGGCTGACTCCGAAGGACTCTGCGATCTCCGTCGGGTCGAGCCGGTCGCCGGGAACGACACCTCCGGTCGCGATGCGCTCGTGGAGCCTGTCGTAGACCTCGTCGGCGACGCGCCGATGAATCGCTGCCATGCGGCGGATCCTAGAACATCGCATGCTCCATCCACTATCCAAAACATTGGATATTGGATACTATTCGGACGTCACCACACGACGAACGGGACGAGACATGAAGGCGAGCGGCAGTGCCACCGTCGTCGAGGTTGGCAACACGCCGATCTTTAACGCCGCTCCGGTCTACCTCGGGATCAGGCAGTGCTTCTTCGCCCTGGCGGCATGGAAAGGACGCAACACATGACCCTGGTGCTTGACGACGAGACCGTGCGGTCCGTCTTCGACTGGAAGGACGCCGTCGGCGCGCTGCGCGAGGCGTACTCCATCGATCCGGACGAAGCGCGGTTCCCCGCCCGCCGGATGGCGCGCGGTGACCACGGCTGGCTGCGGACGCTGAGCGGGGTGCCGGCAGGTGAGCACCTGATGGGGCTCAAGGTCATTGCGGCCTCGCCGGCGAACGGCCGGGTGTCCTATCTCATCCCGCTCTTCGACCAGCGCACGGCTGCGCTTGCCGCACTGATCGATGGCCACTCCATCACCGGCTTCCGCACTGCCGCGACCTCCGCCCTGGCGGCGGACGAGCTGGCGATCGAGGGGCCGCTGCAAGTCGCGGTGATCGGCTCAGGCTTCGAGGCGCGCAACCACCTGCGCGCTGTCGCCGCCGTCCGCGAGCTCGCCGGCGTCCGCGTCTTCAGCCCGCGTGCGGAGAGCCGGCAGCGCTTCGTCGACGAACTGGCCGACCTCGGCGTAGTGATCGAGCCAGCCGCTTCCGCCGAGACCGCTGTCCGCGAGGCCGACCTGATCATCTGCGCCGCCCGCTCGCGTGACGAGACGCCCACACTGCTCGGTACCTGGCTACGTCCCGGGATGACGGTGCTCTCCATCGGCTCCACGCTGCCCGAGCAGCGCGAGGTCGACCCCGGAGTGCTGGCCCGGGCGGACCTGGTCGTGGCCGACATGCTCGACGAGGTACTGGAGGAGACCGGCGACCTGATCGTCGCCCGTGCGGCCGGCGTCGACGTGACGGATCGTGCGGTAAGCCTCTCCGCTCTCGTCAGGGGCGAGGTACCGGGCCGGGAGACCGCAGACCAGATCCTGCTCTACAAGTCGGTGGGCGCTGCGGTGCAGGACCTCGCCGTCGCCGATCTGTGCGCGCGCTCCGCTGAAGCTCAGGGTCGAGGAATCACGTTCAACCTTGGCCTCCACCCGATCGAGAAGTGAGGAGCCCATGACCATCCGAACCCGTGACCTGAATGTGCTCGACGAACCTGGCCTGCTCCGTCGTGCGGCCTCGGAGGGCGCTGGCACGACGTCCACCCCTCGCTGACCCACCTCACCTGCAAGGAGCACACCATGATTCCCTACACCCGCGACGAAGCCCGCGAGTGGGCCCGAGAGCGCCTCGTCGGCGCCGTCAACTGCACCATCCCGTCGTTCACCAACGACCTCAAGAGCATCAACGAGGCAGGCATCCGTCACGACGTCCGCCTGGCCAAACAGCACGGCTTCCTCGGCACACTCGGCATCTCCGAGGTCAACATCACGCTGCCGGAATACCTCGACTTCCTGCAGATCATCCGCGACGAGGCAGACCAGGACGGCGGCGACCTGGTCGTCGTCCACCACGCCAGCTGGAGCGACCTCGAGCAGAACATCGAGGCGGTCAAGGGCGCTGAGGCCGCCGGCGCAGAGTTGGTGTTGCTGTCCTACCCGCCGAACTTCTACCCGGAGTCCGAGCAGGAGATCTACGACTACACCAGGGCAGTCTGCGACGCGACGAACCTCGCCGTCATCCTCTTCCCGATGTTCCTCTGGGGCTTCAGCCAGCGCATCCACCCCTCCGACATCCCAGCCCGACTGATCCGCCGGCTCCTCGACGACTGCCCGAACGTCGCGGTCATCAAAGCCGAGGGCGGCTTCCCGAGCATCATGGGCATCATCGAGTGCCACCGTCTCTTCGGCGAGGAGGTCGTCATCTCCTGCCCGATCGAGGGCGAGCTGCTCCCGCTCGGCCAACTGATCCCCATCCAGCTCTCCGCGACCAGCGACCACGAGTTCTGGGGCCCGACCATCCCGCACGCCATGCAACTGCTCCGTGACGGTAAGTACGACGAGGTCACGGAGCTCTATTGGAAGATGCACCCAGCCCGGAAGGCCAAGGGCGCCGTCGCTCAGCAACTCAACGGCGGTGCGTTCATCAACCGACAGCTGTGGAAGTTCCAGGGCTGGTTGCAGGGCTACAACGGCGGCCCGCTGCGCCTGCCCACTCAGCGCATCCACGAGCCGCAGATGAATGCCCTCCGCAAGGGCCTGCTCGACTCGGGCTTCGACCCGAGCACCGACCCGTTCCGCGAATTCTTCATCGGCCGGAATCCGGCGTGAGCAACCCGAGGGCCCACGCAGGCGGGGCAGGCTCACTGCCTGGCGGACCCCCGACGCGGAGAGGCCGGCTCGCGGGCCGTGTCGCCGTGATCACCGGGACGGCCCGACCGGTTCGCCCCGCAGCCCCGCAGCCCCGCCACCAACGACAAGCAGGTCCACCACGGCATGACACGCGAACCTCCTCGCTCTTCCGTCGATGCAACTCGGTGGGGGCGAGCTTCAAGGCTGTCGGATCCGCCGCGACCCGCACGTGCTCACGGGGCGTCTAGAGCGGCGCGGATAGCCGTCTGCTCCTCGTCAGCACCTTCATCCGCGCGGTCCAGAAGGTCCGCCGGCGTCCGCCCGTCTCGATCGGTTGCGGTCCGATCTGCGCCGGCGCCACAGAGTGCCTGGACCGCTCCTAGGTTCAGGAGGTCGACTGCCTCGTGGAGCGGCGTCCTGCCATCGACGGCGACCGCGTTCGGGTCGGCACCCCCTTCGAGGAGCAGTTCAACCGCTGTGCGACCGGCACCCGCTGCGTAGTGCAGGGCGGTACGCCCGTCGCTGTTCTGCCGATTCACCTCGGCACCGTGATCAAGCAGCAGCTTCGTCATGGCGGAACGTTCGTCGTCGTAGAAGTACTCGACCTCATCCACAGACTCCATCAAGGGTGTCGCGTCCGCGACGCCGTCGCCGTACTCGTCCGCGGCTGCCCCTGCGCTCAAGAGGCTTCGGACGCGCTCGAGGTCATCGCTCCACACAGCGAACCCGAGTCCGGTCCAAGTGGGAGTCGCCGGCCGACCGCGCTCATCAGACATGGACCGAGTATGCGGCGGTTGCTCGTGACTTCGAAGTCGATCCGGGTCAACCTGCCGAGCCGGTCCTGACGGTGACGGCGGAGCCTGGCGGCGGCCGAGGCGATCCGCCGCGCGACCGTTCGCCGTATCGTGTCACCGGGCCACCGATAGCGAGACGCAGGAGCAGCGTGGAACAGAATCGCATGGTCGAATTCGTCGACCAGAATGGCCATCGGTTCCAGCTCGACGCCTCGCTAGAGGTCGTCGTCGACGGTGAAGTCGGCTACCTCGAAGGCAACGCTCATACCTTCGCGGGCCGAATGCACATCTACGTGCCGCGCCTCGGCTACGACGTGACCCGGAGCCTGTCGGAACTCGAATCGATCAGCGATGCCGCCCGCTGGTGGATCAGAGGCTTTCTGGCTGGCTGCGAACCCGATGTGTACGACTACCTCGGCATCGACGCCCGACTGGGCGACGTCGAACCGACCGACGCCGAGTACGAGCGGTGGCGAGCCTTCAACGCGCGCTACCGCGAGACCGGCGACTGGCCGGCCCTCCACAAGCGACCACGTCTTCCCCTCGTGATCACGGACGAGGAGCGGGCAGAACTCCGGATCCAGGGCACCCCGCGACCCTGGGCCAAGGCCGGCGAGCGCGTCTGGGTAGCCGAAGGAGCCACCTGGGTCGAGGCCGTCCCGCAGCCGCAGCTGGTCGACGGCGAGATTCCCGGGTCGATCTGCGCCGAGCGCGGCTACCCGGACCTGCTCGCGCTGCAGAGCGGCTGGACCATCTGCCTCGACTGTGCCGAGGTCACCCCGGCCGAGTAAGACGAAGTCGCTGGAGGACCGCGCCGCCCTGACCGTTGCGGGAGTGCCCGGTCAGAGCATTTCGAGGGGCTGGGGGCCGCGGGGCGGTGGGAAGGCGTCGTCCAGCATGCGCAGGTCCTCCTCGGTCAGACGAAGGTCGACAGCGGCCCGGTTCTCCAGCACGTGCTCGCGCGTGCCGGCTCGGGGGATCATGGTCAGCCCCCGCCGCGTCATCAGCCAGGCGAGCGCTACCTGCGCCGGGGTGGCGTCGTGCCGGTTCGCGACTGCGTTGATCGTGGGATGGCGCAGCAGGCGGCCCTGCTCGATCGGCGAGTACGCCATCACCGGGATACCGTGCGCCTGCATCGTCCGCAGCAGGTCGTACTCGATTCCCCGGCGGGTCAGGTTGTAGAGCACCTGGTTGGTCTGGACCGCCTCACCGCCGGGGACGCTCAGCAGCTCGGCCATGTCCCGGATGTCGAAGTTGCTGACGCCCCAGTGTCGGATCATGCCGAGCCGGACCAGCTCCTGGAAGGCGCGCACCGTCTCCTCGAGCGGCACCCGGCCCCGCCAGTGCAGCAGGTACAGGTCGAGCCGCTCGGTGCCGAGCCGCCCGACGCTGCGGCGACACGCCTCGATGGTGCCCTCGTACGACGCGTGCGAGGGCAGCACCTTGCTGACCAGGAAGACCTCGTCCCGCCGCCCCGCGATCGCCTCGCCGACCAACACCTCCGCCGCACCGTCGCCGTACATCTCGGCGGTGTCGATCAGGGTGAGCCCGCTGTCGATGCCCAGGCGCAAGGCAGCGAGCTCCGAGGCTCTTCGGGCGGGATCCTCGCCCAGGTACCATGTGCCCAGACCCATCACGGGAATGGGCTCGCCCGCAGGCAGCCGCACCATCGGGATGGTCTCCATCGACATCACCGGCCCCGCCGTCTCTCCGCCGTCATGCCAGCCTAGCTCTCGGCGGTGCCCACGAGTCGGGTCGGGCGAACCTGCCGCGACGCGCACCGGCACGCCGTCGGTGGCGCCTCGGCTCCTAGGCGATGCGGCGATCAGGGACGCTAGGGCAGCTGCCGGCAAGGCCGTCGTAGGAACCGACGAAGCGAGCGCCACCTCTTCGTCCGGCGGTGCGATCCGCCGACGGGCTCGGTCCCCTAGGGTCCGGTCATGACGACCACTCGACTCTTCTGGGAGCAGCACGCCTGCCTGCCTCTGGCCCCCGTCGCCGACGTTGCCGACGTCCTCCGCTTCGACCGGCCGGGTGGTGCCTATGTCTGCCTCAATGTCGGCTACGCGCCCCACTCGCGGGCGGAGTCGATGGGCTTCGCGCGGCAGTTCGCGGCGGCCGTGGCCGAGCATCCGCGGCTGGAGTTGGCCGGCTCGGTGGCGCAGATCGATGCCGCCCACGAGGCGGGCCGGATCGTGGTCGCCTTCGACCTGGAGTGCTCCAACCCGCTCGAGGGTGACCTCGGGATGGTCCAGGCGTTCTACGACCTCGGTGTCCGCTCGCTCGGCGTGAGCTACAACCTGGCGAACAAGGCCGGGGCCGGCTGCCTGGAGAAGGACGACACCGGTCTGACCCCGTGGGGCCGCGATCTGGTCCACGAGCTCAACGCCGTGGGGATGCTCGTCGACGGCTCGCACACCAGTGTGCGCACCGGCCTCGGCCTCTCCGAGGCCTCGCAGAAGCCGATGATCTACTCCCACTCCGGCTTCAAGTCGCGGTGGGACCACGTCCGCAACATCACCGACGAGCAGGCCCGCGAGTGCGCGGCGACCGGCGGCGTGATCGGCGTACCCGGCATCGGCATCTTCCTCGGGGAGAACACCGCCACCCTCGAGGCCTACGTCGCGATGATCGAGTACGGCGTCGACCTGGTCGGCTGGCAGCACATCGGCCTGGGTAGCGACTACTCCTTCGACGCCGAGGATCTGGTGAGCGACATCGCCGACAATCCCGAGCTCTTCCCCGAGGAGTACACCCGGTGGGGTCCGATCGGCTTCGTCGAGCCGGAGGTGACGCTCACCGTCGAGGCCGAGTTGGTACGGCGTGGCTACCCGCCGGAGGCGGTCGACGGCATCCTGGGCGGCAACTTCCGGAGGGTCGCTCGCGAAGTGTGGGCCGACTAGGGCTTGTCGGATCGCACCGCGCCTGGCCGCCTGTCTTGTAACAACTGACAATGCTCTTCGGATGGCATCTCCCTAGGGTCGGTCACCATGACGACCACCCGCGTGCACGACGTCCAGGCCTGGCTGGAGGAGCATCTTCCCCGGCTCGTCGCGGCTCGCGGGGTCCCGGGCGCCTCGGCCGCCGTCCTGGTGGACGGTGAGATTGCGGCTGTCGCAGCCGGTCTCACCAGTGTCGCGACCCAGGTCGAGGCCGACACCGAGACCGTCTTCCAGATCGGCTCGGTGACCAAGCTGTGGACCAGTGCGCTGGTGATGCAGCTGGTCGATGACGGCCTGGTCGACCTCGACCAGCCGCTGCGCACCTACCTGCCGGAGTTCACCATCGGCGACGAGGCGGCCTCGGCCGCGATCACCACGCGTCAGTTGCTCTGCCACACCGCCGGCTTCGAGGGCGACATCTTCACCGATACCGGACGCGGAGACGATGCGGTGGAGAAGTATCTCGCCTCGATCCGGGACATTCCGCAACTCGTCGAGCCGGGCGAGGTCTTCTCCTACAACAACACCGGCTTCGTGGTGCTGGGTCGCCTGATCGAGGTCCTGCGCGGCAAGCCGTTCGACGAGGTGCTGGTCGAGCGGCTCGCGGCCCCGCTCGGCCTGACCAGCGTCTCGCCGAGTCCGTACGAGGCGATCCTGCGTCGCGCGGCGGTCGGCCACGTACCCGGTGAGGACGGCGCGCCCGAGGCGGCGCCCACCTGGGCGCTCGCCCGCTCCAACGCTCCGGCCGGCTCGATGCTCGCCATGACGCCGACCGACCTGGTCGGCTTCGCCCGCATGCACCTCGCCGGCGGCACCGCACCCGACGGCTCGGTCGTGCTCCAGCCCGCCACGGTCGCCGCGATGCAGAGCAAGCAGGTCAAGGTGCCCGAGCTCGCGCTCATGGGTGGCTACTGGGGCCTCGGCTGGGAGATGGACGAGTACGACGGCGTCCGGGTCATCGGCCACGACGGCGGCACCATCGGCCAGGCGGCCTTCTTCCGGGTGGTGCCGGACGCGGAGGTCGCGATCGCGCTGCTCACCAACGGCGGCGACTTCCTCGGCCTGTACGGCGACGTCGTCGGGCACCTGCTCGCCGAGCTGGCGGGCGTGGCGCTGCCCGGCGCGAAGGTGCCGCCGCAGGTCCCGCAGCCCTTCGACGCGGCGCCGTACCTCGGCCACTACGCCGACACGATCTACGACATCACCGTCAGCCAGCGCGAGGACGGCACTGTCTGGCTCGACCGGGTTCCCCAGGACATCATCGCCGAGATCGGCGAGAAGCCGCTGCAGGTGCAGCTCGTGCACCTCGAGGGCGACTCCCTCATCTCGCTCGACCAGTACTACGGCCTCCACCCGATCTTCGCCTTCGTCGGACGCAACGACGAGGGCCTGGCGAAGTACGTGCACTACGGCCGCGTCGTGGCGCGCGTCGACTAGCAGCTCCACCTCATCCAGCACCATCCGTCCCGACCTCAGCAGCGTCGAGAAAGAGGAACCCATGAGGCCCATCCGCACGAGTGCCGTCGCGGCGCTCGCCCTTACGGTGACAGCCGCCGTCACTCTGGCGGGCTGCGGTAGCTCCGGTACGGCCGGCGCCGGCGGCAGCTCGTCGGCGTCGTACAAGTCGGGCGCCACGTTCACGATGGCGATCGCCGCCGACCCGGGCGCCCTCGACCCGCAGGCATCAGCGGTCAGCGCGCTCTTCCAGCTCAGCCAGTTCGCCTACGACAACCTGGTCTCGGTCTCCAGCAGCGGTCAGACCCAGTCGGAGCTCGCCAAGACGTGGAAGGTCTCGGGCACCACTGTCACCTTCGACCTGAACGCCGGGGTCACCTGCTCGGACGGCTCCGCGTTCACCGCGCAGACCGCCGCCGACAACATCAACTACGTCGAGAACCCGAAGAACAAGAGCCCCTTCCTCGGCGTCTTCGTGCCGGCCGGAGCCAAGGCCACCGCGTCGGGTTCCACTGTCACCGTCACGCTGGCCGCGCCGGCACCGTTCGTGCTCGACTCCTTCGCCAACCTGCCGATGGTCTGCGACGGCGGCCTCAAGGACCGCTCCACGCTGAAGGCGAAGACCGACGGCACCGGCCCCTACGTGCTGAGCGAGGCCGTCCCGGACAACCACTACACGTACACGCTGCGCAAGGGCTACACATGGGGTCCCGACGGCGCCACCAGCGCCACCTCGGGCCTGCCCGCCACGATCGTGGTCAAGGTCGTCTCCAACGAGACCACCGCTGCCAACGAGCTCCTTGCCGGCACGCTGAACGCCACCCAGGTGATGGGCCCCGACTCCACCCGGCTCTCCGCCCAGCACGTGTCCCACGTCGACACCAAGGCACTGATCGGCGAGCAGTTCTACAACGAGGAGAAGTCACACCCGACCAGCGACCCGGCCGTCCGCATGGCGCTGACGCAGGGGGCCGACTACGCCCAGCTCGAGAAGGTGCTCACCTCCAACAAGGGCGCAGCCCCCACCGAGCTCGCCGTCACGCCGCCGACCGGCTGCACCACCGACTCGGTCACCGGCAACGTGCCGGCCTTCGACGCCTCGGCAGCCGAGTCCGCGCTCCAGGCGGCCGGCTGGGTCAAGGGCTCCGACGGCGTCTACGCCAAGGGCGGGAAACCGCTCAAGCTCACCTTCATCTACGACTCCTCGCTGGGCACCGGTGGCAGCGCGGCCGCCGAGCTCGCGGTCTCGGCATGGAAGCAGATCGGCATCGACGTCACCGCGAAGGCGGAGAACCAGACGCAGGTGTCGGGCACCATGTTCGGCACCGGCGACTGGGACATCCTCTGGGAGCCCATCAACGTCAACACCCCCGACCAGGTCGTCCCCTTCCTCTCCGGGCCGACGGTGGCCAAGGGCGGTGAGAACTTCGCGAGCATCGACAACGCGACGTACGACGCCACCACCGCCAAGGCGATGGCGATCAACGGCCCCGAGGGCTGCCCCACCTGGATGAAGGCCGAGTCCGCCCTCTTCAAGGCCGCTGACGTGGTGCCCTTCGCCAACAACCTCATCCCGACGTACGCCAAGGGTGCCCAGTTCGAGATCATCGGCGAGATCGTCCCGACCAGCATCCGGATGCTCGGCTGACCATGACGACGCTGACACCGGCGGCCGCCCCGGCCCGCAGGACCATCCACCTCGGTGGACGCTGGACGCGCTTCGCGATCCGACAGGGCGGGCGGCTGCTGGTGTCGCTGTGGGTGCTGGTCACCGCGTCGTTCTTCATGATCCATGCGGTGCCGGGTGACCCGGTCCGGGCCGCGCTGGGCCTGACCGCGCCCGCGGACCTGGTCGCCGCCAAGCGCCGCGAGCTGGGCCTCGACGACCCGCTCTGGCAGCAGTACCTGCACTATCTCCAGCACCTGGCCCACGGCGATCTCGGCATCTCCTTCGTCACCCAGCTGCCGGTGCGGCAGATGATCGGCCAGCGGTTGCCCGCCACCGCCGAGCTGGCCGTGCTCGCGTTCGTCGTCGCTGTCGCGATCGCCATCCCGGTCGGCGTCGCCGTCGCCGTGGTGACCCGCCGCGGCCGTGGCCGCCGTACGGAGCTGCTGTTCGCGGGCACCAGCGTGGTCCTCGGCTCCATCCCCGACTTCTTCCTGGGCGTGGCGCTCGTCTACGTCTTCGGCGTCTCCATGCACGCGTTGCCCGTCGCCGGCCGCGACGGCCCCTCCTCCTTCATCCTGCCGGTCGTCTCGCTCGCGATCGGGCCGGCTGCGGTGCTTGCCCGCATCGTGCGGGTCGAGATGCTGGCGGTGCTCGAGACCGACTACATCCGCACCGCTCGGGCCAAGCGGCTCACCCAGCTGCGGATCACGCTCGTCCACGCCCTGCCCAACGCCGTCACGGCCACGCTCACGATCGGCGGCCTGCTGCTGGGCTCGCTCGTCGCGGGCACCGTCCTGGTCGAGAACGTCTTCGCCTGGCCGGGCCTCGGCTCCACGATCGTGCAGTCGATCACCGCGAAGGACTTCCCGATGGTGCAGGGCACCGTCCTCGTGTACGGCGCCGGAGTGCTGCTGATCAACACCGTGGTCGACGTGGCGCTGGCGCTGCTCGACCCCCGATCGACGATCGGAGAGGCGCGATGAAGCGCTGGGGGCGCGTCGTCCGGATGCCTGTGGGCATCGTGGGCGTCACCATGCTCGCGATCGTGATCGCGCTGGCGGTCCTCGGACCCGTGCTGTGGAGCGGCAAGGCCGACGCCGTCGACACCGACAACCTGCTCGCCGGCTCGTCGTCGGCGCACTGGATCGGCACCGACAACCTCGGCCGTGACCTCGGGTTCCGGGTGCTGGTCGCGACGCGGCTCTCCGTCGAGCTGGCGCTGCTGGCCACGCTGATCGGCGTACTGATCGGCTTCGTGCTCGGGGCCGCGCCGCTGATGATGGGCCGCCGCGCCGGCCGCCTCGTGACAGCGCTGATCAACATCCTGGTGGCCTTCCCGGGTCTGCTGCTCGTGCTCTTCTTCGCCGTCGTCTTCGGCGTCGGCGCGAAGGGCGCCGTGCTCGCGGTCGGCCTCGCGGGGGCACCCTCGTTCGCCCGGCTCTGCCAGACGCTGATCGCCGGCATCTCCGAGCTGGACTACATCGCCGCAGCCCGTACGGCGGGGGTCAGCCGCCTGCGCATCCTGGTCCGCCACGTCTTGCCGAACATCGCCGAGCCGCTCATCGTCAACGCCACCATCGGCGCCGGTGGCGTGCTGCTCTCGTTCGCCGGTCTGTCCTTCCTCGGTCTCGGCGTGCAGGCCCCCCGCTACGACTGGGGCAAGCTCATGCAGGACGGCCTGAGCGGCATCTACATCCACCCGCTCGCCGCCATCGCGCCCGGCGTCGCGGTGATCTTCGCCGGGCTCGCCTTCAACCTCGTCGGTGAGGCGATCGCACGCACCTTCGGCGTCTCCGCCGCCACCGGCCTGCTCGACCCCGTCCACGTCGACCGCGGCGTCGCCCCGGCCGCACCGACGCACGGGACGGCCGAGGTCGAGACCGAGGCCGTCCTCGACGTACGCGACCTGTACGTCACCTTCCCCGGCGCGACCGCGCCGGTGCGCGCCGTGCGCGGTGTCTCCTTCTCCATCGGCCGCGGCGAGGCCGTCGGCGTCGTCGGGGAGT
This sequence comes from Nocardioides sp. BP30, assembly GCF_029873215.1. Taxonomy (NCBI): domain Bacteria; kingdom Bacillati; phylum Actinomycetota; class Actinomycetes; order Propionibacteriales; family Nocardioidaceae; genus Nocardioides; species Nocardioides lacus. Next base: position 325,714 of record NZ_CP123620.1, on the reverse strand, counting down.
CCGGCTCCGGCAAGTCCGTCACGGCTCTCGCGACAGCGCAGCTGGTCGAGGCTCCGGGCGTCGTCACGGCCGACCGGCTCTCCTTCGCGGGCGAGGATCTGCTCGACGGGGACACCTCGGCGAAGCGCCGCACCATGCTCGGCACCTCGCTCGCCGTCGTCTTCCAGGACCCGATGACCTCGCTGAACCCCGGCCACCGCATCGGCACCCAGCTCGCCGAGGTGGCCCGCCAGCACCAGGGCATGGCCCGCAGGCCGGCACTGGCACGGGCGGTCGACCGACTCCGCGCCGTACGCATCACGGATCCGGAGCGGCGCGCGGCGCAGTATCCCTTCGAGTTCTCCGGCGGCATGCGGCAGCGCGCGATGATCGGCATGGGCCTGATGGGCACCCCTCGGCTCGTCATCGCCGACGAGCCGACCACGGCGCTCGACGTCACCGTGCAGGCGCAGGTGCTCGACCTGCTACGCCAGATCCGTGCCGAGCACGAGTCGGCGCTGCTCTTCATCAGCCACGACGTCTCGGTCGTCGCGGGCCTCTGCGACCGCGTGCTGGTGATGTATGCCGGCCGCATCGTCGAGGAGCTCCCGGCCGCCGAGCTCCACACCGCCGCCCAGCACCCCTATACCCGTGCGCTGGTGGCCGCGGTGCCCGACATGGAGACCGACCTCGAGGCCCCGCTCGCCACGATCGCCGGCCTGCCGCCCGATCCGGCCCGTCTCCCCACCGGTTGTGCCTACGCGGCCCGCTGCCCGCTCGCCGACGCCCGGTGTCGCGAGGAGGATCCCGCGCTCGTCCCCGACGGTGCGGGCCGGCGCGTGGCGTGCTGGCACGCCGGCGAGCCGCTGCCGCTGACGACAGCGAAGGTCGCTCCCGACGACCTCGAGGAGGTATCGGCATGAGCTTCCTCGGCATCCACGACCTGACCGTGCGCTACGGGCCCACCACGGTCGTCGACGGCGTCGACCTCACCGTGCCCGACGGTGAGATCGTCGGGCTGGTCGGCGAGTCCGGCTCGGGTAAGTCCACCATCGCCCGCGCCGTGGTCGGCCTGGCGCCGGTCAGCGGCGGCCGGATCGAGCTCGACGGTCGGGAGCTTCCGCGCCGGGGTCGGCACCGCCCGGTGCAGATGGTCTTCCAGGACCCCTACTCCTCGCTCGACCCGCGGATGACGATCGGCGAGAGCATCGCCGAGGCCATCCCGGAACGACTCTCCCGCCGCGCGAGGACCGCCGAGATCGAGCGCCTGCTGGCTCTCGTGCACCTCGACCCCCGTCGTGCGCAGAGCCTGCCGAGCCAGCTCTCCGGCGGCCAGCGCCAGCGCGTCGCCCTCGGCCGGGCACTCGCGGGTCGGCCCGAGGTGATCATCGCCGACGAGATCACCTCCGCCCTCGACGTGTCCGTCCAAGGCGCCGTCCTCAACCTCGTGCGCGAGATGCAGCGCGAGTTCGGTCTCTCGATGCTCTTCATCTCCCACAACCTCGCGGTCGTGCGCTACGTCGCAAGCCAGGTCGCTGTTATGCACCAGGGCCGCATCGTCGAGCGCGGCCCCACCGCGGCCGTGCTGGGCGACCCCCAGCACGACTACACCCGTCAGCTGCTCGCCGCGGTCCCCGGCCGCAGCGCCCAGTCCACCCCTCACCCTCAGGAGTCAGCGTGACCACGATCGACACCGCACATTGGGAGCAGCGCCTCGCTGAGCTGGTCGCGAGGCACGGCATCCCCGGCGCGCAGCTCGGCATCCTCGTGCTCGGCAAGGACGGCGCCGAGGACGAGGTCTTCACCGCCGCCACCGGTGTGCTCCACTCCGGGACCGGCCAGCCCGCCGCCACCGACTCGGTGTGGCAGATCGGCTCGGTCTCGAAGGTCTGGACCGCCACCGTCATCATGCAGCTGATCGACGAGGGCAGGTTCACCCTCGACACCCCGGTCAAGGAGATCGTCCCGAGCCTGGAGCTAAGTGATCCGCAGGTCACCGAGAAGGTCACCGTCTGGCACCTGCTCACCCACAGCAGCGGCATCGACGGTGACGTCTTCACCGACACCGGCCGCGGTGACGATTGTCTGGAGAAGTACGTCGCCGACCTGAAGACCGCCCAGCAGAACCACCCCCTGGGCGCCACCTGGTCCTACTGCAACTCCGGCTTCTCGCTGCTCGGCCGCATTATCGAGGTCACCACCGGCAAGACCTGGGACGCGGCGATGAGGGAGAAGCTCTTCACCCCCCTCGGCCTGACGCACACGACCACCCTGCCCGAGGAGGCGATGGTCTTCGGTCACTCGATGGGTCACCTGAAGGGCGGTGACGAGCCCGTGCTCGCCCCGGTGTGGGGTCTGCCCCGCTCGGTCGGCCCGGCCGGTCTCATCACCGCCACCGCCACCGACGTACTCTCCTTCGCCCGCCTCCACCTCACCGGTGGTCTCGCCGCCGACGGGACCCGCCTGCTCTCGGAGGACAGTGCCGCCGCGATGGCGGCCTACCAGGTGGAGTGCCCGGAGAAGGACCTGCTCGGCGACTCGTGGGGCCTCGGCTTCTTCCGCTGCGACTGGAACGGTCGCCGGGCGATCGGCCACGACGGCAACACCATCGGCCAGACGTCCTTCCTGCGGCTGCTGCCCGACGCCGGTATCGCCGTCTCGCTCAACGCCAACGTCGGCAGCGCCATCCCGCTGTACCGGGAGCTCTTCGGCGAGATCTTCAAGGCGCTCGCCGACGTCGACTTCCCGGCGGCCTTCGAGGTGCCGGCCGAGCCGGTCACGGTCGACGCGACGCCGTACGTCGGCACCTACGAGCGTGCCTCCGTGACCGAGGACGTCTACCTCGATGACGGCAAGGTCTATCTGCGCACGGCGCTCTCAGGTCCGATCGCCGAGCTGGAGAAGTCCGAGCCCGAGGTGCACGAGCTGATCCCGGTCGCCCCGGCGCTCTTCGCGCTGCAGCCCGACGCCACGGCCGACAACTTCTACCCGGTGCGCTTCTACATGCTGCCCACGGGCGAGAGGTACCTCCACTACGGCGCCCGAGCCACCCCGAAGAAGACGAGCTGATCCGTGACCAAGCCGACCGTCGTGCTCGACGACCTGCTGGACGATCTCCGGCAGCTCGTCGAGTGCGAGTCACCCTCAGCCGACCAGGCGGCCGTCGCCCGCTCGGCCGATCTCGTCGCTCGCCTCGGCGCCGCCCGCCTCGGTGTCGAGCCGGAGCGGATCGTCGTCGACGGCTGCAGCCACCTGCGCTGGATCCTCGGCAGCCGCCCGCAGGCGGAGCGGGTCGTGCTGGTGTGTCACCACGACACGGTGTGGCCGCTGGGCACGCTCGAGACGCACCCGTACGGCGTCGACGACTCCGGGGTGCTGCGCGGCCCGGGGTGCTTCGACATGCTGGCCGGGCTGGTCATGGCCTGGTCGGCCGTCGCCACGCTGCCTTCGGCCGACGGCATTACACTGCTGGTCACGGGTGATGAGGAGATCGGCTCGCCGAGCTCGCGCGTGCTGATCGAGGACACCGCCCGCGGTGCCCGCGCCGCGCTCGTGCTGGAGGCCTCCGCCGACGGCGGTGCCCTCAAGACCGCCCGCAAGGGCACCTCGATGTACGACGTCGTCATCACCGGCCGCGCCGCGCACGCTGGCCTCGAGCCGGAGAAGGGCATCAACGCCGGGCTGGAGCTGGCCCACCAGCTGTGCGCCGTGCCGGCTCTGGCCTCGGTCGCCGACGGCACCACCGTCACCCCGACCGTCGCCTCGGCCGGCACCACCGCCAACACCGTGCCCGCCACCGCGCACTTCAGCATCGACGTACGGGCGTGGAGCCTGGCCGAGCTCGAGCGGGTCGACGCCGCCATCCGGTCGCTGACGCCGGTGCTGCCCGGCGCCACGATCGCGATCCTCGGCGGCATCAACCGTCCGCCGCTGGAGGAGTCGTCCTCGAAGGCGCTCTTCGAGCGGGCCGCCGGCCTGGCTGACGCGCTGGGCCTGCCTCCGCTGACCGCCGCCGCTGTCGGCGGCGCCTCTGACGGCAACTTCACCGCCGGCGTCGGCACGCCGACCCTCGATGGGCTCGGTGCCGTCGGCGGTGGTGCGCACGCCGTCGGCGAGCATGTCCTGGTCGACCGGCTGCCCGACCGCACGATGCTGCTCCACGCGCTGCTCGCGGACCTCCTCGCCGACCCGTCCGAGGGGGACCGGTGAGCATCGACGCCACGGAGCTCGCCCAGGCCGACACCGACGCCGCGAAGGCCGTCGCGAAGGCCGGCGTCGAGGTGCGCGAGCTCCACGACCTCGGCGACCTCCACGGGCTCGCCGACCTCTTCGTGACGATCTGGGGAGGCAACGAGCCGCTCATCTCCGGCGACCTGTTGCGGGCGATGAGCAAGGCCGGCAGCTATGTCGTCGGCGCCTACCGGGGCGAGCGGATGGTCGGCGGCTGCGTCGGCTTCCACGAGGCACCCGGAGCCCGCACGCTGCACAGCCACATCGCCGGCGTCCTGCCCGAGCTGATCGGCCACGCGATCGGGTCCGCGCTCAAGCTGCACCAGCGGGCCTGGGCGCTGCACCGGGGCATCACGGCGATCGAGTGGACCTACGACCCGCTCGTGGCCCGCAACGCCTACTTCAACATCGTCAAGCTCGGCGCTCGCCCGGCCGAGTATCTGACGAACTTCTACGGCGCGATGAACGACGCCATCAACGGCGTCGACGACTCCGACCGGATCCTCATCCGGTGGGACCTGCTCGACCCGCCCACCAGGTCCTCAGAGCCGACGCAGGAGGGGGAGTGGGTGCCGGTGCCGGCCGACATCGAGGGCCTTCGGGTCGCCGATCTCGAAGGGGCCCGGGCATGGCGCACCCAGCTGCGGCAGGCGCTCGCCCCACGCCTCGACCGCGGCTGGCGGATCGTCGGCTTCGACCGAGCGTCGGGCTACCTGCTCGAGCCCCCCACCCCCACGGCCCCGGACACGGGCTCCGACCCGGCCGCCGACCCGGCCGCCGAGACGACTGGAGAAGACTCATGAAGCTGCGCGCCGTCGAGCTGCGCCGGATCGCGATGCCGCTGGTCGGTCCCTTCCGGACCTCCTTCGGCACCCAGTACGAGCGCGACATCCTGCTGCTCAAGGCGATCACCGACGAGGCGGAGGGCTGGGGCGAGTGCGTCGCGCTGATCGACCCGATGTACTCCCCGGAGTACCTCGCCAGCGAGATCGACGTGCTCAAGCGCTTCTTCCTTCCGGTCTTCGCCGAGGGCGCGGGCAAGGCGGCACTCGAGCAGTTCGGGGCGTACGCCGTCGCCGACCGCCTCCACCACTTCAAGGGTCACCGGATGGCGAAGGCCGCGCTGGAGATGGCGGTCCTCGACGCCGAGCTCCGGGCCGGCCGGCGCTCGCTGGCACGGGAGCTGGGCGGCGTACACGCGACCGTGCCGAGCGGTGTCTCGGTCGGCATCTTCGAGTCGATCCCGCAGCTGCTCGACGTGGTCGGCGGCTACCTCGCCGAGGGCTATGTGCGGATCAAGCTGAAGATCGAGCCCGGCTGGGACGTCGAGCCCGTCCGCGCGGTGCGTGAGACCTACGGCGACGACGTGCTGCTGCAGGTCGACGCGAACACGGCGTACACGTTGCGCGACGCGCGCCACCTGGCGCGGCTCGACGAGTTCGGGCTGCTGCTCATCGAGCAGCCGATGGAGGAGGACGACGTCGTCGGCCATGCCGACCTCGCCAAGGTCGTGCAGACGCCGATCTGCCTCGACGAGTCGATCGTCTCGGCGCAGACCGCGGCCGCCGCGATCCGGCTCGGCGCCTGCCAGATCATCAACATCAAGCCCGGCCGGGTCGGGGGCTACCTCGAGGCGGTGCGGATCCACGACCTCGCCGAGGCGCACGGGCTCGCGGTGTGGTGCGGCGGGATGATCGAGTCGGGTCTCGGTCGGGCGGCCAACGCCGCGCTGGCCTCGCTGCCGGGCTTCACGCTGCCCGGCGACATCTCCGCGTCCGGGCGCTTCTACAAGGTCGACATCACCGAGCCGTTCGTGCTCGAGGACGGCCGGATCCGCGTGCCCACGGGTCCGGGCCTCGGCGTCACCCCGATCCCGGAGGTGCTCGACGAGGTCACGACTTCGGTGGAGACCGTCGAGCTCTGAGCCGTCGTCCGTATGCTTCCAGCCGTGAGTCAGCGACCGCGGGCGAGTCTCGGTCGGGTGCTCGGCGACCTCGGCGACACCCTGCTCGAGCTGCTCTGCGGCGACCCCGACCACGAGGGTGAGATCGGTGGCATCGTCATCGACGACCCCGACGACGAGCCGCTCTTCCCGGCCCGCGCGTTGGTGCTGGGCGTCGGCGTCCCCGGAGCGGATCTCGCCGATCTCGTACGCCGCATGGGCGCTCACGGGGCGGTCGGCGTCGTCGTACGCTCGCGGCCGGTGTCGCCCGAGGTGCGAGCCGCCGTCCAGGAGCAGGGGCTGGCGCTGCTCGGCCTACGGCGAGGGGCGACCTGGGCGCAGCTGACCGCCCTGCTGCGATCGGTGCTGGCGGAGGACGACATCGCGACGATCGAGCAGGAGTCGCTCGGCGGGCTGCCGGCCGGCGACCTCTTCGCGGTGGCGAACGCCGTCGCCGCCCTGCTCGACGCCCCCATCACCATCGAGGACCGCAACTCCCGTGTGCTGGCCTTCTCCGGGCGGCAAGACGAGGGCGACCCCTCGCGCGTCGAGACGGTGATCGGGCGACAGGTGCCCGAGCGCTACGCCCGGCTGCTGACCGATCTGGGCATCTTCCGGGACCTCTATCGCCAACAGGGGCCCGTCGTCGTCGACCCCGCTGACCTCGGCCACCAGGCCGTGACCAAGCAACGCGTCGCCATCGCGGTGCGCGCCGGCGACGAGGTGCTCGGCTCGATCTGGGCCGTCATGGAGGGCGAGATCACGCCGGAGCGTGCCGCCGGACTCACCGAGTCCGCCCATCTCGTCGCCCTCCACCTCCTCCGGGTGCGCGCCGGTGCCGACGTGCAGCGTCGACTCCGCACCGACCTCGTCAGCACTGCTCTCGAGGGCGGTGCCGGTGCCCAGGAGGCTCTTGCCCGGCTCGGCATCGCCGGTCGCCGGCTCATCGTGGTGGGCGCCTCCCTGCCGGCCGACCACGAGCGCGACTCCGAGCGGGCAGCGGAGATGAACCGGCTCACCGACGCGTTCGCCGTACATCTGGCCGCGACCGCGCCGCAGGCGGCGGTGGCCCTCGTCGGCGGCATCGCCTACGGCCTCATCCCGGTGCTGCCGGGTGGCGGCGACGCCGAGGATCGGGCGGTCCGGGTGGTGCAGGAGTTCCATGACCGGGTGGGCGCGAGCCTCCCGGTGGTGGCCGGCATCGGGTCGGTGGGGGCGGATATCGCCGGGCTGATGCAGTCGCGTGCCGTCGCCGACCGCGTACTGCGGGTGCTGCGCGATGGCCATGTCACCCAGCGAGTCGCACGATTGGCGGACGTGCAGACCCCGTCCCTGCTGCTGGAGCTGCGGGATCTGGCACAGGCGCGCGGCGAGCGCGCGGTGGGACCGCTGGCGCGGCTGCTGGAGTACGACGAGCACAGCGACGCGGGTCTGGTGGAGAGCCTGGAGGCCTGGCTCGACGCGCTCGGCGACGTCACCGCGGCCGCCCATGCGCTCTTCATCCATCCGAACACGCTGCGGTATCGGCTTCGCCGGATCACCGAGGTGAGCGGACTCGATCTCGGCGACCCCGAACAGCGGTTCACCGTGATGCTCCAGCTGCGGATCCTGGCGCCGCGATAGCGGCCCGGCGCGGTAGGTCATGTTTCCTGCACGAACCGAGTCCTACGTTGCCAAGGTGTCCACCTCATCCGCGCCCCACCCTGGCCGCGCCGGCCTGGGTCGCGGCCTCCGCTTCGTGGCTTCGTGGGCCATCGCCGCGGCTCTTGTCGCGGCGGGCCTCCCGAAGCTGGTCGGCGTGACCTGGCACAGCGTCCTCCCCGCCTTCGCCCAGCTGCGATGGAGCACCGCCCTGGGCCTGGTGGCGGTGTGGTTCGCCGGCCTGCTCGTGCACACGTTCGTGCTGACCGCCGCCGCACCGCGGCTCTCGCACCGGCGTGCGCTCACGCTCAACCTCACGGGCAGCGCGGTGTCCAACGTGGTGCCCTTGGGAGGCGCCGCCGGTGTCGAGCTGAACCGCCGGATGATGAAGTCGTGGGGTCTCGACGCCCGGACCTTCACCGGGTTCACGTTCCTCACCAACCTGTGGGACGTCGGCGCGAAGCTGTTGCTGCCCGTCGTCGCGCTCGTGGCGCTGGCTCACGCCGGGATCGCCGTCTCGCCGTCGCTCCGCACCTTCTCCCTCATCTCGGCGGGCGCCTTCGTCTGCGTCTGCGCTGTCGCTGCACCGCTGCTGCTCAGCCCGCGCGGTGCTTCGATGATCGGGGGAACCGTCGAGTGGGTCGTGCGCGCACCGCTGCGGGTGATCGGGCGCGATCGTGATCTCGCACTCGCCCAGCACCTTCTCGAGATCCGCAGCGACTGCGCTCGTCTCGTGGCGCGCGGCTGGCTTCGGATGTCCCTCGGCATCGGCGGCTACCTGGCATTGCAGGCGGTGCTGCTCGGCTGGTGCCTGCATCTGACCGGCGTCGGCGCCAGCTGGCCCGTGATCCTCGCCGGCTTCGCGGTCGAACGCGCGCTCACCGTCCTGCCCCTCACCCCGGGCGGTATCGGCATCGCGGACATCGGTCTGGTCGGCATGCTGCTCGCCCTCGGCGGTGACCCGACGGCCGTCACCGCCGGTGCGGTGCTGTACCGCGCCTTCGTCTTCGCCGTCGAGATCCCGGTCGGAGGAGGAGCGCTGGCGTTGTGGGTGCTGGTCCGTCGTCGGGCGAGCCGTCGGCAACCGACAGCTGCGCCCATCGCCACGCTCCCCGGGGCACATCGCGCAACCCCTCGCGATCCGGCCCAGCCGGGGACGCGTATCGCCCACGTCACCGATGTCTTCCTCCCGAGGCTGGGCGGGATCGAGACCCACGTGGACGACCTGGCGCGTCACCAGCGCGCCCGGGGCCTCGACGCACGGGTGATCACTCCTCCCGCGAGCGACGCGAGCGAGGACCCGGCATGGGTACGGCGCCTCTCGGTGCGGCAGGCCACCCGCGAGCTGGCCGAGTGTGATGTCGTGCACGTGCACCTGTCGGTGCTCTCGCCCTACGGTCTGCGGCTTGCTCGCGCCGCCGCAGGCGCCGAGATCGCCACCCTCATCACCGTCCACTCGATGTGGACCGGGGCGGCGACCGTCCTCCGCTTCGCCGCACGGGCCAGCCTCCGCCGCTGGCCGGTCGCCTGGTCGGCGGTGAGCACCGCCGCCGCGACATCCTTCGAATCCGCGCTGCGCCGCTCGGTGGCGGTGCTCCCGAACGCGATCGAGGTGTCGGACTGGCGCTACGGAGCGCCGCGGCCTCCCCTCCCGTCGAGCGCAGCGCCGGCAGCCCCCGCAGCGAGGGTCTCGGGCTCACACACCACGGTGGTGAGCGTCATGCGTCTGATGCCGCGCAAGCGCCCGATGCCGTTGCTGCGCATCTTCCGCGCTGCCCGACGGCTCAACCCGGACGTCGACCTGGTGATCGTGGGTGACGGCCCGCTGCGGCGGCGGCTCGAGCGCTATGTCGCCCGGCACCGGCTCGACGGCGTCGTGCGGTTCACCGGCAGGCTCTCGCGCAAGCAGGTGCTCGCCGAGCTGCGCGCGGCCACGCTGTACGTGTCCCCCGCACCGAAGGAGTCCTTCGGCCTGGCAGCGCTGGAGGCCCGCTGTACCGGTCTGCCGGTCGTGGCGCGTCGCCGCAGTGGCATCGAGGAGTTCGTCAGCGACCGCGTCGGCGGTCTCCTGATCGACAGCGACGCCCAGATGGCAGTCGCCATCGCCGACCTCGCCAAAGATGCTCGTCTGCGCACGCGTCTCGCCGAGCACAACCGCCGGGTGCCACCGCGCCAGGACTGGACGTGGGTCCTCGATCGCACCACCGAGCTGTACCACGAGGCGGCGCTCGCGGCGGGACACGGACGCGAGCCTCGACCGGCCGCACGTGCGCTGCCGCGGGCGGCCGGCGCCTGACACCGAGATGGACACGATCGTCGCGCTCCACGCCCATCCCGATGACGAGGCGCTGCTGACCGGCGGCTGGCTCGCTCAACGGTCGGCAGCCGGTGACAGGGTGATCCTGGTGCTGGCCACCGACGGGGCAGCGGGGCTGACCGGCTCCTCCGAAGCCGGCACGCCGCTGGGCGTGCAGCGACGCGCCGAGCTGCTGCGAGCCGCCGCGATCCTCGGCGTCGCCCGCGTCGTATGGCTGGACTACGCCGACTCCGGCATGGCGGCCGCCCCGTCCGCCGCCCGCACACGCTTCATCGACGTGCCGATCCTCATAGCGGCGCGCCGTGTCGCGGCGATCCTCGACGAGGAGGGGGCCACGGTGCTCACCGGCTACGACGCACACGGCGGGTACGGGCACCCTGACCACGTGCAGGTCCACCGGGTGGCACAGGCGGCTCAAGCGCTCGCGCGCCGCCGCCCGGCCCTGTGGGAGGCGACGCTCGACCGCACCTGGCTCGTGCGATCGTTGCGGCTGGTGCGACCGATGCGCTCGCTGCTGCCCGGCATGACGCTGCCCGGGGACGAGATCTACTCCGATCGCGCCGAGATCGACGTCGTGGTCGACGTGCGGCCCCAGTGGGGCGCCAAGCGGTCGGCCCTGGCCGCCCACGCCTCGCAGACCACGGGGGGTGTCCGGACGCTGGCAGTGCTGCTGGCCCTGCCTCGCCCGGTCGCCCGCCGCGTGCTCGGGTACGAGTACTTCCGCGTGCGACCCTGACACACCGTCGGCCGCCGCCGGTGAGAGGTGCTGCTCGGGCTCGCGTCTCACCCAGGTTGCCGGCATGCGGCGCGGCCTACCGTCTGCGGCGTGGGCGCCACCGTTCTGCTGCCACCCGGAGCCGATAGCCGGCCCTCGGCGCCGGACGGCGCCCGAACGAGCACCGCACTGGCGGTCGGGCTGGTCGCGACCGTCCTCAGCCTGATCCGGATCGGGCATCCCTCGCTGTGGACCGACGAGGCAGCCACCGTCTCCGCGGCCACCCGGAGCATCCCGGCATGGTGGGCGCTCATCACGCGCATCGATGCGGTGCACGGCCTCTACTACCTCTTCATGCACTTCTGGATCGCGCTGGCGGGTCGCAGCGCGCTCGCGCTCCGCCTGCCCTCGGCTCTCGCCGTCGGCCTGGGTGCGGCCGGCCTCGTTCTGCTCGCCACCCGGCTCGTCGACCGCCGTACCGGAACCTGCGCGGGACTCGTGCTGGCCATCCTGCCCCGGACGGTCTGGGCCGGCGGGGAGGCGCGGTCCTACGCCTTCGACCTCGCCGCCGCCGTCTGGGTCACGCTCGCGCTGGTGGCAGCCCTGCGGCGGGGAGGCACCTGGCGCTGGCTGCGGTACGCCTTCGCGCTCCTCGCGGCCAGCGTCCTGTTCATCTATCTGCTGCTCCTCGCTGCCGCTCACCTCCTCGCCGTCTCGCTCCTCTCCCGGCAGCGGCTGCGTCCGGCGGCAGCGGCGGCGGCCGTCGTCGCGCTGCTGCTGAGCCCGATGGTGGTGATGGCTCATCACGAGCAGTGGCAGCTTCCCTTTCACACGGCTCCTCCGCTGCGGGTGACGCTCGTGCAGGTGCTGCTCCAGCAGTTCTTCACCGGTGAGCTGCCCACCCACGCCCAGACGGTGCGCGTCGGGCCGCCGTGGACGCTGGCGGTGCTGGCCCTGGCGGTCGTGGTGGTGACGCTGGCGGTACTCGCGGTGGTGAGAGGTCTCGGGCGCAGTCGTGCCGAGCGCCCGCTGGTGTTGCTCGCGCTGTGCTGGCTCGTGGTGCCGACCGCGCTGATCCTCGCCTACAGCTACGCGATCAAGCCGCTCTACAGCCCCCGGTACGCCACGTTCACCGCTCCGGCCCTCGCGCTGCTGGTAGGGGCGGCCATCGCGCGCTTGCGCTCGTCATGGCGTCAGGTGACCAGCGGCGTTCTGCTGGTGGTCCTGGCGGCGCCGATCGCGCTGACGCTGCGAACGACGACGGCCAAGAAGGCGAGCGACTGGCGAGTCGCGGCCGCCTACCTGCGCCGACATGCGCGGGCCGGCGACGACATCGCCTATCTCAACCTCCGCGGACGTAGGACGGTGTCGACAGCCAAGCTCGCGATCGCCTATCCCGGGGCGGTGAGCGGGCTCCGGGATGTGACACAGCACCTCACCCCGACCCAGAACCGGAGTCTGTGGGGCCGCGACTACCCGCTCGCCGCCGTCAGCGCGAGGTTGACCACCGCCGCACCCCGCAGCCGCCTGTTCGTCGTCACGGACGCCGCCCTGCCGCTCACGGCACCCGGCGACCCGGACCTGCTGCTCCTCGACCGGCTCGGCTACCGCATGGTGCGCGCCTGGCGAGGCCCCTCGACAGCCATCTTCGAGCTTCGGCGGTCATCGGGGACGACGGGTTCGGGCGGGCCTGCGTCCTGACGTACGGCGCCAGGCTCGGGCGAGCTGCTGGCGGCGCTCGCGCAGGCCCCACACCGTGACGAGCCGGAGAGACTCCGAGGCGACCGTCCCGCTCATCTTCGAGGAGCCGCGCACCCGCTCGACGAACTCGATCGGTACCTCCGCGACGACCATGCCCGCCCGCACCGTCCGGGTCGCCAGATCGGTCTGGAAGACGTAGCCGGCGGACTCCACCGAGCCGAGGTCGACCTTCTCCAGCGTCTGGCGCCGGAACACCCGGAAGCCGCCCGTCGCATCGCGCACGCCGATCCCCAGCAGGAGGCGCACATAGAGGTTGCCGGCCCGGGAGAGCGCCTGGCGCGAGAGCGGCCAGTTCACCACCGAGCCGCCCGCCACGTAGCGCGACCCGATGACGAGGTCGGCGGCCTGCAGCGCGTCGAGCAACCGATGCAGCTCCTCGGGCTGGTGGGAGCCGTCGGCGTCCATCTCCCCGATGACGTCGTAACCCTGGGCGAGCGCCCAGGCGAAGCCCTCGAGGTAGGCGGCGCCCAGGCCGTTCTTCTCGGTGCGGTGCAGCACGTGCACGTGCTGGTCCGACGCCGCGAGCTCCTCGGCGAGGGAGCCGGTGCCGTCGGGGGAGTTGTCGTCGACGACCAGGACGTCGACCTCGGGTTCCGCTCGCCGCAACCGAGCGACGATCCAACCGAGGTTGGCAGCCTCGTTGTAGGTCGGGATCACCATGATCGCGCGGCCGAGAGGCCCCAGATCAGTACTCAAGCTCCATGACCTTCCGTGCCGGAGGTGCGAACCCCCACAGCTGTGCTCACCGGTCAACCATCGGCGATCCAACGTGTCATTGACATGGTTGGAAGGCGGCTCGTCCGCAGGCCTTCGTCGGCCGGTCAGGTGAATGGCACCGCTGACCGACCAGCCTGCTGGACATGACGACGTACACGCCTGCGCCGACGCTTCGCGGCGCCATGCTGAACAAGGTTCCCGAGATCACGGTGTGGTTCTGGGTCATCAAGATCCTGTGCACGAGTGTCGGGGAGAGCTTCGCCGACTACATCAACGAGACGGTCGGGTTCGGCCTGGTCAACACGACCATCCTGTTCGGCGTCGCGCTCATCGTCGCGCTCGCCGTCCAGTTCCGCACCCGGCGCTACACGCCCTGGATCTACTGGCTGACGGTGGTGCTCGTCAGCGTGGAGGGCACGCTGCTGACCGACAACCTCACCGACGGCCACAACGTGCCGCTGTGGATCAGCAGCACCGTCTTCTCCGTGCTCCTCGTCGTCGTCTTCGCCGCATGGTGGTGGCGCGAGCGGACCCTGTCCATCCATGCCGTGAACACCGGCTCGCGGGAGGCCTGGTACTGGCTCACCGTCCTGGTGACCTTCGCGCTCGGCACCGCTCTCGGAGACTGGACCGTCGAGCTCACCGGCTGGACTCCCGGCGTCTCGGTCCTGCTCCCCCTGGGCCTGATCGCGCTGACCCTCCTCGCGTGGCGTGCCGGGGTCAACGCCGTCGCCACCTTCTGGGTCGCCTTCATCCTGACCCGCCCGCTGGGTGCCAACATCGGCGACTACCTCTCCTCGGACAAGTCTGAGGGCGGCCTCGCTCTCGGCACCCTGTGGCCCAGCCTCGCGTTCCTGGCAGCGATCCTTGCCGTGGTCGTCTACCTCAGCGTCAGCAAGGTTGACCGCACCGAGGAGCGCGCCGTGTCAGACTCGGCCGCATAGGGACTGACGGTGGCGGGGGAAGGCACGATGGCGACGATCGGGATCTGTGAGGACCAGCCCGCGATCCGCCGCGCGCTCGCACGTGGTCTCCAACAGGCCGGGCACACGGTGCTCGCCGCCTTCAACGGAGCCGAGGCGATCAAGCTGTTCCACGCGAACAGCGGCGTCGACGCGATCGTGATGGACATCGGCTTGCCCGACTCCGACGGTCGCGATGTCGTCCAGGCGCTCAAGGCCGCCGGCCAGGATGCTCCGGTGCTGTTCCTGACGGCGCTCGGCGCCACCCATGAGAAGCTGCAGGGCTTCGCCGTCGGCGCCGAGGACTACGTCGTGAAGCCCTTCGAGATCAAGGAGGTCATCGCGCGGCTCACCGTGCTGATCAACCGTGCGTCACGGCGCGAGAAGGAGGAGTCGGGTCTGGTCCTCGATCCTCTCCGCCACACGGTGCGTACGGCCGACGGTGAGGTCGCGTTGACCCCCACGGAGTACCGGCTGCTCGCTGTCGTGCTCTCCCGGCCGGACGAGGTCGTACGTCGCCAGGCAGTCGTCGCGGCGGCTTGGCCCGACGGCGCCATCGTCGCCGAGAACACGCTCGACAGCTTCATCCGCCGCATCCGGGTCAAGCTCGAGTCGATCAACTCCCCGGCCGCCCTGACGACCGTGCGCGGTGTCGGCTTCACGATCTCGTGAGCGGCCGGCACGGGCCGACCGCACCATCCCCGATCAGGAGGCTGGCGGCCTGGGGCGGCTTCGGCGGCGACAGCTCGACCTTGCGGCGTCGCCTGGTCACGCTCACCGCCGTCTTCGCCAGCACCGTCGCGATCCTGCTGATCCTCGTCATCCAGGTAGCACTCTCGCGTTCCTCCCACAGCGCCGTCGCGAGGGTGCTCGAGGATCGAGCCGACGCGGTGATCAGCTCCGCCTCGTCGGCGAGCTCGAGCCGGACACTCTCGGTCCCCGATGCCCGGCTCGATCCGGGTGTCGCCGTCTACGACACGGCCGGCCGGCTCGTCGCCGGAGTGGTGCCGCCCTCCCAGGCGCGCTTCTTCGCCGACCTGTCGACGTCCTCGACCACGCGTCGGGCCCACATCGGCGACGCCTTCGCGCTCCTCGCCCAACCGTTCACGACCCCGAGTGGCGTCAGCGGCGTCGTCGTCGTCTCCGAACGGCTCGACAGCTACCAGGACATCATCCACGACGCCCTCGCCATCGCGATCGGCATCGGGGCGACGATCGTCGTCCTCGCCACGTTGCTCGTCGCCTGGGCGAGCCGGCGCGCCCTCGTGCCGGTGGCATTGATGGCGCACACCGCGGAGGCATGGAGCGAGCACGACCTCGACCGGCGCTTCGACCTGGGCCCACCGACCGACGAGATCAGGGCCCTGGGCCACACCCTCGACCGGCTCCTCGATCGCGTGCGTCGCGCCATCCTCGACGAGCAACGGTTGACCTCCGAGCTGGCTCACGAGCTGCGGACACCGCTGACGGCCGTCCTCGCCACGGCGGAGGTCATCTCCGATCGCGACGACCTCGACGCGGAGCTACGCGAGGACCTCGGCTACATCACCGACTCCTGCCGCGAGATGGCCGCCACCATCACCGGACTCGTCGAGCTCGCGAGGTCGACGTCGACGGGTGCTCGAGCCGACGACGCCGACCTCGCCTCGGTGATCCACGGGCTGCTCCGCGACCTCGCCGGCGGCGATCGGGTGCAGGTCGACCTCGCGGCCGACCTGTGCGTGGCGGTGGCTCCGACCCTCGCCGCGCGCGCCGTCGCGCCCGTCCTGGAGAACGCCATCCGCCACGCCGAGCACGTCGAGGTGGTCGGCGTACGTCGTGAGGATTGGATCTCCCTGCTCGTCGCCGACAACGGACCCGGCATCGACGATGCCGACCTCGACGTGATCTTCACCCCGGGCCATACCGGCAGTGGGGGGAGCGGACTGGGACTCGCGCTCGCTCGGCGGGTGGCGCGCAGCGTCGGGGGCGACGTGACGCTTCGACCCCACGCCCCGAGCGGCGGTGCGACGTTCGAGATCAGGCTCCCGGCCGCGGCACCGGCCCTCGGCGAGGACCAACACCCGAAAGACGGATGAGACCGACGCCGTCTCGGGCGAGAAAGCCTCAGTCCCGCTCGAAGATGTGCCAGTCGCCGGCGGCCGCCACCGCGCGGTAGTGCCGGTGCAGGGCCTGGTCCGCAGCGGTCGCGTCCACTCCCCACGTGCCGAGCGAGGCACCGGCGACGACCACCCACTGCGGTGGCCGCGGTTGATCCATCAGCCGGGTCAGATCGAGCAGCCGCGGGTCACGCACCCGAGCCGAGAGGCTCCACAGATGCTCGTACGGGCTGGTCATCCCCGCGTCGTAGACGATGTTCGGATGCCCGAAGGCCACCACCACGGTGTCGCCTGCCTGTCGGTGGGCGGAGAGATACGCGGCGATCCGAGCATCGCTGTCCTGCTGCGGCTGGTGCACGGCCACGCCGACGAAGGCGATCGTCGCGCTGATGGCTGAGGCGAGGAGCGAGGTGCCCAGCAGCACAGGGACCCTCGGCCCCTGCCGGGAGACGCCGAGGCGACGTACCGCACCCAGGAGCAGCACCAGCCCCGGGATCAGCGCGATCAGGTAGTGCAGCCAGTAGCTGCCTCCCAGCACCACTCCCACCGCCTCCCAGCCGATGACCGGCAGCGCGACCCACCGCAGGTCGAGTCGCCACGGCCGGTCCGAGGTCATCCTCAGGGCTGGCCTCCCGGCCGCGACGAGCGCGACGAGCCCGACGAACGGCGCTCCCGAGAGGACCAGCGACCGCAGGAGCTGGTGGAGACGGTGGGCGGTGCCGCCCGCAGCACTGCCCTGTGCGGAGATGAGCGATCCGGCCTGGAACCGGAAGGTCACCAGCGCGTCCCACAGATGCGCCGGCGACGTTCCGCGCGCCCAGGCCAGGCTCAGTGCGACGGCACCTGCGGCCAGCGCCCCCGCCGCGACCGAGCCGCCCAGGCGTGCTGCGGATCGCCAGTGTCGGTTCGCGGCCAGCACGACGCAGACGCTGGCCGCCGCCACGAACACGTCCAGCATGTTCTGCTTGATCAGCATCGCCGCCATCGCCAGCACGCCCGCGCCCACCCCAGCTCGGAGCGATGGCCGGTCTATCGGTGACACCGCTCGCAACAGCGCCAGGAGACCGGCGAGGATGAAGGGCAGAGCAAGCAGCTCGCCGTCGACGTTCGTCGTGCCGAACAGGGGCGTGACGACGAGGACGGCGACGGCAGCAGCCGCGGCCCGGCCGGCAATTCGCCCGGCGACGAGGACGGCGGCGACAGCGGCGACGACGCCGAGCAGTCGCAGGACGAGGCCCCCACCGAGTACCCCGGCGAGCGCGTAGACGGCCATCAACAGCGGTGGACGGTCGACGAAGTAGTTGCCGTACGTCGACGTGCCGTGGTGCCACTGCGAGGCCGCCAACAGGTAGCCGCCCTCATCCGGCGTCAGGGGCAGTCGGGCGATCAGCAGACGTGCCACCGCGACGACGACGGCGTACGCAACGCCTGTCCGCCACCGACACCACGGCTGCAGGACAGCGGGCCGCGCGTGCTCGACCCGCTCGTCGGCACACTCGACGACCGCACTCACGGCGCCAACGATCCGGCGCGGTGGGTGCCATTAGCCTGGCCGCGCGCCGGCGGTCAGGTCAGTGGCATGGCGGTGCCCCTTCACTGGTGCGGTGACCAACCATGACCCCGCCGGCCGGATCGTCGGATGAGCCGGAGGTCTGCATGGTCCCGATGACGCCGCCCGGGCGGACGCCGCGCCTCCGGCCGGGACGCCGACTCCATGCGGCGCTCGCCCTGATGGCCTGCGCCCTCCTCACCGCCTGCGCGGTGGACGGCCCCGCAGACCTCGACCTCGCTCGTCCCTTGACCGGGTCCCCCGAGCAGTCCAGTGCTCGCATCGCCGATGACAGGATGCCGCCAGCGCCTCAGGACGAGCGGGCCTGGTTGCGCGCCGTCGACCACGCCTACAGCTCCACCGGTGGGCACGGCGCGGAAGCGTGGCTCAGGCACCGGATGGCCCACCGCGGCCCTGGAGAGCGTCTGGCGGTCGTGATGGGCATCGACGACGTCATGGTCCAGACCCACTTCGGAGGGATCGGTGCCCTCGTTCCACGCTCGGTCCGCTTCGTGAGGGCGGCGCACGACCTCGGCTACTCGATCTTCTACGTGACCGGGCGGCGGTACGGCGACAGCCTTCTGCGCATCGAGGCGCGGTTCGACCAGGAGAACGTGCCGGCCAACGCCGTCTACGCACGTCCCGTCGGCGCGACGAACGAGCAGTCAGCCAAGGCCCAGTGCCGGGCGGCGATACAGGCTCAGGGCTACACGCTCGCGATGTCGGTGGCGGCAGACGGCGCCAGCTTCTCCGGCGCCCCCCGACCTGAGAAGGAAGTCCGACTGCCGGACTTCGCGAAGCCGGCCTGACCGCCGGCCCGACCACCCGCCGGCGCACCACCCGCCCGCGGAACCACACCGAGAGGGACTCACTTGCCGATGGCACTGGCCACCGTCCAGCACACCAGGACCGTCACGACTGCCGACGACGGCTGGTACCGGACGATCACGTCGTTCGCCGACCGCACCGGATGGCTGCACCGGCCGATCGAGGTCTACACCACCGCCAGCATCGTGCTCCTGGTGGTGATGACGGCTGTCGCATGGTGGTACGCCCGCTCGCGCTCGAACCCCCGGGACCTCGCCGCGGTGGCGTGGGTCGGGATCGGCGCCGTCCTCTGCGTCGCCGGTGGCCTGCTCCTCAAGCAGGTCTTCCAGGAGACCCGGCCGTGCCAAGCGCTCATGGTGCACAGCGTGCAGGCCTGTCCCGGCCCCACCGACTACTCGTTCCCCTCCGACCACATGACGGTCGCGGTGGCGCTCGCCGTCGGCCTCTGGATCGTGAACCGCACCATCGGCCTCGTGGCCGTCGCACTCGCCGCTCTGGAGGGCTTCTCGAGGATCTACCTGGGCCAGCACTACCCCCACGACGTCATCGGCGCGATCATCCTCAGCTGCGTCGTGATGCTCGTCGGCTGGCGGTTGGCGAGCCGACCGTTGACCAGGCTCATCGAGGCACTCGGGAACACGCGATTGCGCCCCCTGCTCAGCGTGGGCGCTCCGCCGCTCCGCCGGCGGTCCACCCTGGAGTGAGCCTGCCACCGTAGGCGTGGTGCCCGCTCACGCGCGGGCGAGCATCTCGAGGAGAGGGATCGCGTCCGACAGGATCGCACGGTCGGCCTCGTCGAGCTGACCGAGTCGCTGGGCCAGCCACTCGGTACGGCGGGCGCGGTCGACCCGGAGCGTCTCACGCCCCTTGTCGGTGAGTGACACGATCACCTGGCGCCGATCGGTCTCCCCGGGCCGGCGCACGACGTACCCGCCCTCCTCGAGACAGTTGACGGTACGGGTCATGCTCGGCGGGCGCACCCGCTCGCGCTGGGCCAGCGCGCCCAGCGCCATGTCCCCGTGATGCTCCAGTGCCGCTGCGACCGCCATCGCGCCCAATGACAGGTCGTTGTCGGGGTGCCGCTCGTTCAGCAGCCGGCGACGCAGACGCATCACGGCCAGCGGCAGTGTGCGGGCGAGGCCGGCGTCCATGACGAGGGCTTCCGAGGATGACATGCGCGGCACATTAGCCCATCGCCGTTGCTCGCGATCGCGGCGAGACGGCACCCCCGATCGAGCCTTGCGGGCCCGGGGTTGTGGACAACGTTCGCCCCGACCCGGCCGGGGCGGTTGACGCACGTCACACAAATTGGGACAATGGTTAGGCCATTACGGAAGGAGATCGCAGTGCCCAAGGTCGTCTATGTCAGCGCCGACGGCGAGGAGCGTGTCGTCG